>DDBL01000189.1:0-26063 GCA_002333425.1 Leptospiraceae bacterium UBA2033
GTTAACTGTAACACCAACTGTGTTAGATAGCACTTCACTTGTAACAGTAAACTCAGTGAGTGTAGTATCTGGCACAGCGTCAAGTGACATCAATTTGAGTGTAGGTGTAAATACAATTTCGATAGTAGTGACAGCACAGGATACAAGCACAAAGACTTATACGTTGACAGTGACAAGAGTGTTGTCGAATAACAGTGATTTGTCTAATTTGACAATTAGCAGTGGAACTTTGTCGCCCGTGTTTGTATCGTCTACTACAGCGTATTCGGCATCTGTGTCAAATGCGACAACAACGTTAACTGTAACACCAACTGTGCTAGATAGTAGTTCACTTGTAACAGTAAACGCAGTGAGTGTAACATCAGGGACAACATCTAGTAACATCAATTTGAATGTAGGTGTTAATACGATTTCGATAATAGTAACCGCGCAAGATACAAGCACAAAGACTTATACTTTGACAGTTACAAGAGTGTTGTCGAATATAAATGATTTGTCGGGTTTGACTATTAGCCAAGGCACTCTGTATCCAGTTTTTTCTGCGGCTACTACATCTTATCTTATTACTTTGAGTAGTGGAACTGCCTCTATGACTGTTACACCAACCGCATTAGATCCGTTAGCCACGATCAAGGTGAATGGAATAACCGTGTTGTCTGGTTCGGCAACTGGCAATATACCTCTTGTAACTGGTTCTAATTCAATTTCTATTGTAGTAACTGCTCAAGATGGAACTACAAAAACATATTCTCTAGATGCAGTTGTGGTGACAAATTTCCTAGTAAAAGTGAATGTAACTGGTCTGAGTGGAAATTTAACTGTAACTAATAATGCCGACTCCCTTTCTTTAAATACAAATGGGACATTTACATTTCCTACTTCCATACCGAATGGAAATTCTTACGCTGTAGAAATTACATCTAAACCAACCGCACAATTTTGTGCAATTACATCTGCTCCCAATAATAATCTTCCTTATGGAAATATAAGTGCAGATGTTACTATCAGTATTCAATGTGAAACAGGATATTTATACAACGGAACAGTGTATCAAACATTTCCGATTCCAAGTATTCCTTCTTTGAATCAATTGACCACAATGGCTGGAGCATATCCTATTAGTACAACTGGAAATACAGATGCGACTGGGACTTCTGCTCGTTTCGATAATCCGATTGCTATTGCGACTGACGGTGCAAATATTTACGTTGCAGATATTTTTAATAATGCTATTCGGAAAGTAAAAATAGCGGATAATTCTGTTACTACTCTTGCTACGAGTACGGGACCACACGGAATTGCAACAGATGGCATATACGTGTATGTCACAAGTTTTAACACACATGTTATTAATAGAGTTCCAGTTGGCGGAGGAGCAGTTCAGACCATAGCTGGTGTTCTAAACACATCAGGGAATATAAATAACCAAGGAACACTTGCAAGATTTGATACACCCACTTATTTGACTACGGATGGTAAAAATGTTTATATTACAGACAGGGGAAATAATCAAATTAGAAAGTATTCGATTGCAACAGGTGTTGTAACAACTTTGGTAACAGGTCTAAATGCGCCAAATGGTATAACAAATGATGGAAATTATTTGTACATTGCAAATACGAGTGCAAATAATATTATGCGCTATGATTTGAATTTGGGTGGTGCTGCGACTGTATTTGCAACAGGATTTAATGCACCGTATGGACTTGCAATGGATGGAAGTAATTTGTACGTTTTTGAAGGAACAGGAAAAACAATTAAAAAAATTATTATCGCAACTGTATCAGTTAGTACTTTAATTTCTTCTGTTGGTTATACAGATGGCAACTTAGGAACAACAGCACAAATATGTGTCGCAGCGAGTCCTTGTGATTCCTCTATGACAACAGACGGAATTTTTCTGTATATCGCAGATAGGCATAACAACTCAATTCGTAAAATTGGACCTTGAAGAAATTTTTATTCCACACCAATGATGTGGTAATTTTTTTTAGAATGAAAATCTTTTGGGATAAGGTTTAATATTTCGTTTTTAAGTGCTTTTAGAATAGTCATTTTAAAAAAGGAGAGATTGGTAACGATACTGATTTCTCTTGCTGGTATAGGATTTTTTAAAGTACGAATTTGTTCTTTGTTGGAAACTTCTTCAAAGTAGGGTAATAGTGTTAGCCCCATATTTTTATCTACTAATTTTTTAATTGTTTCAAAACTTCCAGCTTCAATTCTTCCGTAGGAATTATTTTTACAAACCTTTAGAGTTTGATTTCTAAAACAATGCTCTTCTCCAAGTACAATCATTTCATAGTTTTGTAATTCCTCTAGAGACATTTCTTTGGATTTAATTTTTAAATTACTTGGAATATAAACTTGAAACGGCTCATAATAGATGGGGTATTCTTTTATTTTTTTGTGATTTAGAGGTGTCGCTAAAATTCCTGCATCTAGTTCGTTGTTTTCTAGCTTTTGAATGATTTGATTGGTTGGAATCTCAAAAACTCTGAGGTTCAAATCTTTGTATTTTGTGTTGAGAACGGGAAGGATTTTGATTAATAAAGAACTGGCTACACTGGGAATGATTCCTAGTTTTAATTCTCCAGAAACAGTATTGCCTTTTTGGCTGTACATGTATTCTAGTTTTTCAGATTCGGAAATGACAACTCGTGCTTGTTGTAAAAATTCTTTTCCTTCATTGGTAATCGAAATTGGATTTGTGGTTCTATCGAAAATGGTAATCCCAATCGACCTCTCTAGCTTTTGAATTTGTAGGCTGAGAGTAGGCTGGGCAATGAGTAACTCGTGAGCGGCTAAGGCAAAATTCTTAACCTTCTCAAGAGTTACTGCATATTTTAGTTGCACAAGGGTCATGCGGCAGATTTCACTTCCGATTTTGTGTGCATAAGTATATACTCAAATGCGGATAATCCTGCTTTTGCTCCTTCTCCCATAGAAATAATAATTTGTTTGTAAGGAACGGTTGTTACATCCCCACAAGCAAAAATTCCTGGCACATTCGTTTTACATTTGTCATCTATGATAATTTCACCAAATTTAGTCATATCGAGTAAACCTTTAGCGAAGGAGCTATTTGGGAGTAACCCGATTTGAATAAAAATTCCATCTGTCTTTAAAAGGTTCTCTGAGTTATCTTTGCGGTTAATGTATTTTAGCCCGTTGACTTTTCCATTTTCCGTTGAAATTTCTTTACTTTGGATTTCAGTCATCATAGAAATGTTTTTGGTAGTGCGTACTTTATCTAATAAAACTTTGTCTGCTTTAAACTCGGACATATATTCTAAAACCGTAACGGATTTTACAATTCCACTTAGATCAAGTGCCGCTTCCACACCTGAGTTTCCACCACCTACGACGATTACATCTTTGTCTTTGAAAAAAGGTCCATCACAATGAGGACAGTAGGCTACACCGTTTCCGATGTTTTCTTTTTCACCAGGAACTCCAAGTTCTCTCCACTTGGCACCGGTTGCGATGATGATGGTTTTTGTTTTTAAAATTTCACCTGTATTTAACTCGACTGATTTGTGTTCACTTCCATCGGAGATAGAATTTACTTTTAAGTTTTTGCGAATTTTTACATTGTATTTGCCTAAATGCTCTTCCATCGAATTAACTAAAATTGGACCTGTAGTATGAGCGACAGAAATCATATTTTCAATATCCATCGTGTCTTTTACTTGTCCGCCGACTCTATCTGCAATCATCACAACATCAAGTCCTTTACGAGCGGCGTAAATTGCAGAACTCACTCCAGCAGGACCTCCACCGATAATGACTACATCGTGGACTTCGCTACTAGAAGTTGTGGTTACGGGCAAATTCTCTACGGGAGAAATTTCTTTGATTTTTTCAATGATTTCGGAAATTTCCATTTTCCCACTTCCGAATTGTTTTCCGTTGAGGTAAATGGTTGGTACACCTTGGATTTTTCTTTCAGCGACTAATTCTGGGTAAACGCCACCGTCTATCATCTCGTGGGAAACATTTGGGTTTAGAATGGAAATTTGATTTAATGCCTGCACTACTTCGGGACAGTTGTGGCAACTTAGAGAAACCACTGTTTCAAATTTCATTTCTGTTTTAAAACTTTTTATAATTTGTTGGAGGGATTCGTCTAACTTTAACGGAACTCCACTGGATTGAAGTAGGGCGAGGATAAGGGAAGAAAACTCATGACCACCTGGAATACCACTAAAAGTAATTCCTGTCGGTTTATCATTTACCACAAAATCAAAACTGACTCCACTTCTTAGAGGAACTTCAGAAACGGATAATTCCAATTTGTCGGAGGTGCTTACGATTCCTTTTAGCATTTCGACTAACTCTTCTCGTTTTTCGTGCTCTTCTTTATTTATACGAATGACTACCTTGTTTTGTAATCTCTCCATATATCCTTTTACTTGTTCCAATAAATCGTTGTCTAACATCGTATTATCCTCCTAAATACTTTTTTATTTACCACCGATGAACACCGAGGACACCGATAACTGAACGATAGGTTTTTTGCTTTATGATATTCTTGTTCGTTTAACTATGTTCGTCGTTTAATAGTACGTAATGTAACTCAATAACAAAAATAAACCAATCGTATCTTTTATCGTTTTTTTATCAGTGTTCATCGGTGGTAATCTTATTATATTTTACCGACTAAATCCAATCCTGGTTTTAGAGTTTGGCTACCTGGTTTCCATTTTGCTGGGCAAACTTCTCCAGTGTGAGTTGCTACATATTGAGCGGCTTGGACTTTTTGGAGCATAGCACTTGCGTCTCTTCCGATTCCGCCGTCTGTGATGTCGATTGCTTTGATTTTTCCTTCTGGGTTTACTAAGAAAGTTCCTCTCATAGCAATTCCATCTTCTTCGATCATTACATCAAATCCTCTTGTCAACTTTCCAGTTGGATCTGCAAGCATTGGGAATTTGATTTTTTTGATTGTTTCACTTGCGTCATGCCAAGCTTTGTGAACGAAATGTGTGTCAGTAGAAACTGAATAAACTTCTACTCCTAATTTTTGCAATTCTGCGTATTGGTCAGCCATATCACCCAACTCAGTTGGACATACAAAAGTAAAATCAGCAGGGTAGAAAAGGAATATCGNNTATGCCTGAACTGTAAATTCAGGGATTCTATCATTGATTCTTGCCATTTGTTTAAATCTCCTTTTTGATTTATTCTAATTATAGACACATCTTTCTGATTTGTAAAATAAATTGCAACTATAATTTAATAGTTTTTATAAATGATGGAGATTTGTGGATTTTGATTCAAAAAGTAGCGTACTATTCTGGCGTATAATTTCTTCTTGTTCTAAGATTAGGTTTTTCTCGATTCCGAATTTTTCAAGGAGGACTGAAAATATCTGAATGGAAGATTCAAATTCTTCTGTTACAACTAAGTCCGCCCCTAGTTCTTTGATTTTATCTTGGTTTAATAAATATCTAGTTCTGACTAATATGAATATATCGGGTCTTAGTTTTTTCATGATCGACGTTGCTTCTTTGACGGCTGTTTCATCGGAGATGGCTATCACAACTGCTTTGGCTTCAAAAAATCCAGCTCGGGTTAACGCTTCGTTATCCGTGCAGTCGCCGTAAAAAATGGGAATGTTATTTTTTTTTCCTTCTTTTACATTGTTCAAATTCATTTCTAATACACGAAATGGAATTTTAGTAGCCATTAAAACTTGACTTACATTTTTTCCAATTACTCCAAATCCAAGAATTAAAACGTCAGGTGTTTCTGAAGTGGAGTCAGGTTGAGTAATTGAAGTTTTTTCTTTGTAGATAGATAATTTATGGAGAGGTATAAAGCTAATAGCCGGTACTGCTCTCACTGCAAGTTTGGGGGCAAATGCAATCATCCCCGGTGCCAAGAGCATAGTAATCACCATTGCGGTTAATATGATTTGAAAAATGTCTAGTGTGATGATATTATTTTGCATCGCTGCACTTGCTAATACATACGAAAATTCTCCCACTTGCGCAAGAGCCATTCCTGCAAGAATACTCACCTTGGTAGTGTTTCCCAAAATCAGAGATACAAAAGAAACAACAGCGCCCTTCACTAGTATTACGCCTAACGCTACAATAATATAAAGATGAATAAATTCTATTTTGATATTAATCAAAAGTCCTAAGGACATAAAAAAAATTGCTGTAAATGCATCTCTAATTGGTTCAATCGTTTTAGCAACTTTATGACTTTCATCTGAACCGGCAATCACTACACCTGCAATGAAAGCGCCTAACGCTAAGGACAAACCTGCCAGATGACTAAGGTACGCCGCCCCGAAACAAAGTGCGAGTCCACCGAGAACCCAAATTTCTTGGGCTTGTAAGTGTGAAATCATACGAAGTAATTTGGGTAGAAAAAATCTAAATCCACCAAAAATTCCTCCACCAAGTAAAATCATAAGTCCAATTTCTTTTCCAATTTTACCAATTGATTTTGTATCACCAGGACTTAAAAAACTGACACCAATCATGAGAGGTACAATTGCAATATCTTGGAAAATCAAAATGCCAAGAGAAATCCTTCCATGTTCCCTGTTTAATTCATTTCTTTCTTTTAGAATTTTTAAACAAATAGGAGTGCTACTTACGGCAAATACAATTCCATAAAAAATCGCTTTTTGAAATGGAATTTCGGACGTAACAAAAGGAGAGAGGAAAAACGTAATTAGCCCCAATGCGAAAATAGTAATAACTACTTGAAGTCCACCACCTACAAATACGATTCTCTTTAGTTTAGATAATTCAGCCAGAGAAAATTCAAGTCCGATAGTGAATAATAATAATACAACGCCAAGTTCAGACAGGGAATTGATTACATCCATATCATCTACAATTCTAAAACCACTTGGACCTAAAACAACTCCAGTTAGAATAAGTCCTATTACAGATGGAATTTTAAATCTTTGAAATATAACGATAATTAAAATGGCTACTGTAATTAGTAATACCAAATCTGGTAAAAAATTCATCTCGTGCATATTGTTCCTCTTTTTCATTACAGAAATTAGGCAATATAAAGAAAGGAAAAAATACTAGAAAAAGAATAAGAGAAAAAAGATTGACTCACTTACTCTAACTGCGAAGAGTAAGTTAAAAAAACAAAGGAATAACAATGGGAATATTAGATTCATTAAAAGGTATGGTGGGGAAAGGTTCTCCAAAGGTAGAAGTCAAACTTTTAAAAAGCCAAGCAACAGTGCAAGAAAGTGTAAAAGGGATTGCTACTTTTACCGGAGGCGAATACCCAGTAGCCATTGATGCAGTAGTTTTATATATGCTCATGGTAGAAGATCTAAAGGAACAACAAAAAACAAAAGAATCTACCGATAAAGTAGGAACAATTACTTTTAATGATTACAAACTAGAGCCTAACGAAGTTATAACTCTTCCGTTTCAGCTTGTTATTCCTAAAGATAATTTAATTAGCTCAGCGGCTATCAAACATTTTGTGCAAGTCAAACTCGATATAAGCGGGCAAGATGTATTTGGCGTTTGCGAAATTAAAATAATATAGAAAATAAATTGCTTAAAACGATTCGCTTTAAGCAAGATAGACCTCTCACGATGAAGCAGTTCGAGGTGACAGGTAAGGAGGAAAAATGTTAAGTGATTTTCCGAAAGTAGAATGTCCGTTTGTGCGTAAAGTTTACAAAGTAAATCCAAGTGATTTTAAAAAATTCGGCTCTTCTCTTAAACTAAGAGAGCCTGCTGTCTACTTAGTCGAGCCAGAAATCAATGAAGGTTTTGATTGGGTGTTGAATGATCCAAATACTTTTGCAGTAGAAAAAGTAGATGGTTCCAATTTAGCAATTCGAATGGAAGGTGGGCGGCTAATGGAAGTGCAAAACCGTATGAACGTAATTGATCCTTTGCAAATTATGAAGGGAAATATTTATCATATTGAAGGAATTTTTCAAGCCATCGAAAAGGATTATTTAAAACCAGAAGGAATTCAATACGGAGAATCCTTAGGTCCCAAACTACAGGCTAATCCATATAAACTCCCACATCACCTCTGGTATCCATTTTCCAAAGCAAAAGAGTCACTTCGCTACAAATCTTTTGAGAAACACCCAAAAGGTTATTGGGAGTTTAGCGAATGGTTCAGGCTTTTTCTAAAAAGCCTATTCTATTGTCGCTTTCATAAAATTCCAATCTCTGATATGGCAACTAACGTCGAAGTTCCTTTTGCAGAGGGAGTAGTGTTTTATAATGGCGACAAGATAGCCAAATTAAGAAGAGATATGTGGTATTGGCATTACTGCGAAAAAGTAGAAATTTATGATTTAAGTGAGGCTACTCTTGCTAATGCGAAACAGCTTGGGATTAGTGTGAAGGGGTATTAGACTGGGACAGCAACAGTGAAATCTATTTTCCTAATTATCCTTTTACCCCTTTTTCTTTTAGCGGACGATTCGTAGGATAATACAATGCAATTTTTAGCAGGCAAATACCTGTTAATCGGTCAAAAGCCGGATTCCAAAGAAACTTATTCTGGAACTATTTCGTTTAGTTTTGATGAAAAGAAAAAGATTTTAAAATTTAAACGTATTGTAAATGGAAAGAATACAAGCGGCACTGCAAAAATCGAAAAGGCGCTGGCGGGGGAAGCGGAGGTTCTAAGGCTGCGATTTGTGGAAAATAAAAAAGAATACGAAGGCACTTTTTTATGGCGATCGGATTTGGATAATTATGGAAGGCTTTCTGGTTATATTTATCTAAAAAATAATTCTACAAAATCCCCTGGACTAGAAGCTTATTTTATTCAGCAAGATTAAGTTTTACAAGCTCGTAGACTTAGTAAGATTTACCCGTAAACTATCACCATCTAGTTCGGTCACTTTAACACCGCGTTTTATGACACGAGTTTTATCTTCTTTGATATTGATACGAATTGGTTTTCGTAGACGACTATTTTTTCCATCGGTTAGGAGTTGAACAATAATATCTGCTCCGTCAGGATTAGTTTTATAATGCAAAATTTGTGCTAGTTCATTGGTTGAAAGTAATACGAGCGAACCTTTGCTGAGATGACTTTTTGCTGCTAGGGAATTTTGAATATCGCTAATGAATTTATCTGCAATACGAGGGGCGAAGTGAGTTCCTGTGTATGTTTCAATTACTTGAATTGACTCTTCAGGAGAGAAGGCAGGTTTGTAAGATCGCACTGTGGTTAACGCGTCGTAAACGTCAGCGAGTGCGACTATTACAGAGTAGTCGTCAAGTTTGTCACCAGAAATTCCAAGTGGATAACCTTTACCGTCGAAACGTTCATGGTGCTCATAAGCCATGTTTACAATTCGGGGATTTAGATTTTTATCTAGCTTCATGATTCTATACGAGTGAGAAGGGTGGGATTTCATGATTCGTTTTTCTTCTTCTGATAGAACCGTTGTTTTGTTAATTAGGTTTGCGGGAATTGCAATCTTTCCTATATCGTGTAAAAAACCACCAAGTCCAATGAGTTCTACTTCCTCATCCGGATAACCCATCTTTTGCGCTAGAGCAAGGGAAATAATTCCTACGTTGATAGAATGGCAAAATGTGTAGTCGTCGTGGTTTTTTATGTCTAGTAGATTGATTAGGGCAGAGGGGTTACTCTTGATTTGCTCGTAAATGGCGTAGATGGAATGTTTGCAGGAATTAAAATCAATCGAATCATTTCCGTTGAGTAGATTAAAAGTGATATTTCGAAAACTCGCAATTGAATTTTTTACAACTTCTTTTGTAATTCCACCGTAGTGAAATCCATCTACAATTTTTTCAAGGAATTCTTCTTCTCGTTTTTCATTGTCTGTAATCTTTGTTTTTTCTTTTAACGGGAAAAAATCGACCGTCTGGATTTTCTCTGCTTTTAGTTTTCGTAAAACATCTTTTGTGAATACAGTTCGATTCGGAAAAAGTACAGCTCCATCAATGCTCGTCACTTTTCCATCTAAAATCGTTCCCGCCTTTAATTTATCTAACTGTATTTTCATATAAGAGGATTTTTTTGCCACGGAGGCACAGAGGCACAGAGTTTTTTTCTGGCTATTGGATTATAATTAAGTTTCATTCGCATTTTTAAATTTTGAAAAAGTTTTGGTCTTTTGTATTTTTTTCAATTCAGAAATAAAACCACATCACGCATCTCTCTGGCTAAAACTTCTGCTAAACCGACTGAACCACCACACTCTCTGTGTCTCCGTGCCTCTGCGGCAAAGAAACTTGTTTTTAAGTAGTTTTTCAACTTAACCAACATGATTTAAAAAACAAGGATTTTTTATTCCATAATGTACTGAATCAGTTGACTTTAAACCCGTATCAAAAAAAGTGATATTTCTGGCTATTAATAGCATAAGAGAAGGACAATTTTGCCCTCTTAGCTCAGCGGTAGAGCACTTCCATGGTAAGGAAGGGGTCGCCAGTTCAAGCCTGGCAGAGGGCTTAGTAGCCTGAATTTAGGCCTGTAGTTTAATGGTAGAACTAGGATCTCCAAAGTCCTTGGTGGGAGTTCGATTCTCTCCGGGCCTGCCAAATGGCAAGAAGAGTTAAAAGTAATTATTATGAAAGCAATAACATTTTTACAAGAGTGTAGAGCAGAACTGCAAAAAGTACAATGGCCTTCTAGGGAAGAAGTTATCAACTCTACGATGGTTGTTTTAGGAACAGTGGTAGTATTTTCAATGTTTCTTTTTATATCTGACTCTCTATTTGTAAGGCTCCTCAAGTGGTTTTGGAGTCTTTCGGGTTAATAGGTTTAGAAATTATGGCAATTAAGTGGTACGCATTACAAGTTTATTCTGGTCATGAAAATAAAGTCAAGACCAACATCGAAAAGATGGTAGCCCAACATTCTTTAGAGGAAAAGATCACCCAGATCAAAATTCCTACTATGGAAGTCGCAGAAATGCGAAATGGCAAAAAAACCATCACAAAGAAAAAACTTATGCCGGGTTATGTTCTAATTGAAATGGACATGGATCCAGACACACAGTTTAGAGTGCAAAATTTACCTTCTGTGTCTACATTTGTAGGTAATAAAGTTCCCGAACCACTTACTTTAGAGGAGATTAAAAATCTCTTCAATGAAATGGGTGATGTTAAATCAGAAGAGCCATCTAAACCAAGGTTATTATTCAATGTGGGAGAAACTCTCAAAATTGTGGATGGACCTTTTGCGAATTTCAGTGGAGTCGTCGATGAGATTTTTCCTGATAAGGGAAGACTTCGCGTGAAGGTAGAGATATTTGGACGATCTACCCCAGTAGAATTGGATTTTTTACAAGTAGGAAAAAGTTAAAATTTATTTTAAGTAAGGATTTCTATTAAAATGGCAGCTAAAAAATTTGTTAAACAGATTAAATTACAAGTAGAGGCAGGAAAAGCAAATCCAGCCCCTCCTGTTGGACCAGCATTAGGTCAAGCAGGTCTGAACATCATGGAATTTTGTAAACAATTCAATGAGAAAACGAAAACACAAATTGGAATGAAACTTCCGGTTGTAATCAGTGTATTCAGTGATAAAAGTTTTACATTCGTAACCAAATCTCCACCGGCTGCTCTTTTAGTAAAAAAAGCAATCGGAATTGAATCTGGTTCTGGAACTCCTCACGTTACAAAAGTAGGAACCATTACTCGAAAACAATTAGAAGAAATTGCAAAAACCAAACAAGCAGATTTAAACGCAAATGATTTGGATGCAGCAGTAAACATTATAGCTGGGACATGCCGATCTATGGGCGTGACTGTAGCAGGTTAATTTTAAAAAGAGGCACTTATGAAACGCGGTAAAAAATACAAAGCACTAAAAGATAAAGTAAATAGAGAGAAATTATACAATTTAGCTGATGCAGTTGATTTAGCAAAAATAACTTCCTACACAAAATTTGATGGATCTATTGAAATAGCAACTCAAGTAAATTACAAAAGTTTACAAAACATTCGTGGAACTGTTTCTCTTCCTCACGGAACTGGTAAAACAGTTCGCGTTCTTGTATTCTGTAAAGGTGACAAACAAACCGAGGCGAAAAATGCTGGTGCTGAGTTTGTGGGCGATATGGATTTAATTGCAAAAGTGGCAGCAGGTTGGACTGACTTTGATGCTTGCGTGGCTACTCCTGATATGATGAAAGAAGTAGGAAAGTTAGGTCCAGTTCTTGGTCGTAAAGGTTTAATGCCTAAACCAAAAGCGGGAACTGTTACAACTGACGTTGCAAAAGCAGTTACCGAATTAAAAAGTGGTAAGGTAGAATATCGTCCAGACAAAGGTGGAGTGATTCACTTAGGTGTTGGAAAGGTATCTTTCGACAAACAAAAGTTAGTTGAAAACATCACAACAGTTGTTGCGACTTTATTTAAAGATAGACCATCTGATGCAAAAGGCGATTACCTCAAAAACTTTGCAGTCAGTGCAACAATGGGTATTGGTGTAAAAGTAGACGCTAAAGAATTAGCAAATTCTGTTATTTAAGAGAGAAATAAATCATGGCAAATCAAGAAAACATCGCAGCAGTAGCTGAGTTAAAATCCAAATTAGAAGCAAAACCAAATTTTATTTTAGCGGCTTACAGTGGTTTAACTGTAAAACATATGACCGACCTGAGAGCTAATTTAAGAAAAGAAGGCTCTGAAATGAAAGTTCTAAAGAACAATCTTTTCTTAAGAGCATTAAAAGAATCCAAAAACCATTCTGCAAAAGAAATTGATTTTGGGGCAGAATACAAAGGACCTTTAGCAGCTATTTTTTCTCAGGACAATTTGCCTACAGTTGCAAAAATTTGTAAAGATTTTGCAAAGACAAATGAAAACTTAGTAATGAAAGGTGGATTTTTTGATGGTTCTGTACTTGATCCAAAGGGTGTAGATGGAATCGCTGGTTTACCTTCAAGAGAAGAACTCTTAACACAAATCGCATTCGGTATGAACAATGTAATGTCTACTCTCGCAAGAGCAATCAACGCTGTTGCAGAGAAAAACGCAGGCGGAGCAGAAGCAGCACCGGCAGCCGAGTAGTAATAGGAAAAGAAAGCGGTCACTGAGTGATTTTCATTCTTATGAAAATTGTATCGAAGTGGCGGCTTATTTCAATTAAACGTTTAGTATAACAATTTTTTAAAGACGACACAAGGAGAAAACATGTCAACAGAAAGTTTATTAGAGCAAATCGGGAATCTTACTTTAGTTCAGGCGGCTGAACTAGTAAAAGCTATGGAAGCTAAGTTTGGTATCTCTGCTGCAGCACCAGTTATGGTAGCTGGCGGTGGCGGTGGCGGCGGAGCTCCTGTTGCAGAAGAACCAACCGAAGTTAGTGTTATTTTAAAGGCACACGGTGACAAAAAGATCGACGTGATCAAAGTTGTTCGTGAAATTACTGGTCTTGGTTTAAAAGAAGCTAAAGATCTAGTTGAAGCTGGTGGGAAAGCCGTTAAAGAAGGAATTTCTCCAGATGAAGCTAACACAATTAAAAAGAAATTAGAAGACGTTGGAGCACAAGTAGAAATTAAAAAATAATTTCTACTACGCAAATCTTTCAGTAGGGATTTCGTAAAAACCTATTACTACCGAGGCATTGATTTGGCAAAGCTTTACAAGAGTTTTGTCATAGAAAATAAAATTTTTCTAAATTCTTTGCCGAGGTTTTTCTGTTTTTATTAAGTCCCTTAACTTGGGCAAAAAAGTTGTGTTTTTTACTTGTGGATAATAAGTATTTGTCGATACATTTTTTTGTCTTGTTTTATATTTCTTAAATAGCCGTAAGGCTTACACTCCAGGAGTTTAAATTTTAATGATTACTCAGAATGAACGCAAAAGGGTAAACTTTGGTAAAATTACGAATCTTGACTTTCTTCCTAATTTAATTCAAATTCAAAAGAAATCTTTTGATTGGTTCTTGCAAGCTGATGTAAAAGATCCAACCAAACGTAAAAATCAGGGACTGGAGGCAGTGTTTCAAGAAACCTTTCCGATTGAAAGCCCCAACGGAGACGTGATAATGGAATATAGTCATTATATTCTAGGGGAAAGAAGGCGTGACCAGCAGGAATGTAAAGACACTGATTCTAGTTATGCGTTGCCATTAAAATCCGTTATACGCCTTATCATCAAAGAAACTGGCGAGATTAGAGAGCAAGTAGTTTACATGGGTGACTTGCCTATCATGACCGAACAAGGAACTTTTATTATCAATGGAGCTGAACGTGTTGTTGTTAGCCAGTTACATAGATCTCCTGGTATTTTCTTTGCATACGATCAAATTAAATCTACTTATTCTGCACGTGTAATTCCTTATCGTGGATCTTGGTTAGAATTCGAAATTGACAACAAAGGTATTTTAGTTGCAAAGATTGACAGAAAGAAAAAATTCCCAGCGACTCTTCTTTTAAAAGCATTAAAAGTAGGACTCAATGAAGACGTATTAAAATTATTTTATTCTTCCTCCAAAGTCAAAATCTATGGTGCATCTCCAAAAGAATTAAAAAAAGTAATTGGTAGACGAACCATTTCTGACATCATCAACTTTGAAAACGGCGAAGTAATGCTTGAAGCTGGCTCTAAGATCAATGAGGATAATATTGATATTCTCAAAGAGATGAAAGTCAAAGAAGTCAACGTAATTGATTTCCCAAATGGAAAAGATAATTCCATCATCATCAACTGTCTGGAAAAAGACGGAGTAAACGACTACGAAGAGGCAATTAAGAAGTTACACATGATTATGCGCCCGGGTGAACCTTCTACAATTGAAAATGCAGAAGCTGAACTCAAAAGACTTTTCTTCTCTCCTAAAACATTTGATTTAGGAAAAGTAGGTCGTTACAAAATCAATAGCAAATTTGAATTTCATAAACCAAAAGAATTTACCAACTGTGATAACAGAACTCTTCGACCAGAAGACATTATGGAAACAGTTCGTTATCTAGTAATGCTCATGTCGGAAGTAGAAAACTACTACCATGACGATATTGACCATTTAGGAAATAGACGTGTTCGCTCTGTTGGAGAATTACTTTCTAATCAATTAAAACTTGGTTTTTCTCGTGTGGAAAGAGTTATCAAAGAGAGAATGACAGTTCAAGAAATTGAACAACAAACTCCACAATTACTAATTTCTATTAAACCGGTTACTGCAGTTGTAAATGAATTTTTTGGTTCTTCTCAACTTTCTCAATTCATGGATCAAACTAATCCATTGGCAGAATTAACTCATAAGAGAAGATTAAATGCGTTAGGTCCTGGAGGTCTTTCTCGTGATAGAGCAGGCTTCGAAGTGCGTGACGTTCATTATTCTCACTATGGAAGAATGTGTCCGATTGAAACTCCTGAAGGTCCAAACATTGGTCTTATTCTTTCTATGTCTTCGTATGCAAGAGTAAATGACTACGGATTCTTAGAAACACCTTACAAAACTGTGAAAGCAGGTAAGGTACAAAAACAAATTGAATTTTTAACCGCAGACAAAGAGGAATATCATTATATTGCGCAAGCTTCTGCTTCGATTGACGACAAAGGAGATTTCAAAAGTAAATTGATTTCTACTCGTCACCGTTCTGATTTCCCTTTTAGAAATCCAAATGAAATTCAATACATGGACTTAGCTCCAATGCAAGTTGTATCTGTATCAACTGCACTAATTCCATTTCTCGAACATGATGATGCGAACCGTGCACTGATGGGTTCAAACATGCAACGTCAAGCTGTACCTTTAATGGTAGAGCAAGCGCCATATGTTGGAACTGGAATGGAAGGCAGAGCAGCTTATGATTCTAGAATTTGTATCGTTGCCAAAAAACCTGGTATCGTTACAAAAGTTGATTCCAAAGCAGTTACGATTAAAGAAGAGGGATCTAAAGATCCAGTCGTATATCCTCTTATCAAATACAAAAAAACCAACCAAGGAACTTGTTTTAACCAAAGACCTATCGTTTCTGTTTTAATGGCAGAAAATGATGGAAAAGTAACAAAGATTTCCAAGGACAAATTAGAAGTTCAATACGGAGAGCAAAAGGTTACTTATCCGCTCCAAGAAGGAACTAAAGAATTTTCTCCTATCGTAAAAGAAGGTGCTACAGTTGCTAAAGGCGACACTCTTGCCGGTCAAGTAATTGAAGGTGAGAAAATGGACGATATGGGAAATATCCTAACCAAAGGAACTATCCTTGCCGATGGTCCTGCGATTGATAATGGATACCTCGCTCTAGGTAAAAACGTACTCGTGGGATTTATGCCATGGGAAGGTTACAACTTTGAGGATGCTATTATCATCAGCGAAAAAATTGTAAAACATGATATTTTTACTTCTATTCACATAGAAGAATTTGAAATCCAAGCAAGAGAAACCAAACTCGGGCAAGAGCAGATTACCCGCGATATTCCAAATCTTTCGGACAAAGCTTTCCGTGACTTGGATGAAACAGGCGTTATCCGCATTGGTGCCGAAGTAAAAGCTGGTGATATTCTTGTGGGAATGGTTACTCCAAAAGGAGAAACTGATCTTACACCAGAATACAAACTTTTACATTCTATCTTTGGAGAAAAAGCGAAAGAAGTAAGAGATTCTTCTTTAAGACTTCCAAATGGAAATGAAGGTACTGTAATCGATATTAAACGCTACTATAGAGAGCGTGGCGATGACTTGGCGGCTGGTGTTGAAGAACTAGTAAAAGTATACGTAGCTCGTAAACGTAAACTTTTAGTTGGGGATAAAATGGCAGGTCGTCACGGTAACAAAGGCGTAGTCGCTCGTGTTGTGGCAGAAGAAGATATGCCTTATATGAAAGATGGAACTCCACTTGATATCGTTTTAAATCCACTCGGGGTTCCTTCTCGTATGAATTTGGGTCAGATTTTTGAAACACAATTAGGATTTATTGCAGATAAACTTGGAATTAACTTTGAAACTCCTGTATTTGATGGGGCAAGTGAAGCGGATATTGAAGAGTATGCGAAACAAGCAGGAACTCCATCCAATTCAAAATTCCAACTCTATGATGGACGAACAGGGGAACCTTTCTTAAACGAAGTATTTTGTGGACATATTTATATGTTGAAATTAGCCCACTTGGTCGATGACAAAATACATGCAAGGTCAACTGGTCCTTACTCACTTGTTACACAACAACCTCTCGGTGGTAAAGCACAGTTTGGGGGTCAGAGACTTGGGGAGATGGAAGTTTGGGCACTTGAAGCCTACGGTGCTTCTCATACACTCCAGGAGTTACTCACGATTAAATCCGATGATATGCTCGGACGTGCTCGTATTTACGAAGCAATTGTGAAGGGGATAAACTCAATTCGCCCCGGAATTCCTGAATCGTTTAACGTATTAGTTCAAGAATTAAGAGGTTTGGCTCTGGATATTATCATCACTGACACCGAAGGATCGACAGTCGATATAGCGGATTATGAAGATGAGTATTCCAGAAATAAAAAGAAAATTAAAATCGAATCTATAGAGAATATCTAGAGGCTACGACTGAATGAAAAATTATACAAGCTTTGACTCAATTACAATCAAAATCGCTTCTCCTGAAAGAATTAAAGAATGGTCTTATGGAGAAGTAAAAAAACCGGAAACAATCAATTACCGTACATTAAAACCAGAAAGAGAAGGTTTGTTCTGTGAAAAGATTTTTGGAACAACCAAAGACTGGGAATGTTACTGCGGTAAATTCAAATCTATCCGTTACAAAGGTGTAATTTGTGATAAGTGTGGAGTTGAGGTTACTCACTCTAAGGTGCGTCGTGAGAGAATGGGGCATATTGAACTCGCCGCTCCTGTATCTCATATCTGGTACTATCGTTCCGTTCCATCTAGAATGGGACTTCTCCTCGATATGACCATGAACGCTCTCAAGACAATTCTCTATTTTGAAAAATATGTAATCATCGACCCTGCTGATTCAGGAAGACTCAAAGGCGAGCTATTAGACGAGGATGAATACCATTCTTACCTCGATGAATACGGTGATAAATTTATCGCTGGTATCGGGGGAGATGCGATTAAAGAACTCCTCGCTCGTATCGATGTTGATGCGGAAGCGCGTGTTATCCGCCAAAAAATCCAAGAGAAAAAAGTTACCGACAAACGTTTAATCAAACGTCTTGAAGTGCTTGAAGCATTTCGTGATTCTGGCAACCGTCCTGAGTGGATGGTTCTTGATAACGTTCCAGTTATTCCGCCTGAACTTCGTCCAATGGTACAATTAGATGGAGGTAGATTTGCTACTTCTGACTTGAATGATCTATACAGACGTGTGATTAACCGTAACAATCGTTTGAAAAGACTATTAACTCTTAAAGCACCAGAAATTATTGTTCGTAATGAAAAACGTATGCTGCAAGAAGCAGTAGATGCGTTATTCGACAACTCACGCCGTAAAAGAACTGTGAAAGGAAAAGGAAATCGCCCTCTCAAGTCTATCTCCGATATGCTCAAAGGGAAACAAGGTCGATTCAGACAAAACCTTTTAGGAAAACGGGTAGATTATTCCGGTCGTTCTGTAATCGTTGTGGGACCTGAACTCAAGTTTCACCAAATGGGTCTTCCTAAGAAAATGGCTCTTGAATTATTTAAGCCATTTATCATGAAACGCCTTGTGGATTTAGAACTTGCACCTAACATCAAGTCTGCGAAGAAAAAAGTAGAAGCAGAAGATAAAGATGTATTCGAAGCATTAGAAACAGTAGTAAGAGAACATCCAGTACTTTTAAACCGTGCTCCAACATTACATAGACTTGGGATTCAAGCATTCCTTCCAATTCTTGTAGAAGGAAAAGCAATTAAACTTCACCCTCTTGTATGTCATGCGTTTAACGCTGACTTTGACGGGGATCAAATGGCGATTCACGTTCCATTGTCTCCGAAAGCGCAATTAGAAGTTTGGATGCTTATGCTTTCGCCGCATAATATCCTTAATCCTGCAAATGGTCATCCAATTTGTGGACCGACACAAGATATCGTTCTAGGTATATACTATTTAACCTCTGAAGTAGCTAACGCCAAAGGTCATGGAAAATTCTTCACGAACTTAGAAGAAATTCAATATGCGCTAGATGGTGGCTGGTTAGATCTAAGAGCAAAGATTAGTGTTCTTTATAATGAAAAAATCATTGAGACCACACCAGGTAGAATGATTTTTAACACTGCTATGCCAAAGGGGTATAACTTTGTTAACCGCGTTTTAGGTGATAAAGAAACAAACAAAATCATTTCCGATGTATATGATTCCTTTGGTCCTGCTGCAACTGTTGTTATGCTTGACGATATTAAAAGACTTGGTTATCGTTATGCGACTATTTTTGCTCCAACGATTTCTATTGAGGATATTCGTGTTTCTCCGCAAAAACCAATTCTTGTTGCTGAAGCAAATAAAGAAGTAGAAAAAGCGGATATGGAGTATCGTAAAGGTATTATCACAAATGAAGAGCGTAAGAAAAAAGTAATCGAGATTTGGACAAAAGCAAATGATAAGATTACAGACAGTATGTTCAAAGAACTCGAAAAAGACAAAGGTGGATTTAATCCAGTCTATGTCATGGCAGCATCTGGTGCGCGTGGTTCTAAACAACAGATTCGTCAGTTAGCCGGTATGCGGGGGTTAATGGCTAAGCCTTCTGGAGAAATCATTGAACTTGCTATTCGTTCCAATTTCCGTGAAGGTCTTGGTATTTTAGAGTTCTTCATTTCTACTCACGGTGCTCGTAAAGGTCTATCGGATACCGCTCTTAAAACTGCCGATGCCGGTTACTTAACAAGAAGACTTGTAGATATTTCACAAGACGTGATTATCAACGAGCCAGATTGTGGAACAGATCAGTTTGTAGAATTGAGCATTGTAAAAGAAGGGGAGAACGTTATTGTATCTCTTGCTGATAGAGTCTTTGGACGTTATACGGCAGAGGAAATCATTGATCCAGTTTCTGAAAAAGTAGTTTATCCTAAAAATACTTTAATCGTAAGATCTGTTGGACAAAAAATTGAAAACCTTGGTTATACAAAAATCAAAGTTCGTTCTCCACTAACCTGTGATGCAAAACAAGGTATTTGTATTAAGTGTTACGGTATGGATATGGCGCGACTTGTGCCTGTGGAAATTGGAGAGGCAGTGGGAACTATTGCAGCTCAGTCGATTGGACAACCTGGAACTCAGTTGACTATGCGTACTTTCCACATTGGGGGTGCCGCATCCGCGAAAGTTAAGGAAAAAGAACACAAAGTATCTTTCCAATCTGTCGTAAAATTAGTAAATGGTAGATTAATCCAAAACCAAAAGGGGCAAACAATATTTAGCCGTCGCGGATCTATTGTAGTGCAACATTTAATCCAAGACTTACTCCTTTCTGATCTTCAAAATATTCGCGTAACTGATGGTCAAAATGTATTAAAAGGCGAAGTAATTTCTACAAATTCTAAAGGGGAAATGATTCACGCTGAAATGCCTGGTAGAATTGAAATTGCAAATGGTCGCTTCAGAATCATTGGCGAAGACATTGTAATTCCAGTTAAAATTGGAACCATTTTACTTGTAAAAGAAAATGATATTGTTAAAGCAAATAGTCCAGTAGCAGAGTTTGATCCGTTTAACGACTTAGTTGTATCGGAAGTAGAGGGAAATGTTGCTTGGGTAGACTTAGAAGTTGGTAAAAACGTTCGTCGTGATGAGGACGTAAAAACTTCTAACGTTATTTATAAAGTAATCGAACAAAAAAGAGAGAAATTAAATCCACGTATGGTTGTTAGCGGAGAAAATGGATCAGAAGAATATGCTGTTCCAGTCGATGCTTTGATCAATATTGTGTCTGAGGATAAAGTTAAAATCGGAGACATTCTCTTTAAGATTCCGTCTATCGCTGAGAAGACTCGAGATATTACCGGTGGTTTACCACGAGTAGACGAACTTTTTGAGGCACGTCGTCCGAAAGACGCAGCGACACTTGCAGAAACAAGTGGGCGTATTGAGGATAAAGGCGAAATTGTAAAAGAAAAGCGTGTATTCTATATTATCCCCGATAACCCTGATTTAGAAAGAGTGAAAGTTGCGATTCCAGTCATCAAACAATTACGTGTGGCTGATGGCGATTATGTGAAACAAGGTGATCAGTTAGATGATGGAAACTTTGACCCACATGACATTTTAAGAGTTAGAGGAACTAACGCATTACACGCTTACTTAGTAAAAGAAGTACAAGAAGTTTACCGTCTACAAGGTGTGCATATCAATGATAAACATATCGAAGTAGTAGTAAGACAGATGCTTCGTAAAGTTATGATTACCGATAGTGGAGATACTTCATTTGTATCACAACAACAAGTAGATCGTTTTTCTTTTAGAGAGGAAAACAAACGAGTAGACGCTGAAGGTGGAAGTCCATCTCAAGCAACTCCGATTTTACTTGGTTTAACAAAAGCATCTCTCAACACAGAGTCCTTTTTCTCTGCTGCATCATTCCAAGAAACTACAAAAGTTTTAACAGATGCTGCAATCAAAGGAAAAACAGATCATCTGATTGGGTTAAAAGAAAATGTAATCATAGGTCATATGATTCCTGCTGGAACTGGAATGAGAAAATACCAAGACATTGATGTTTTTAAAGAGTTCTATGGGGATTTAGAGAGATTAGCCGGTGAAGAAGAGGAAGAAAAATTTCCACCTTTACAAACTAACTCTCTAGCGGTTCATATCACGGACAAAAATGATTTGGAAGCAGATCACGATGATGAGGATGATGAGTGATAACATTCTTTAAGTTGATGAAAAATGAATTACAAAGAGTCATTTCTACCGCGCTCTGCGCGGGAGAAATAAATATCTTTATTAATTTTTTGTCAGCTTTATTTAATACAGTTTTCACTTTACAAAAAGGAATAATGAAAAAATCTGACAGTATAAGGCTGTTATAATATTTAGAGGAATGAATGCCAACAATTAATCAATTAATTAGACACGGAAGAAATAAACAAAAAAAGAAAACTAAGTCTCCTGCACTTAAAAGTTGCCCTCAGAGACGTGGTGTTTGCACAAGAGTAATGACATTTACTCCTAAAAAACCTAACTCTGCTTTACGTAAAGTAGCAAGGGTTCGACTGACAACTGGAATTGAGGTAACAGCTTATATACCTGGCGAGGGTCATAATTTACAAGAACACAACGTTGTTCTAATTCGTGGTGGAAGAGTAAAAGATTTACCTGGGGTTCGTTATCATATTATCCGCGGAACCATTGATACACTCGGTGTGGACAAAAGAAGAAGAAGCCGTTCTAAATACGGTGCCAAGAGACCAAAGGCTTAGGTTAGGAGAAATATATGTCTAGAAGAAGAACAAAAGCAGAAGCAAAACATATCGTACCAGATATTAAATACAATGATAAAGTTATCAGCAAATTTATCAATTGCCTAATGTATGATGGAAAAAAGAGCACAGCTCAACAAATTTTCTACAATGCAATGGATAATATCCAAACCAAGCTAAGCACGGATCCTTACAAAGTATTCCACGAAGCGCTTAACAACGTTAAACCGGAAGTAGAAGTTAAATCTAGACGTGTAGGTGGGGTAACATACCAAGTTCCTATCGAAGTTCGTCCTGAAAGAAGACTTGCACTGGGGATTAAATGGATTATCCGCTATTCTAGGGACAGAAATGAAAAATCTATGGCTTCAAAATTAGCAGCAGAAATCCTAGATGCCCATAAAGGCACAGGTTCTTCTATCAAGAAGAAAGAAGATATTCGTAAGATGGCAGAGGCTAACAAAGCTTTCAGTCACTACAGATGGTAGTCTGATTTTAAAAAATCGGAAATCACTTAACGGTGAATTTCTACTTGAAAAGCCGGATTTATTCCGGCTTTTTTTTTGTTTAAAAGATTACCACCGATATGGACGATGAACACCGATGAGATTCTTGTTTATTAGATTCATTGTGCGTGTTATTCAATGAAAATACATATCATTTTTTATCGTTCTTTTATCGGTGTTAGCGTTAGCGATCGGTGGTGAAAAAGTGAAAAAATTTACTACATACTATAATTTTTCAACAATAGATTTGGAAATAGTCGGAGAAGAAGACCAAATTCATTCCATTTCTTTTATGAATCCTGAATCTAAAAAGAATGTATTTGATCAACAAGGGAAGGAGCAAACAACTGTTATTCGAAAATGTATCCAACAACTAGAAGAATATTTTTCTGGAACTCGAAAAGTTTTTACAGTCCCGTATAAACTCAATGGAACTGAATTTCAAAAAAGAGTATGGGTTGAACTAGAAAAAATTTCTTACGGAGAAACGATATCTTACCTTGAACTTGCCAAGCGACTTGGAGATGAAAAAGTAATTCGTGCTGCTGCTTCAGCCAATGGTAAAAATAAGCTAGGAATTGTGATTCCTTGTCACCGTGTGATCGGGGCTAATGGGAGTTTAACCGGATATGCTGGTGGACTAGAAAATAAAAAAAAGTTATTAGAGTTGGAAAAAAGAAATTCGACAATTCAAGATGGATTGTTTGGCTAGAATATGAATCCTTTTTAGAAAATTTTAAAAAGAATCCATATTCTAAAAAGCTACCTTAAAAAATTATTTTTTGTTTGGTGCTTCTTTAGCATCTTTCGCAGATTTAGCATCTTTAACGTCTTTAGCTGATTTTGCGTCTTTTACATCTTTAGCAGACTTTGCATCTTTTACATCTTGTGCGATAACTGCTACACTTACAAATAGACTTAACACTAAACTGATAATTAATTTTGAATTTTTCATACTATATTCTCCTTTGATTTTCCTATATTTAGGACGGTATTAAATTTTTTCTCCACAATTTCGCATATCTTTATCGTAAGGATTTACAATTATTTCCCCTTTCGATATCCACTTCTTCTTTACCATTGGGCAGTAAAACACATTGGCACCTGATTTATCATGGTTGCCAACCGTGCTAGATAAAGTTTCAACTAACTCTGAGTAAACTTCTAGCTTAGCTTTTTTGGAATCTGCTAGAGCTAGTTTTTCCACCAATGGAATTGCCTTTTTAAATGCTTCCGTATCTTTTTTTGAATCGCCACCCTTTTCGAGTAACGTTTTCAACTTAGATACATTGAATTTATTCGGGGATTCTTTTACAAGTAAATCATGCAACTGAATCATCTCTTCCATCACTTTCGTTGTCTTACCGTCATGCGCCATACTCTCAAGGGTAAATAGGAAAAGAATTCCTATTACTATTGTTCTAATTTTATTCATTTTATTTTCTCCTTTTAGTGAACATTGTTGTTGTCACTGATAAACACCGATAGACTATAAACAATTTTTTTATCCGTGTTCATCCGTGGTAATTTTCTAATTCTTTTCGCTTCCATAAATAATAAATGGCAGGGTAAACTAAAAGTTCTAGTGCAAAGCTTGTCACAAGACCACCAACCATAGGTGCGGCTATACGTTTCATCATATCCGAGCCGGTTGCTGTTGACCACATAATCGGAAGTAACCCCATCATCGCACAAAGGACGGTCATGATCTTAGGACGAACTCGTTTGACTGCGCCGTGTAGAATTGCATCTTTTAGTTCTAGATCATTTTTCAAAAGACCTTTACGTTTTGCAGCGTTATATGATAAATCCAAATAGAGTAACATAAATACACCTGTTTCCGCATCAAGCCCCATGAGAGCAATCATCCCGACCCAAACTGCAATAGACATCTGGTAGTCTAGAATATATAAAAATCCAACAGCACCGATAAGCGAAAAAGGTACTGCACACATTACAATAAGTGTCTTTGTGTATGATTTCGTATTCATATAAATCAAAAAAAATATGATAAAAAGAGTAATAGGAATGACTAGTTTCATTCTCTCTCTTACGCGGATGATGTTTTCGTATTGACCAGTCCAGACTAAGGTATAACCCTTTGTGAGATTTACGGATTCGGTTACTTTTGATTTTGCGCGCTCCACAAATCCGCCGATGTCAGATTCTCCTGTGTCTAAGTAGACGTAACCGGTGAGAAATCCATTTTCATCTCGGATCATAGCAGGTCCTGTTTTGTATTCTAGGTCTGCAATTTCTCCGATTGGGATATGAGAATCAGTGAGTGTGGGAATTAGAATTCGTTTGAGTTGGTCTACGTTTTCCCTTAGCGCTCTCGGATAACGGATATTAACCGTATATCTCTCCCGCCCTTCGATGGTTTGTGTGATTGGCTCTCCTCCAATTGCGGTCAAAATGATATTTTGCGCACTAGCAATCGTGATTCCATACCGAGCTAACTTTTCTCTTTTTAAGTTGATGTCNNAAAACTCCTTCCATTTCAATTCCCAGTCTTTCAATTTCTTCGAGCGATTCTCCTTGGATTTTAATTCCGATTGGTGTGCGTAGACCTGTTGATAACATGTCAATTCTAGTTTTAATCGGCATCGTCCATGCGTTCGACACTCCAGGAAAAGAAAGTTCTTTGTCTAAAATCGCAATCAATTCCTCTTTGGAAATTCTATCAGGGAAAAAACTTCTAAATAGGAAATGGGTAAAACTAGGTAGCTTAGAATAAAATCTTTCTTTTTGTCTCCATTCCTTTTGTGGTTTGACTAGCACCACTGTTTCCATCATGGAAAAAGGAGCACTGTCGGTTGACGTATCGGCTCGTCCGGCTTTCCCAAATACGCGAACAACCTCAGGAATACTTTTTAGTTTTCTATCCATATTTACCATTAGCCGCTCTGCTTCGGCAACGGAAATTCCAGGTAAGGTTGTTGGCATATAAAGCAAGGACTCTTCGTAGAGAGGCGGCATAAACTCAGAGCCTAGATGTAAGTAGACAGGAATAGTTAAGAGCACTGCCACTACAGAAGAAAGAATTACTTTTTTAGGATGAGCCAAAACCCAAGTGCAAGCTGGCTCATAGTATTTAAAAAGAATTTTACTAATGGGGTGATTTTCTTCTTTGTAGTATTTACCGACAAACAAAGTAGTAGCCGCTTGATTTAAAAACTTGTTCTTAAAAGTAAACGGATCCATACGAGTAAAAAGCATTCTAAAAGCAGGATCAAGGGTTAAAGCAAGAATAGCCGC
>DDBL01000189.1:26139-29529 GCA_002333425.1 Leptospiraceae bacterium UBA2033
GACATGATATTGGAATGAATATCCAGTATATACATAGGAATAAACGAAATGAAAACAGAAATAGGAATCGTAAGAATCGGCACAATAGCAGAAGGAAAATGCCAGAGAAAAATTAATATCACAATCGAAACGATAATCATTTCTTCTAGTAACTTTTCTTTTAAGTTGTGAATGGCATTTAGTATCAAAGAAGAACGATCATAGACTGGGACAATTTCTAATCCTTCTGGTAAAGAGGGGGTAATTTCCATTATCTTCTCTTTGACTTTNNATCAGAAATCCCACGTCGTAAATCAGGACCCAATTCCACTTTGGCAACGTTTTTAATTAGAACAGGAGTTCCCGTAATATCCGTCCCAAGGCTAATGGTTTCTATGTCTGAAATGCTACGAATGTACCCTTTGCCGCGAATCATGTATTCCGCACCACTTAACTCCATGAGCCTTGCCCCTGTCTCTTGGTTGGACTCGCGAATTTTTTGGACAACAGATTCCATAGAAACTCCATAAGCCTGAAGTGCGATGGGGCTAACAGTGACTTGGTATTGTTTTTTAAATCCCCCAATGCCAGCTACTTCTGCGACACCAGGGATAGCGTTTAACAGGTAACGGAGTTTAAAATCTTGAAAGGAACGAATATCGGTTAAGGAATTTTTGCCGCTCTTGTCTACTAACGCATATTGGTAAACCCAACCTACACCAGTCGCATCGGGACCTAATTCGGTTTGAACTCCTTGGGGCAAACGAGATTGGATTCGAGATAAGTATTCTAATACGCGAGATCTCGCCCAATAAATATCCGTTCCATCTTGGAAGATAACGTATACGAACGAATAGCCGAAGTCAGAAAAACCACGAATGACTTTTACTTTGGGAGCACCGAGAAGACCTGTGATGATTGGATAAGTAACTTGGTCTTCGATGATGTCTGGACTTCTATCCCAACGAGAGTAAACGATT
Source organism: Leptospiraceae bacterium UBA2033 (assembly GCA_002333425.1). Taxonomy (GTDB): domain Bacteria; phylum Spirochaetota; class Leptospiria; order Leptospirales; family Leptospiraceae; genus UBA2033. The sequence goes on from DDBL01000189.1 coordinate 27,099, forward strand.
ACTTGCGTATCGGAAAGATCAGGAATTGCATCCAGTGGGATATGGGTTAGCGAATAATAAGAGGCAATGAGAATTACAGCCGTCATAACTAAAACTAAAAACTTATTATGAGCAGAAAAACGAATGATTTTAGATGTAAAAGAATTTGGATCAGTGGTTGTGTTCATTGGAAGATCCTCCTAGTTTGATTTTACTTTCTGAGTCTAATAGAAAATTGGATTCGACTACTATTTCGTCGCCTTCGCTTAAACCTTCCAATACTTCATAGAAATCATCTGTTTCCAATCCCGTTTTTACCATCACAGGACTAAATTCTTCGGAGGAAACTTTTTTGTAGGCTAACTTGTGTTTGCCTGTATTGAGAATGGCAGACTTTGGAATCGAAAGAGCTTTATTTAGAGGAATAGAAATTTCTATATTTCCAAACATCTGCGGTTTAAGCAGATTATCCTTATCAGCCACATAGGAACGAAACCTGAGAGTTCTGTTTTGTTCATCTAAAATAGAATCAATGCTTTGAATGTTTCCTGTAAAAATTTTATCAGGATAAGAATCCATTTTTAGAATTACTTTGAGTCCTTTTTTTATATAACCAATATCAGACTCATAAATGGAAGAATAGATATAGGCACGTCCATTTTTGCTTCCAAGAATAAGCTCATCTGGATTACGAGTGGAATTTCCCCACTGCGAAATTTGGGAATCGGAGAGTCCTAGTTGTTTTAAACGAACGAGACTAGAAGTAATTATACCATTGGAAAAAGAAGCAGACTCATCTAATAATTGACTTGCCTTTTTTGCTTCTCGGTATTCTAAGATAGCAGTGTAAAGCTCTGGGTCATAGGCTACTCTTGAGTAGGCGATGATTTTTTTATTTAGTTCCATTACTTTTACAGAAGTAGTTTTGATTCCAATGAGTCTTTGTTTTTCTTCTGGCAGGTAAATTGTATGCTCTTCTTTCTTGGAATTAGTTTCACTAGACATATTTTCATGATCGTGTTCAAAATGAGAAGTAGATTTAGCCGGGGTTATTTCTTTTTTGACAAGATTCATATTGCAAATCGGACATTGACCCTTTTTATCGGAGGTGTATGTTGGGTGCATGGGGCAGTACCAAGTTTCTTTTTCTTTTTTGCAGGATTCTAGAAATCCGATAAGAGTAAAAATTGTGAGAATAAATATAAATGTCTTTTTCATGTTAGTTTCCTTTTGGGTTAATGAGAGTATCCGTTAGTTCTAGAATCAAAAGAGAAGTGATACTTTTTTTCTCTTGTAATTCTGCGAGAGAGATGTAAGTTTTTTGTAATTCGATTTTGGTTTCCAAAACTTCGAGTAAGTTTATTTTTCCGCTAGCATACTCAGATGATAATGCGGATAAACTCTTATTTAATTCTGGGAGCAATCTTTTTTCATAAAGTTCGATTTGAGAATCTAGAGATTCAAGTGTAGAAAAGAGTTTATCGAAATTAGATTCCAAAAAGAGTTTGTTTTTTTCTAACTCGAAAGTTTTGGATTTTGTGTTTTCAGTTGATCTTTCCTGTAAATCATGAGAAGAGAAAAAAGACCAGACAGGAACACGAACATTTACACCAACTGAAAATAAATCTCCTCGGTATTCGGTGTTATCCATTAGCTGGTAGTTTAAAGGTCCGTTGTCAAAAGTTACAATTTGGTTTCTACGACGCATATAGGCAAAGAAAATTTCCGTATCAGGAGCATGGAGAAGCGAAGAAAGTTTACTTTCATTTTTGGCACGTTCTACTGCAACACTAGCTAGTTTATAATTTGGATTTTTTATTAGATTTTGTCTAAGAGTATACTTTTCAGATTTGATAAAGGAATTTTTTTCGTTTATGTATTTAGCTATGTCAGTTTCCAAAATTTTATCTAAGCCAGTAGACTCTGTTTTAAAATAAGTTAGAGACGCAAGAGAGTTTTGTTTGTCGCGGTTAAGTTCTATTTGACGCTCTTGGGAAAGTGTAACTTCAACTTGGAGTTTAAGAGTTTTAGATAAAGCAGAATTTCCAGTAGCAAATTTTGAAGCGGAAATTACTTTTTGACTGTCCAAAGTTTTTCGGATTAGATCGTTTAGAACAAGTTTTTTTTCGGAACTTTTCACACGGACTAATTGCGAAAGGTATTCGAGTAAAAATTGATTTTTGCGAGATTTGGAAAAATGGGAAAATTCCATTTCATTTAGTTTACTCACTTTTCCTTGTAAAGTCAATCGACCCGGAAATGGAATTTCTTGGGAGATGCTGTATTCAATTCCTGTCATACTCGGAGTGTCGTAAGCTCTATCATTAAAAGAATAGGAACGTGTCGGATAATTACGAAATGCCACTCCAATCTTTGGGTCTGGGTATGTGGTTTCATGTCCGGCATTTGCACGTTTGGAATTTAACTCTGCGTTTAGAGACTGAATTTCTGG
>DDBL01000252.1 GCA_002333425.1 Leptospiraceae bacterium UBA2033
TCTTTTGAAGCAAAATCTTCCTACACCTAAAACGGGGCAACCGGGTATTCTCCCCGTCACTTATTACCTGCAAAATATTTCTCTTCTCTACTTTGATATTACTGGGATTGCAAATTACTTCCGTGCGAAAGAAACTCTCATTGGACTCGATGAATTTCTAAAACAACTTTTTTCAAAGGGAAAAGAATTTTGTCTAGAGCATCGAATCGAAGAGCACGAAGAAGATGGAAAATATTGGTTCTTAGTTCTAGATCACCCCGCAGGGACTAATCCTGAGTATGCGGACCCACTTGCCGACTTAGCACTCTATTTCCAAAAGCAATTTCAAATTATCTGCTCCGAAAATCGTCTTAAACTAGATCTTCGTATGGGAATGGCAAGCGGCAAATACGTAGATTACGCTACCGATGCCCAAAAAATCGACATCTTCTATATCAATAAATCCTTCGTTGATGCTGATGACATGGAAAAACACGGAGTCAACGGCGAAATACAAGTAACCGCAGCTACGTATGAACTTCTCAAAGAAAGATTTCTATTTATTAAACGGGGACAGTTTTCTCTCAATAAAAATAAGGCTGATCAAACTACTGACCTGTATTTACTTTCAGGACGAATGTAATATAGGACAGTTTTTGAACAGCCTCAATCCCTATCAATAACTTCCGACGTTAGTCACCTTTGGAGTAGTGATTGAGTCATGACCTTCTGGTACTAGCACACGAATCGGAGCAGGCATTCCTTTTGCAGGATCATCCTTTGCGATCCAAATTTGGTAAACCTTTCCTTTAATAGCTGTTTTCCCGTAACCATCCTTATTCGAGAATGTAACGTTTACCCTAGTTATCTTAATAGGGTTTGCATAATGCTTTACGTTATTAAAATCTTTCTTCAGACCAAACTGCGCAACTGTACTTCTTAGGGTTCCATCTTCATTGACCAAAGATCCACCTGCTATTTCTTTGAATTTTACTGCCGCGTTATCAAGGCTTCCAGAATTTCGCAAAATATCCACGTACTTTTCTAGAACAGCCTTTACCTCAGGCGGAAGAGTTTCTACAGGAATATCTGTTGCCTGCGAAAAAAGGGAAAGGGAAGAAATAAAAATACTTACACACAAAAAAACTTTGAATTGTTTCATTGAATCTCCTTTGAATGTAAGCAAAATAAGTATAAAAAAAAAATAGTGCAACTAAAAAATTGTTTGGTGGCATTCATTTTCGAAATATTTTTTTTCTTCTTGTAAATTTGTTCCCTAAGCTTACAGTCATTGCAATGCAATCTTTTTCAGCTTTCAAACAAGTATTTTTATTCAGTATATTTTTTGTATTTGCTCCTCTCCTCTCAGCCCAATCCGAATCCAAAGAAACGCCAAAACTAATTGACTCAAAGAATAAATGGGGCTATATCGTATCATCCTCACTTCCAAAATTTTCTGNNAAACAAAAGGTTATTCTTTATCCCATGATAATTTTTTCTTCTATCAGAGACGGAATCGAATTATTAAATAGTGAAAAGTCTAAACGCAAAGCAATTGATTTAATTGTAGAATTTCTAAAAGACCAGTCTTTTACAGGAGTTCATCTGGATATTGAGTATTTGCCGCCAGAATATGATTTGAAGTTGGCAGATTTTTTAAAAGAATTAAAAACAGAATTAAACGAAAAGAATTTTAAACTATCGTTTGCCTTTTTCCCACAAATCGATTTTCCCTCACAAATTAGTAAACTTCACAACGCCGAAAAAATTGCTTCGTCAGTCGACGAAATTGTTCTTATGAGTTACGATTATCACAATAAAAAAACAGAAGCCGGTTGTGTTACTTCTCTAGACTGGACAAAAAAAAATCTAACGTATCTTTTAAAATATTTTAAACCAGAACAAGTCTGGCTCGGTATGCCAGCCTACGGATATGAATGGGTAATTGACTCCAAGCGGGTAAATATAGTATCCGCTCGCGACGGCGAATATTACGAAAAAACTTGGAAGGGAACAAGAGAGACTTCCGGTTGTTTGAAGATTCTAAGAGAGGACAAGAAAAAACAAAGTATGATTTTTCTAGCAGATGAAGATACTAGAAATAAAATGAAGGAAATCGCAGAGGAATTTAAAATCCGAGGCACTGCCATCTGGCGACTCGGACTTGAAGAGAAGGAAGATTAAGTTTTTTGCCACAGAGACACGGAGGCACAGAGAAAAAGAGTTTTGTCAGAGAGTTTATTTTGAAAATTAAAGTTTTTTATGGTATTTATGTTTTTGTCTTTTCACTGTTTAAATCTTAATCGAACGTTAAACTTTCACAAGCTCTCTTTAATATGAGGTATGTTAATGAACGATTAACACTCATAAAACTCTCCGTGTCTCTGTGCCTCTGTGGCAAATCCCCATTTACCCCATATTCAGTTCAGGGGAAAGTTCGAAATTGGAGTTTACATTTTGCACATCATCATGAGATTCAAACATATCTAACATCTTCATTACTTTTTCAGCGATTGCTTGGTCAGAAACTTCTACAGTAACAGAAGGAACAAATTTCACTTCCGACTCAAGNNATTACGATGATTGCTTTTTTCTCAAAGAGGCGACTAACGCTTCCTGGATTTGCAAGAGAGCCACCGAACTTGGTTAGGATATTTTTAATCTCAGGAGTAGTTCTAGATTTTTTGTCAGTCGTGACGGAAACCATAAGAGCAATTCCACCCGGTGCATAACATTCATACAAACAATCTTCGTAGGTTACACCTTCTAATTCGCCCGCGCCTTTTTTGATCGCGCGCTCAATGTTGTCTTTGGGCATATTTGCCGATTTGGCTTTTAAAACCGCAACGCGTAATCTCGGATTTGCTTCTGGATCGGAACCGCCCATTCTCGCCGCCACTGTGATTTCTTTGGCGTATCTAGTAAAAATCGCGCCTCGTTTAGAATCGATGATTTCTTTTTTTCTTTTGATCGTCGCCCATTTCGAATGTCCTGACATACAAATCCTCTCTCAAACTAGTTCTACTTGGATTGTTTTTTCCAATCGGCATTTTTGAAAATGATTTTTTCTGGGCGCTCCACCGCTTCTTAGTATTTGTAATCGAACTACAGTTCAGGGTGGACGAGCTTGCTCCAGACTTCGCGCATTCGCGCTACGGTCTTTTGTCGATTTTTTTGTAATAGAAAAATTTTCTAGAGTTTGGACAAAAGACTGCTATCGCATCTTCCACATCTCTAGCGCGGCTTTGCAGAAATTAGAAAATCTTTTTTCCGAGTGGAATTAAGGGACTGTGTAAAAACAAGAATTTTGCCACATTATGTTGCGCCCTAAAGAAGCAACATTGAGTTCGGCACAAAGACACCGAGAGTCTATTGAATTTTTTTCTAAGATATTAGAGTTGTTGCAAAANNATTATATAAACGTCTAGCATATCCACATAATCTTGCGATAACGTCTAATATGTTATTAACCTCTGTGACTCGGTGCCTCTGTGGCATATCTTTTTACACAGCCCCGAATTAAGGAGTATATTCCATTAAAACAAAAGTCAAATCATCATCTAAAAATTTCAGCCCACCTGAATATTCCACAACGGCTTGAAAAATTTGCTCCGCTAGAATATGAATATCAACATGATTTGATTCTAAAAGCATTTGGATCATTTTTTCTTCTGAAAATAAATTGTAAGAGTTATGTCCATGTGCCTCAATAATTCCGTCTGTATAAACTACGATTCTATCTCCGGGTTGTAATCGGTATTCTACTTCTTCTGCGTCGGGCTTTTTTAGTGACATGATAATTTTCCCATGTGAGTTTAGACGAATGACTTTACCGTCCTTTGTAATAATCATCACAGGAAAATGTCCTGCCCGAGCTGTGGTGAGTTTTCCATTTCTGAGGTTAATATGAATTAGACTCGCAGTGATGAAATTTTTTCCAAGTTTATCATAAATAGATTCATAGATGAAATGAAAAGACTCTTTTAATTTATGCAAATGATCATACCAATAGGTTAAGGACATTTTCACCATAGCGGCTAACAGTGCTGCAGGTACACCATGTCCCGAAACATCACAAAGGAAAAAGCCAAATGAGTTATGCGATTTACTGTATCGTAAATCAAAGAAATCCCCGCCCAGTTTCATCATGGGTTGGAATTTTACAGCAATTTTTAGTTTTTCTATTTCGGGAATACTGGCAGGTAAAAGAGAGTCTTGGATTTTTCCTGCCATTTCAATTTGTTTTTCTAATTCGAGTTTTTGTTTTTCTATGATGACTGTTCTCTCTACTACTTTTTTTTCTAGTTCATGATTTGCTATGTCTTTCATTCTTTCGATTGTTCGCAAATTTTCAACTACGGAAAGTTGTGCATCAGATCTCTCGCGCATAACGGTTACTAAAACGTAGGAAATAATTGTGGCTACTGCAATGTATAAATCTAATAGAATTAAAGAATTGTTTAAAGAAATTTTTCCATCAAAGAATACAGCAAATGGACCAACACCTTTTATTGTCCGATAGACTGCGATTCCAGATAGAAAAAAAATTGCTAAAGTTGCTCCGTATTTTTGAAATCGCAAACTTGCCCAGATGATAAATGGAAACGGAAGATAAGCAAGAGGAACTTGTTCTCGAAATGCCAATAAAGAAGAAATTAGCATAAATAAACAAAAAATGAAAATTTCGACTGACTTATAAAAATCAATTTTCAATTTTGGAAAATCCCACCAAGTGAGTAAAAGAGGAGCTACAATTATGAAACCTTGCATCTCGCCGGCACACCAAGTAAGTAATACACTCCAATAAACTTCAATAGGAACGAAACCAAAGATAAGAAGTGAGGTTACTCCTGTGAATGCGCTGATTAAAGACCCTGGTATAGTGCAAAATAAAATAAATGTTATTAGGTTTGTAACGGATTCAAAAATCTTTGCTGACCCGATAAAACGATTTAGAAGAAATGAGTTTGCTATAACGCCTATCGTATTTCCAAATCCAATCAAAATGGCGGTAGGTATATGTGGATTATTGAGATAATTCGCTAGAAAAGCACCTAACGCAATTCCAGGTATAGCCTTTCTTCCAAGGAGCACAATCGCTGTAAATGCAATTCCCTCCGGAGGCCAAATTGGAGAGACTTGGGAATTTAAAAACGCTAGAAAAAAACCTAACTTCGCACCAATTATATAGGAAAGGGCAATAGCCAGTGATTTTAAAAGTAAACTAACTTTTCCATTCATTCTGAAAGCAAGGATATAACATATTTAACTTTCTAATGTCCAGCAAAAAAAGTAGTTTTATCGTGACTACTCAAAGGAATATCTGCCACAGAGGCACAAAGACACAGAGAAAATGTCAAGAGATTCAAAAATGGTTTACATACCCTTTGCCAAAAGTAATTTCCCTTTTTGGTATAAATTAAAGCGTATTGTGTGCTAGTAGGGCACAATACGCTTTAATTTTAATTTTGCATCGACTCTCTTTAACATGAGGCATATGAATAAAACTAGCACATCCAAAAAAAACTCCGTGTCTCCGCGCCTCTGTGGCAACAATCCCATGGGACTCTATTACTTTCTTAAATCAAGTGTGTAAGGAAACTCAGGATTTAACTCTTCCTTCGTTACATAGATTCCATTTGGAGTATGCCCGTAGGGGATAAACCGTGTAAACCTGCGTGACTCTGCTTCGTTTGAATTGACGGGGAATGTAGTGTAGCCCCTTCCACCAGGATGAGCGACAAAGTAAGTACATCCACCAACGGCGCGGTTATTCCAAGTATCCACAACATCAAATACAATTGGAGCATGAACTGGAATTGTTGGATGCAGTGCAGAAGGAGGTTGCCATGCACGGTAGCGAACTCCGCCCACATACTCACCATTAACCCCTGTAGGCTGAATGGGAACTGGTCTTCCGTTGCAAGTGATTATATGACGTTTGTCTGTCATGCCAAATACTCTTACTTGCACACGTTCGAGCGACGAATCAACATAACGAGCTGTTCCGCCTATCGCTCCTTCTTCTCCTAATACAAGCCACGGTTCAATTGCCATTCTGATTTCTAGTTTGATGTCACCCGATTGAACAGTTCCATAAATCGGAAATCTAAAATCTAAAAATACTTTGTACCAATTTACATCGAATTCGTATCCGGTGTCGTTTAAATCAAAAATAACTTCTTTAAAATCTTCCCAGATAAAATGAGGAAGCACAAACTTATCATGTAAAATAGTTCCGTGCCTGAGAAGTGGTTTTTTGTAAGGTTCATTCCAAAATTTTGCAACGAGCGAGCGGATAAGCAACATTTGCGCTAGACTCATTCTTGTATGCGGAGGCATTTCAAACGCTCTCATTTCTAAAATTCCAAGTCGTCCCGAACTCGAATCAGGAGAGTATAGTTTGTCGATACAAAACTCAGCCCTATGAGTGTTACCCGTTAGGTCAGTGAGTAGATTTCGAAAAAGTCTATCTACAAGCCAAAGCGGGGTAAATGCGTTTTTATCTAATTCTTTAAATGCGATTTCTAATTCGTTTAGACTTTCGTGCCGAGCTTCGTCCACACGAGGAGCTTGGCTAGTCGGTCCAATGAACATTCCCGAAAATAAATACGATAGGCTCGGATGATTGTGCCAATACGAAAGTAGACTTCTAAGTAAATCAGGTCTTCTGAGAAGTGGACTGTCACCAGGTGTAACTCCACCGAGGGTAATATGGTTTCCCCCACCGGTTCCAGTATGCCTTCCGTCTAACATGAATTTTTCTGAACCAAGTTTTGTGAGTCTTGCTTCTTCGTATAAAATTTCTGTGTTCTGAACTAGACTTTCCCAATCCTCGGTCGGGTGTACGTTAACTTCGATTACCCCCGGGTCAGGCGTGATTTGAAATCTCTGGATTCTGGTATCATAGGGTGGAAGATACCCTTCAATTAACACAGGCATACCTAATTCAGAAGCCGTGAGTTCAATCGAAGAAACCAAGTCCAGGTATTCTTCTATATGATAAGTTGGAGGTAGGAATATATAAATATTTCCGTTTCTAGGTTCTACACAAAGAGCAGTTCTAACCATTTCCCAACTATCTTCTTTTAAATTTAGATCACGGTTCTCTGCGTATTTTTTATAGAGTGTATCTAGTTCGCTGTCTATTGGATCTGCGATTTTTTCGTTCTTGATATACGCCTGATGACGTTTAGCCGCTCTTTGATAAAAATTTTCTAAAGCAGATGGTCTTGCAAAACTAGAAGGTTGTTCTTCATAGAAATAGCTTGGGTTATGAGGAAGAGAGTTTAATGGTAAACGGTATCCCATTGGGGAGTCACCTGGTAGTAAGTAAAGTCTATCTCGTTTCACATGCCATTTTCCTGAGCGCCAAACACGGCTTAGCCAATCCCATTTTAAAGGAAGCACATAACCAACAGTAGTCCCAAGTCCAGCTTCTAAAACTCGACGAAGTGTTTTTCTCTCTTCCGAGTCTTTTAAGTCTTTGGTGAATGGATCCACATTTACTGGAAGAGTTCCCTCTTTCCATAGATAATAGTAAACATCTTCAAATCCAGGATCAACATATTCGTCAGTAACCGCTAGGTGGGTTGTAAGTCTTTTGATAAATTTNNGGAAGTCCATCTTTTCTCCAATAACAAGAGAGCGCCCAACGAGGAAGTGATTCTCCGGGATACCATTTACCTTGTCCATAGTGGAGAAGGGGTCCAGATGCATATTTATCTTTGAGTTTGTTGAATAGTTCTATCGCATAACGTTTCTTAGTTGGTCCGAGTGCGTCAATGTTCCATTCTGCCCCATCCATATCTTCGATAGAGACAAATGTTGGTTCGCCGCCCATAGTGAGTCTAACGTCTCTAGCTTTTAGGTCTTGGTCTACTTTTTGTCCGAGAGAATAAATTTTATTCCACTCTTCTTCTGTATACGGTTTTGTAACTCTTGGTTCTTCTGCAATTCTAGTTACTGACATTTCAAAATCGAGTGTTGCTTTTGCACCGATTTCAATTCCTCCAGCAATTGGAGCGGCACTAGAAGGATTTGGAGTACAGGCGAGAGGTATATGACCCTCACCCGCAAAAAGTCCAGAAGTAGGATCAAGCCCGACCCATCCTGCTCCGGGAAGATACACTTCAGTCCAAGCATGTAAGTCAGTGAAGTCGACCGTTGTTCCAGACGGACCGTCGATTGCCTTTACATCGGGAACAAGTTGGATGAGGTAACCCGATGTAAACCGCGCTGCAAGTCCTATATGGCGGAGGATTTGTACGAGTAACCACGCACTATCTCTGCAAGATCCTTTTTTTAAAATCAAAGTTTCTTCGCTTGTCTGAACTCCGGGTTCCATTCGGATGATATAACCAACTTCGGATTGCACAACTTGGTTGAGATAAACTAAAAAATCAACTGTTCGTTTTTTAGATAAGTCTAGTTTGGAAATTAATTTTTTAAGAAGGTTCCCATCTTCTTTAATCTGTAAATAGGGAAGTAATTCTGCTTTTAAATCATCTGTGTAAGTAAACGGGTATTGGTCTGCATAATCTTCTAAAAAGAAATCAAATGGATTAATAACTGTCATTTCAGCAATCAAGTCCACTTCTACGCTAAATGTTTCTGTTTTTTCTGGAAATACCAACCGAGCTTGGTAGTTTCCAAATGGATCTTGCATCCAGTTAATAAAATGGTCTGCGGGTTCTATTTTTAATGAATACGCATGAATGGGCGTTCTAGCATGAGGCGCTGGTCTAAGTCGCACAACCTGCGGGAAAATAGAAATAGGTTTATTGTACTGATAATGAGTTTTATGATGTAAAGCTACACGTATTGACATGATTTATCCTATGATTCTAAACTTAGTAACTAGTATGCAAATTTTGGACTTATTCGGATTAAATTTGTAAAAAAATTACCACCGATTACACCGAGAGCACCGATAACAGAATGATGTTTCTTGGATTGATTCTATTCTGTTTCATAATGTTTGTTATTTTCTTATTACCGGACAGCCTCAATTTTTTATCGGTGTCCATCGGTGGTAATCTTTTAGTTATACTCGAGCCAGATTGATTT
>DDBL01000032.1:0-2771 GCA_002333425.1 Leptospiraceae bacterium UBA2033
AAAAATAGAAAAATAGAAATTACAAATGAGACTTTATTTCTATTAAAATCCTATCATTGGCGTGGAAATGTGCGTGAGTTAGAAAATACCATCCACCATGCAGTCATACTTGCAAAAGACAACCTAATCGATATTAGCCGCCTTCCTGAAGAATTTCGAAATCCTTTACTCATCCAAATGGATAGATTACTTTCCTTAGAAGAAATAGAAAAAATCCATATCAGTAAAGTCCTCGCCGCTACAACTGACTTAAAAGAAGCCGCCTCCGTTTTAAAAATAGACGCAGCCACCCTCTACCGCAAACGCAAACGATACTCGATATAAAAAGAAAATTTCGCTGGTTTTTTAATTCCATTATTTTCTCATTGAACTAGGAGATAATAGGTGTCTAAAGAAATCGCAGATTTACTAAAATATGTAAAAAGTGAAGCTTCCGAAAAAGCTAACGATCATCTAATATTTCCTTTGTTTAAAAAAGTATTTTCTAAGGATGTTTTCAAGAAAGAATCTGAGGCAAGTGGTGCTGATATTTATATTGAAGGACGAATTATAGTAGAACTAAAAACAAATCATGATGATTGGTGTTCTGGATTCTTTCAAGCTTTGCATTATCAAAAAAAAAGTTTAAATTTTTCTAGTCTTTGCGTAATTTCACACAATTTCATAGGACTTTGGAAGTTAAATGAAATTCCAGACTTTGCGATTGACCTTTATAAAAAAGCGGAAAGCTCAAAACCGGCAAGCGAAATTGGAATTAAGAATTCTAAATCCGTAAACAACGGACAGAAAAAAGAAATTTTAGAAAAAGCCTTTTTCGTTTTAGACAAAGATAGTTTTGAAAAGAATGAACTTTATACCAATTTACTCCTTTCTGAGTTTATAGACAAATTACAAAATTTAGATTCTGTAAGACAACAAATCAATCCACAAAACTTTATAAATAAAATTGAATTACTTAAAAATTTTTTCGATACCCCTATGGATGCTGTTCATTGTTTCTATGCAATTGTATCGTATTGGGATATTACAAGCACGATTCCAGAGGCTAAACCTAGTAAGCCGAACTTCTTAGAAGTAATTGGAAGAAATGGAAAGCAAAGAAGTGAAGAAGTAGAAATCAATCCTCGCTTTCATAAAGAGTTTATCAAATTCATAGAGAGTCATTATATTTTTACAAATGAGGAAGCTGGAATTAGTATTGATTATTATTTTTCGAGATTTGATGAAGCATTATCCAAAGTAGACCCTGAATATGTAAAACAACATGGAATCTTTTTTACAGATATTAACTTGAGTAAATTCGCTCTTTGGTTTGTTCATTACTACCAAGAAAAGAAATTAGCAGAAAAATATATCGTGTTCGATCCTGCTGGCGGTTCAGGTAACTTAGTTACTTCTTGGAGAAAAAATCATTTAAAACATAAAATTGTTTCAGAGTTACAACCTGATTTACTAAAAACAATTGAAAGGCGAATGAAACAAGATGAAATGCATACAGAGAGTGGATTTACCATTATCCCCAAGACATCCGAGAATCGAGGTTTAAATTTTATTGATAAATCTGCATTGGAATACCTAGCTGAAATCGAAAAAGTATTACAGGATAAAAATCTCAAACTAGATAAACCAATCGCCTATTTGCTAAATCCACCTTACAAAAATACAGATGAGAATGAAGAAAAAAGAATTGGAAAAGAAGCTGAGTATGTAACGCACCCAACTATCATAGACTTCACCGGAGAAGATGCGGCTAAGGAGCGTTATCTTGCATTTCTAGCGCAAATTATAAATTTATCGGAAACTCAAATTGCCAAAAATCCTGATTTAAAGCCAATGATCTTAATATTTACTCCCACTTCTTGGTTAATTCCTAGACCTGCATATAAAGAATTTAGAGAAAAGTTTGATAAATATTTTAAATATGAAAATGGTTTTGTCGTAACAAGTTATGAATTTTTTAAACTAAGTGGTAGGTTTCCAATTTCCTTTACTATATGGAATTATAATTATACAGCTAAGGGAAATAAGAACATTATAAAACTAAATGATTACACAGGTTTAAAGTCTGAGGACTTAAACATAAACTGGAATATCCCCTTTGAGGAATTAGATAAAAAAGTTTTAAAAACATTGAAGGGTTCAAAGAAAGTTTTATTCAATAACTCTAGAGGTGATATTAGAGAGACTTTACCTAAATTAAAACATAGTAATAAAAACGAATTATTTCAGCAGCCAAGGTATGATTATAGTCATGCAAAAAGGAAAGAAGATTATAATAGAGTTGTCAGCGGATTTCCTCTGAAGAATAAAGAAAGACATTTTACCCTAAAAAGAAAATGTGGAGAGGTTACGGGTGAATACGTCGGGTTTTATGATGACAATACTCCTGTCAGAATCAAACAAGATAATTATGAACGGATGTCGCAAAGACCAGATAGAATATGGTTCAGATTAGATAATGCTTTTATCAATATTAATCAAACACGTTGCTTAAATGGAGCCCCTGACAAATATGGATTTTGCGCATCTGATCTAGAATCTGCAAAAGTAACACTCCCTTGGTTTGCTTTAACCAAAGCACTTAACGGGCGTTATCCGATATGGGCAAATCAATTTGATATATGGGCACCACAAATTCCAAAGGAGATGGAAAAATACTTTATCTCTCTCTGTTTTGCTTTTGCACTTTCGGAAAATAGGTGCATAGTTACAAAATTTGAAAAAGATAACCCGGTTAAAGACGCACCAGAGGTATATGTAGATAATCCGCT
>DDBL01000032.1:2784-3039 GCA_002333425.1 Leptospiraceae bacterium UBA2033
TATTTTAAATTTTTCGATTACCCAGACTTCGTAACGCCCTATTCAGGACTCATTCAAATCAAAAAATATGCAGAAATTCATAACGCAGAAAGACTACTAGCTCTGTTTGAAAAAATTACGGAACAAACCAAAACAGTAAAAGAAGAAATTTATCAATTACTCATAGATGAATTCAAATACTTTGATTAGAAAGTCTTTTCATGCAATGATGACTGTTTACTGTCATTTCGAACATCGCTCAATGCTGTCAAGTTA
>DDBL01000135.1:0-649 GCA_002333425.1 Leptospiraceae bacterium UBA2033
GATTTCCCTCGATGATCTTACGTTGCACCTCGCCCGCAAGACAAGCAGTGAGACAAATCAGTCCCTCGCTGTGACGTTCGAGCAAATCGTAGTCAATTCGAGCTTTTTTGTAAAACCCTTCCGTATACGACCGGCTGGCAAGTTTGATGATGTTCTTGTAGCCAACTTGGTTTTTCGCAAGCAAAATGATATGATAGGCGTTTCCGTCGGGAATACTTTCCAGTTCCTTTTCCTCAGATCGGTTGGCTGATACATAGAATTCGCAGCCTATGATAGGTTTTACACCATTTTTGATCGCTTCCTTGTAAAACTCGATCGCGCCAAACATATTCCCATGGTCTGTGATAGCAACCGAGGACATTCCCTGGGATTTGACATATTTCATCAACTCCGGGATGCGAATTGCACCATCCAGCATCGAATAAGTCGTATGTAAGTGTAAATGTGTAAAATCTTCAGCCATAATGTGACATAAAAGGATTATTTATCCAAAAGGGTAATTTACACAAAAAGCAGAAATTGAATTAAATTCAATAGAAAAAAGAGATAAGATACATAATTTTTGATAACAAGGAAGTATAGTAAGTTTTTTTGTAACTATTCAGTGTGGTTTGCCATGGTTCGATAAAACTATAAACGAACCAGTCAC
>DDBL01000135.1:738-17154 GCA_002333425.1 Leptospiraceae bacterium UBA2033
ATGGAAAAAATAAAAATAATTATAGCGGACGATCACTCAGTAGTGACAGAGGGAATGCGAATCATTCTAAAAAATGACTCAAGGTTTCAGTTAGAAGGAATTTACGCAAATGCGAATTCTGTATTAAACCACCTAGAAAATAGGAAAGTAGATATTGCCATACTTGATTTGGACATGCCGGGAACTGAAAATTTTAGTTTATTAAAAGAAATTAAACAAAAACATACGACCTGTAAAGTGGTCATTTTTACTATGCATGAAGGAATTTACTATTTTTTTGAAGCGATAAAACACAGAGCAGATGCTTATGTTTTAAAGTCAGAATCAATTACATTTATGCCTACAATTCTAATGCAAACGTTCAAAGGAATTTTCTACTGTTCGTCTGAAGTGAAAGTCCATCTATCGAATGACCAAGAGACATTAAAACCAATCGAAAATGAAATTTTAGATTTCCTAGGGCAAGGGATGAACTACAGTGAAATAGCCAGAATGGTTAATAAATCTGAAAAGACAATTGAATACCACATTTACAAACTCAGAAAAAAATACAATGCTCAAAGCAATGCAGATCTAATATTACAAATCAAAGCAAGTCTTTTTAAATAGGTAAACTAATTGTACACAAGGTGCCTTGTCCTTCTTTGCTCTCGAAATGAATTTTACCTTTATGCGCTTCCACAATGTACTTACAAATAAAAAGACCCATCCCACTTCCCTTCTCACCCGAAGTTCCCAAACTACTATTACTTTCATTTGGCAAAAAAAGATATTTGAGTTTTTCTGAAGACATTCCAACTCCAGTATCTTTTACGAGAAGCAAATTAAAGTTATCCGCTTTACTTAGTTCAATGGAGATAATTCCACCAGATTTGCTGAACTTGATTGAATTTGTCAGTAGATTACGAATTACCTGCGGAAATATCTCAGTATCCACACGAATCAAATCGGAATCAACTATATCACACTGAAAAGAAACACCCTTAGCAGAGGCAGAGAGAGACAACTCCTCTAAAATCGGTGCAACAATAATTCTGAGACAAACAGACTGTAACCTCACTCTTAAAACTCCAGTTTCAATCCGACTCAAATCCAATAACTGACGAACCAATTTTAGACATTGCTGGATGCTATCCCAAGCCATTGTGATATATTTATTTCGATCCTCTTCATCAGGAATCATATCTTTTTTGCTTAAAAGTTCTAATAAATTAGATACACCCAAAAGGGGAGCTCGTAAATCATGAGATACGATAGACACAAATTTATCTTTGATGCTACTTGCACTTTCAGCAATTTCTTTTTGTTGTTTAAATTCTTCTGTCCTTTGGACAACCTTTTCTTCTAGTTCCAGATTTAATTTTCCAAGAGACTTACTTAAAATTTCTACGTCGTTAAATGCTTTAGAAAAACGGACAGCCAGAATAATCGATTGAGCAAAAATAAATCCGAGCAAACTTTCTGGTACAATATAACGAGTGTTAATCACCAAGGCAGAATGCAAAATATCATTGATAGTCCCAATTACTATAATCAAAGTACCAACTAAAATAATACTCGCCCCCTCTCTCTTACGAATGATTGCCATTAGGATCACATAGATATAATAACCAATAGATAAAAGGGTAAAAACATGATAATAATTTGCAGTGTAAGTATAAAACCAACTTGGAGTTCCAATTACCATAACTACAAAAATAGTAGCAATGATGTAGATAATCGAAAGTATCCTCTTTTTAAATTCTAATGGAAACAAAACTTGTAAAAAATGACTAAAAATAGGAATCGCAAGATAGTACCCCAAATATTCGATTCGATTAATTATGATAAATGAATTATTTGGCAAAAGATGAGCCAAATACTTTTCATTAAAACTTACCAATCGAAATATTAAAACCAAACAAAACAGACCAAACAAAAGAGGAGATTTATCTTTTTTGCGAAGAGTATAAATAGTCAAATGATATAATGCCATAATCAAAATACTCCCACATAAAAACAAAGTAAGGAGTAAATTTTTTTCTCTAATATCACGAAGTAAATTTTCTTGCCCGATAAGAGTAGAATACCAAAGCCCACCATCTTTATAATGAAAATTAGAAACATGAAAAATAATTTCTAATTCCTTAGTTGGCTGGATGGTAGAACTAATGAGTGGAATCTGCTCAGGGATACTTGTTTCCCTTGTGACTCCTATCACTCCATTGGAAGCTATTTTTTTCCCATTCGCATACATGCTGTAAGCCGTTCCATGCTCACTCACCTTAAATGCCAAAGGTATCTCTAAATCTTCAGGAAGTAGGATAACTACTCGATAACTTGCATATCCATTCCCGCCCCCCATTTTAGTATTCCAAAGACCGGGAACGGTTTCAAATTTAGTGTGATTTTTTTTAAGAGAAGTGGAAGGAGCTGTATCAATAAATTCATTTGGATAAAACTCCCAATCCCCATCTAAAATAGCAACTTCCTTTTGGAAATTCCAAGTTCTAAGATCAATCACTCCTTTTTCTACTAATGGCTTTTTACTAACTTCATTCACGCAAGATACAAAAAAGATTATAACAAAAAGAAAACCAAATAAGTGAAAAATTTTACTGAATCTTTTATCCAAGCTAAATGAACTCCATTAACTCGTTATTAAGAAGGTAAATGTTATTATCCGCACATACAGATATACTCAATGAATTCCTAAAATATGACCAAGCTTATTTTTTTTTGTGAGCAGATACTGATGATTTTCTTCTACCGATTCAATTTCAAGAGGAAAACGTCCAGTAATCTCCAAACCGTATCCTTCTAATCCAACAAGTTTTCTAGGGTTATTCGTCATTATTCGCATTTTCTCAACACCTATATCACGTAAAATCTGAGCCCCAATTCCATAGTCTCGTAAGTCAGGGGCAAATCCTAATTTTTCGTTTGCCTCAACTGTATCAAGCCCAGTGTCTTGGATTGCGTAAGCTTTGAGTTTATTGACTAACCCGATTCCACGCCCTTCTTGTCGCATATAGACAAGAACTCCTTTTCCTTCTTTTTCAATTTGTTTGAGAGCTGCGTGAAGCTGTGGTCCACAATCACACCTGTTACTCATAAAAATATCTCCCGTCAAACACTCAGAATGCACTCGAACTAACACATCATCGAATTTGGAAATATCTCCCTTCACAAGAGCCACATGGGTTTTGTCATCCACCTCTGTAGTATATGCTTTAATTAAAAATTCACCATACTCAGTCGGAAGTCTGGCTTCTGCTTCAAGATGGATTAATTTATCTTTTGTTCGACGGTAACGAATTAAATCTTCGATTGTATAAATGCTAAGACCATGTGTTTTTGCAAATGCACCTAAATCCTTCATACGCGCCATCGACCCGTCTTCATTCATAATTTCACAGATCACACCCGCGGGTTTGAGATTTGCCAGAACACAAAGATCGACCGAAGCTTCAGTGTGACCAGCCCTTCGTAAAACCCCACCCTTCACTGCTTGTAGCGGAAATAAATGCCCGGGGCGCATTAAATCTTCTGGTTTTGTATTTTCGTCTATCAAAACTTCGATGGTTTTTGCTCTATCTGCCGCAGAAATTCCGGTTGTAACACCAGCCCTCGCATCCACAGATACAGTAAAAGCGGTTCCATGATGATCTCCACCTGTAGCGACCATTCTAGTCAGACCCAGCTTTGTTAACTTATCCTCGGTCATAGGAATACAAATAAGCCCTCTTCCATGGGTTGCCATAAAATTAATCGCATTTTTGTCAGCAAATTCAGCCGCTATGACCAAATCTCCTTCGTTCTCTCGATCTTCTGAATCCACTAGGATAATCATTTTTCCAGATTTAATTTCTTCGATTGCCTTCTCAATTGGTTCTATCATTCTTTAACCATGCCTTAAAAGAAAGAGTTTTGAACTATAAAAAAAACCTATTGATTTTCTATATGTGATAAATATGATTAGTCAAATGAGTTGGTTTTTGCAATGCTAATTTATTGAAAGGATATACAGGAATGGAGCTAAAGTTAAATAATATAGGTACAGTCAAAGTAATCGAAATTTATGGTAAATTTGACATTGAAAATACAGAAGAATTTGAGACTCTCTACAACAAACAGTTAGAATCAAGACCCGGGACCCTTGCTATCGACATGAACAAATTGGACTACATCGACTCTTCTGGAATTGGTTGTCTTATTAAATCTCTAAATAGTATTAAAAATCAAAAAGGAGTTCTAATTCTAGTTGGTTTGAAACCGATGATTTTAAATGTTTTTAAGTTAGCAAAACTGGATTTATTTTTCCAAATTATGACAAATGAAGAATTTAAGAATAAGTTTGAAGACAAAGACGATTCTGATATAGATGAACTTTTAGGGAGAAAATAATACTCTCTTAGCTAAGCGGGTTCTAACCACCCGCGAATGTCTTTTTATTTCAAAAGCAATTTTTCTACATACCTAGAAATAATATCAGTTTCGATATTAACAATTTTCCCCGAATTCCACTCACTTGCATTTGTCTTTTGAATCGTTTCAGGAATTAAAACTAACTCCAATTTTTCTTCCTCAATTGATACAACTGTAAGAGATATTCCATCAATTGTTATACTTCCTCTCTCTACAATGTATTTAGCCAATTCTTTTGGAACTCGGATTTCAAATACTTCCACTGCTCCGTTGTCTTTCGCATAACGCTTAGTAACCTCACCTACCCCATCTACATGCCCTTGCACCAAATGTCCGCCCATTCGAGCGCCATATGTAACAGAGCGTTCTAAATTCACAGGATCGCCTATCTCTAAATCTTTAAAGTTAGTTAGTTCTAAGGTTTTATAAGAAGAATAATACTTAAATAACGTCTTATCCTGATTTAACTCTGTTACAGTCTGACAAGCACCGTTAATCGAAATAGAGTCTCCAAGTTTTAAATCATTATTTTCTAAAGATGCTTTTACTTGAAAAACAATTCCATCGTTAGTAGGTTTTTTTTCTGTAATAATTCCAGTAGTTTCAATAAGTCCAGTAAACATAATTACTCTCCATAAACTTCCCAGACATCGGTTTTCACTTTTGCCTCTAGGTATTTTTTTTTAGTTTTAAGTTCTATTTCAGGTAAAATTCCGTCTGCAATAGATTTATCAGTGCGAATAAAATAAATCAAATCTCGGTTTTGTAAATTTTCTGAAAACATTTTATAAAGTAAATTCCCACCTTCTACCAAAACTGTATTTAGAGAAAGCTCTGAAAATTTCAAAAATAATGTAGATAAAAGTTTTTCTCTCTCTGTAACAATTACCGGCAAATCATAAGAAACCTCAGTTATTTTTTTGTATAAACTTTGATGGGAAACATTTTCTGAATCAAAGTCTAAGAGAAAAAAAATTCCCTTTTTGTTTCCTAAGATTTCATTTATTTGTCCTTGTTTTTGAAAAAAACCTAAGTTCGGAATTTTTTTCATACTAATTACAAAAATCCTAAATGGCTGATAGTCTACAATTTTTAAGTTATGAAAACGAGCCGAATCAGAATAAAAAAGCTCTTCTATAAGAGTTGTGGTAAACTCCCTATTTATTGGGTTCAATTCTTCTTTTGAAAAAAATGAATTTTCTGTTTTCGCTTTTTCCAATTCAGACAAGTCAAATCCACGAAAATCAAGCCCGGGATAATCAACATAAACGGTAATAGGACCCACAATAATCGCATCAAACTTAGCTCGTAACATTTGTGAAATTTGATTGGATGTAGAATTGGAAAGAGAAATTTTTGACTTAGAAAGATCTGAATAAAATCCCTCTTTTGAAAGTGCGGACTTCAAAAAAATTTGTGGTCTACCAGTTTCGATTCTAGAAATAAATCCAGATAAAAAAGCCTCTCCTATTTTTGCGATTTCTGGGCTTTGAATTACTTGGACTCCTTTGGCTTCACATTCTTTAAATCCATTTCGCTCTTTGACTAAAGGATTTGGATCGGCTAATCCATAGTAAACACACACTGGCTTATTTTCTAAAATCAAATCAATACAAGGAGCAGTTCGACCAAAATGATTACATGGCTCAAGTGTTACAAAAACTAAATGAGGAATACTTTTCGGATTGGAAAATTTTTGCGCAAAACTCTTGTAAGCCTCTCTTTCAGCATGATTTTCGCCTACTTTCTGAGTAAACCCAGTACTTAAAATTTTTCCCTCTAAATCAGTAATCACACAAGCAACAGGAGGATTGGGGGAAGAATATCCCATCGCTTGAAACGATAAACTCTCTAACAATCCAAGAATTTCTGAAAAATTAGAAGGATACTGCATTAATTAAAAGATCGAAACAGAAATTTTGCCACAGAGACACAAAGGCACAGAGATAGATACTGTTTTTACTAAAATATTAGATAAACATCTAGCGTATCCGCATAATCTTGAGATAATGCCTAATACATTATTAGCCTCTGTGACTCTGTGCCTCTGTGGCATATTTTACACAACCCCTGTAGAGTATAAAATCAAACTGTTTCTTTGTGAAAGATTTGATTGTATATTTCGATAACGGGAGATGCGATAAAAATAGAAGAATATGTCCCGATTACAATTCCAAATGTAAGAACAAATGCAAAGTCATACAATTCTACGGCACCACCAATGATGAGGGCAATTATCGAAATCAGTGTGGTAAACGAAGTGTTAATCGTTCGACCCAATGTCTGGTTAATCGACATATTTATCAAAGTAGGAGTGGAAACTTTTACTTTAGAGTTTGAATTCTCCCTGATTCTATCAAAAATCACAATCGTATCATTAATCGAATATCCAAAAAGTGTCAAAAGTGCTGCGATGATAGGAACACTTGGTTTGATTTGAAATACTCCAATCACAGCAAGGGCAAAAAGTAAATCATGAATCAAAGCAATTGACGCTGCCAAAGCAAATTTGAATTGAAAACGAAAACTCAAATAAATAGTCATGATAGTCAGTGTGGAGATAAGCAACGTTAACCCCGTAGAAGTTAATTCTCCTCCAACTATCGCACCTACTTGGTCAGCACTGAGTATACTATCAGAAGGGATTTTAAATCCATGAGTCAACATAAAAATCAGTTCATCAATAGTAACACGTGACTTACCCGCATTAGCTTCTGGATTTTTGGGTTTATTTAGATTACTGTATTCTTCGATTTTAGGGATAGCACCAAGACCAATATCTATTTGGAAGTGATTTTTTTCTTTATCGAGTTGTAATACGATAGCTTCAATTTCTTTTTCTTTAAAGAATTTTTCAATATCAGCTCTGCCTAAACTTTTATCTAAAACTACAACTGCTCTTAATCCACCATTGAAATCCAAAGAATGAGCAAATCCTTTCTGAACTGCAAAAGTATAAATAAAACCTGCTATTATCAAAAAAATAGAAAGTCCAATCGCCACGTATTTATATTTGGAAAAATTAATATTAAACATTTTTCACCTCGTATTTTCTAAATCCTAATCTAAGTTTTTTAACTCCAATATCATTCACCAGTATATTCAAAAGAACTCTACTTAGAAGTAAGGAAGTAAACATAGAAGTAATAATCCCCCAACAAAGAGTAATCGCAAAACCTTTGATAGGTCCATTACCAAGACGAATCATTAGAATTCCAGAAATTAACGTAGTAATATTACTATCAAAAATTGTCCAGAATGCATTCTCAAAACCTTGTGTCACTGCAACAGGAAGCGGCTTACCAGCAATTAACTCTTCTTTGATTCTTTCGTAAATGATTACGTTAGCATCCACAGCCATACCTACTGTGAGGATAATCCCAGCAAACCCTGGAAGAGTAAGTGTAAAATCCATAAGAGAAAGTAGACCCATAAGAATAATCAAATTTGTGATAAGAGAAATATTGGCGACGATTCCAGCCAACTTATAATAGAAAAGCATATAGACAATTACAAGAAAAAATCCCCACATAACCGACTTCACACCAACTTCAATAGACTCTATCCCAAGTGTAGGTCCGATAAATCTCATTTCCAAAACAGAAAGAGGAATTGGAAGCGCACCTTCACTGATGATATTAGAAAGTTGGATTGCATCTTCTTGGTTAAAACTTCCAGAAATTTCTGCATGTCCACCAGCAATCGGTTCATTGATAGTAGGATTAGAAATTACTTGGTCACCCCAAATAATGGAAAGATTTCTACCTTTGTTATTTGTGGTAACTTGCAAAAACTTTTCAGTTCCCGCAGGTGTTAAAGAAAAAGAAACTGTCCATCCATAATTATTCGAATTAAAAGATGGTCTTGCATCAGTTAAATCATTTCCAGAAAGAGCAATTGCTTTTTCAAGTACGATAAACCTTCTAGGCAATAGAGGTGAATTAGGCTTATTCCCTCTCGCATAAAATGCGTATAATTTGTATTTGTCTCTAGGAATTTTATACTTTTCTTCCATGTTAGAAAGAAAATCTTCTCTTGCTTTTTTTCCAGCGCGACTAGTTACAAGTTTTTGAAACTGAACGATTTCTGTTTCTTCTCTTTTGTTCTGAGACATTAATTCCTGCTCAGCACGTTCGATTAATTGGGAGTAACTTCCTGTTCCTTGTGGCTCTTCTAAACGATATTCTACAGTTTCTGTATTTTGTAAAATTTCCAAAATCTGGGAAGAGTTTGCAACACCCGGTAGTGATACTTCAATAGAATCTTGGTCTTTTTGAATACGCACTTGTGGCTCTGTGAGGTTTTGGTTTGTTAGCCGGTTGTCGATGATGAGCTTTGCTTTTTCTAACTCGATAATTTTTCTAGATTCAGTAAGAGTAAAACTTTCTTCTATATCTTTTAGTCTTGCACTAGCTTTGTCTTTTTCTTCTTTAGATTTGTCTGTAGCGGCTATCGTTGCATTTAAATCAGAAATTTCTTTTGAATAAATGTCTCTTAATTTAGAAACATAGTTTTCAAAATCTCCTTTCATTACAACTCTCATCCCACCTTGTAAATCTAAACCAAGTTTAATAGTCATCGACTTTCCATTTTTGATAAACTTTTCAACGGAAGTTGGTCTCAGATTATTTTTAGATTCCAGAAATAAATTGATATTTTCTTGCGAAATCTGATTAATTTTTGCAGATGTGATATACCGACCGGTTACTAGGAAAAAATTCTCTTTTGGAATTCCAAGTGCTGGATCAGGTTCTATCTTTAAACTATTTTGTGTATTGTATTCAGATTTCCATTTTTCTTGGAATCTGTCTAAAAGACTTTTTTTGTCTGCATCATTTAATGTTCCTACAGACGGATTAATGTGTAACTCTAATTCTCTCTCAGCGATATTAGGATATAAAATCACAAGAGACAACAGTAAAATTGTAATGGGTAATAGTACCCAGGATGAAGATTTCAATTCTAACTCCTACGTTTGTTATTTGTTTCTGAATTTGCTAAATATTCTGCCTGAATTATTATAATTCCGCTGCCCCGCATACCTTAGGCGATAGATTGCAAAAATTATAATAGCGGCAAAGATAAAAATGATTTTTTTGTATTCATTTAAAAAAGTAAAAATTGCATTTGGTTTTGTTTCAACTGGCTTTTCAATAGGTTTTTTTTCGACAGGTTTATCAGGATTATTCGCAACTGTTAAGGTTGTTGGATTAGTATTATTAGAAACCTTGGGAGTTTCAAAACCTGGAATATTTTGAGGGCTCATAATTAATTCCTCATGCACCCAGTATTCTAGATTTAACTTACTATTCTGGATTTGAGGTGGACTCGGATTACCCGAATTAGCCGCAGGAGGTGGTGAAATAGATACAATGGGTCTCACAATCCTTCGAGTCGGATCTTGTTTGGTTACAGTCTTAGCTGGCTTTTTAGTATTTTTAGTTACTTTCTTTTTTTTGTCTTTCAGTGCAGGAGACTGCGGCTGACTTTGTGTTAATAACTTTTTTGGTTCAGTCCTCTTAGGTTTGTCCTCTAATACCTTATCTAAGATATCAGAATCATCATCCTCAGCATAATTACTAAAAGTAATAGAGAGACCTAAAAATAGAATAAATACAAATCTAAAAAAGCCTCGCAACTTTCTTAAAAACTGTCCCTTATTTGGACTTTCATTTAATTTTGGATAAGGGATAGGGATTCTCATAGATTTATTTTTTCTTAATAATTGAATTGGTAGTAAAAGTTACGTTGGTGTCTTTTGCGATATTTAAAACGACAGATTCGTTGTTATCCTTAAACTCAACCACCTTTCCATGAATCCCACTAGATGTAACTACTGTATCGCCTTTTTGGAGAGCTTGGATCATTGCTTTTTTGTTTTTTTCTTCTTTTCGTTGTGGTTGGATCACAAGAAAATACATGATGATAAGCATGATAGGAAATAAAATAAGTGCCGAAAGAGAAGACTTTGTATCTGCTCCCTCTTGTGCCAAAAATAGAAAAATTTGCATAGTTGCCATTAAATACATTAGAGTATCCTTTTATTTAGTTTTATTTTTTCAATCATTAATTTTTTAAAGTTAGAAAGTATTCCAAAACTTTGCCTGATTTTAATTGTTCTAAAGCAATTTGAAATCCTTCTTTGATATTATTAGCTTTACCAAGTAAAAATAAAGCCGCCCCACTATTTAGTGCTACTGCATAACTCCCAGTAATTGTCTCACCCGAAAGAACCTTATGAGATAGGCTAACCGCCTCTTCTTTAGAAACACAAAAAATTTCATCATCCTTTAGATTTGGAAGAGAAAGCGAATCTGGACTAAATAAATGCTCAGATACTTCCCCATTTTGGTAGAGTAAATATTTGGTATCCGCAAAAATGGAAAACTCATCAAATCCATCTACCGAATTACATACAATAGCCGCTTTAGTTC
Source organism: Leptospiraceae bacterium UBA2033 (assembly GCA_002333425.1). Classification (GTDB taxonomy): domain Bacteria; phylum Spirochaetota; class Leptospiria; order Leptospirales; family Leptospiraceae; genus UBA2033. The sequence goes on from DDBL01000135.1 coordinate 11,580, forward strand.
CAAGTCGAGTTAATACATGCATGACCTTAGGCAATAATTCAGCCGAATAGACTCCAAGAACTTGATAAGGCGGATGAAACGGATTACTCATAGGTCCAAGAATATTAAACACAGTTCTAAAACCTAATTGTTTACGAGTTTCTACTGCAAACTTCATAGAAGGATGCCAATGAGGAGCAAACAAAAAAGTAAATCCTTTTTCTGTAAGTCTCTTTTCTGCCTCCGCATGAGAAACAGTGACATTATAATCCATCGCAGCTAAAAGATCACTTGAACCACAAAGTGAGGATACCGACCGATTGCCGTGTTTTGCAATTTTAATTCCCAGCGATCCTAAAGTCAGAGCGGATAATGTAGATATGTTGATAGATCTTTTTTCATCACCACCAGTTCCACAAGTATCAATATAATCAAAATCAAATTGGGAAGATGGTTTAACACAAGATTCTCTCATTGCACGAACAAATCCAACCAATTCATCGGCAGTCTCTACTCTCATCCTAATGGATGTAAGAAAAGAAGAAAGGATAATATCACTTACCTCTCCTTTCATAATAGACATCATAAAAAAATGAGCTTCTTCTTCAGAAAGAGAATTTCCTGCAACAGACTTTTGTAATAGTAAATTAAGATTCAATTTTTTCTCCTTACCAATTTCCAAATTGTAAATGGATTGAGTAATTCATAGTTTGTGAATATATACCTCAGTCCAGAAAATACAGTAACAATCGTTGTAACTAACATAACATAATATGGAACAAAAGTAGCCGCAGAATCAAGCCAGTTGAAGTGATTCATGGTAAACTCCTGCGGGCTTTTCATAAACGTAGTGTAATTTTCGTATGCAACCTCATAACCAGATTTTCCGGCTAGTTGCCCCTGCTCATACATTGCATTGATTGCATTTCTTTGTTTCGTTGATACAGCAATGAACAATACGAGGATAACAAAGATTGCCCCCATTTGAAAAGTAGTCTTGATCTTACCCATCATAGTAGTATGAAGAGAAGTGCCCGAGCGAATAGCAAGCCATCTAAGAGATGTAATTAACATATCCCGAAAAATGATTACTAAAACCATCCAGAGTTCTATTTGTTCATCTAGTAAAATAAAAGTTAAGAATGAGCTAACAACGAGTATCTTATCTGCTAGTGGATCTAGAAATTTTCCAAACTCAGTTTCCTGTTTCCATTTCCTAGCAAGATACCCGTCAATCAAATCAGTAAAAGATGCTAGAACAAAAATAATCAAAGCATACAATCTAAAAAAAAAATCATCCTGAAACAAAAAGTAAATAAAAAAAGGCACAAGTAAAACACGAAGAACTGTGAGAACATTCGGTAAATTAAAGTTAGCCTTAAACATAAACCTAAGATTCCCAGGTTCCGTCCATATCATACTCAGAAAAAGAATTGATTTTGACCCTTCCGATTTGTCCAGATTTTAAATTTGGATTTGGAACATAGACTGTTTCATCAATTTCGGGTGCATCTTGAAATCTCCTTACCTCAGCCACTCCATCTTCGACAGTATCCACAATCGCAGGATAAATTTTTCCAATTCTAGAAAGATGAATTTCTTTTAAAACTTTTAAATGAGCTTCTCTTACAAGATTAACTCTACGAGCTGCTTCTTTTTTACTCACGTCCATCTTGAGTTCGCCAGCCTTTGTTCCTTCCTGTGGTGAGAATGCAAATAAAGCAAGTTTTTCTGGTTTAACTTCTTCTATAAAACGTAAAACTTCATCCACGTCAGAAGCGGTTTCTCCTGGGTATCCCATAATAAGAGAAGTTCTAATTTCTAAGTCTTTAACTTGTCTTGCTTTACCAAATAGGTCTTTAAAAAAGGAATAAGATCCAGTTCGATTCATCGACTTTAAAACTCTCTCGGAGACGTGTTGAATCGGGGATTCTAAGTAGGGAGCAATTTTGGGATTGGATAAAAATAAATCTATTAGTTTCTCTGTTTTTTTGTCGGGGTAAAGATAGAGTAGACGCAAAAGTGCAAGTCCTTCGATTTCAGTGATTCGATTCAAAAGGTCTTTTAGTTTTTCAGTATCGCGCGAATAAAATACAGTATCCTGCGAAACTATACAAATTTCTTTTGCTCCGCGCTTAATAGCAATTAGGCTGTCTTCATAGATTTTGTCTTCAGGCTGATCGCGAAACTCACCACGAAGTTTTGGGATAATACAAAAATGACAACCTCTATTACAACCATCAGATACTTTGATAAACGCATATGGCTTTGGAGAATTAAAACTGGAAATAAAATTATCTCTATCAATCAGAGATGTATTGATATCAGAAAAATTTACAAAGTCCTGTGGAAATTGTTCTTTGATAATCTTACCGGCTTGGCTGTATCTTCCTGTTCCAAAAACCAAATCCACTTCGGGAATATCACCTCGAATCTCTTTCGGATAACGTTCTGCAAAACAGCCTACAACTACTAATTTCTGATCTTGTTGTCTTTTGATTTTTCCAGCAGTGAGAATTGTATCTATCGTTTCTTCTGTTGCGGATTGGATAAATGTGCAAGTATTAATTAAATGAAAATTGCTTTCTTCAGGAGTAAGAGCCGGAGTAAGCCCCTCTTCTAAAAGAGACTTCTCCATATGTAAGGAATCTGCAGTGTTTTTTGGACATCCTAACGTGGTGATATAGAACGATTTAGTTGCAGTTTCTTTTTTTTCCTTCAAACTAGATTTCAAAATTATTCTCCAAGCTCACGAATAATAAATTGAGTGTTGTCATAAGGACTTGGGGCTTTCAAAAAAATCTTCTTTGCAAGTCTTCCTGGTCTTCCCAATTTTACTTTTTCTTTTCCGTTTTGAATCATCTCTACTGCACCACCGTCTCCAACTTTGATTTCGAGTCTATCTCGGGCTTCAAGTTGTTTTGTTTCACCAGAGGATACAAGTCCTTTTTCGCCTGTTTGTCCATCTATGATAAACTCAACATAACTAGAACGAATAAAATATAGAGTAACTTGAATAGGTACATCGCCTATCGGTTTATTATTACTATCTGGTTTAGAATCCCCACTTAAACGTACAAGTATCTTCGCAGAATTATCAGTAACCGCTTGTGTCATAATTTTAATTTCGCGGCGAAGTGATGTTAGCTCAGGGTTATTATAACTAAGTAAAGATTCAGTTCCAACTTTAGACTCAAAAGTATATACTTTCTTTTCGGGAAAAATATTAAACCCAATCATCGCAAAATTATCTCCATCAATTTTCTTAACACCTTTAATAAAAATTTTACATTGTTGGTTATTGACGCTAAATGTAAAACCTTGCTCGGGTGTAAGTGTAAAAGGCACACTTGAATTTTCAGGAACCGATTGGGAAATAAAAGATATTTCAGGAATAGAAGAGTGACTTACTGGAGTAGGATTTTCTACTACTTCCGAAGTGCTCGATTCAGAAGTAGACGAAGTATCCGTATTATCAGTGAAATGAATCACTAAAAATACAACTAAACATACACCTAAGATAATTCCTATTGGTAGAAATTTATTTCGTTCTAACTCAAGCGCAATCATTTTGACTGTAGGTTTTGTTAACTCTTCCAATGGTTGCTGTGACTCTACCAATTGTTCGCCACGGTATAAATTCATCATGCCTGCTGTGTCTAACTTTAAATAATCACAATAGGTTTTTAAAAATCCAATCGTAAAAGTTTCAGCAGGAAACTGCGCATAATCTTCATTTTCCAACGCAATTATAAATTTAATTGCTATATTCGTATCACGAGAAACGTCTTTAACAGAAAGATTTTTTTCTTCTCTAACTTCTCTTAGAATTTGTCCAACTCTTTTATTACTCACTCAAATCTCCAATCAGATATTTTATTGATTATCGCTTACTAACGGATTATTTACAATTTTAGAATTTCCACTAATATGATAGTTGAAAGTTCCGTCTTCCACTTCTGGATCTAATAACAAATTTGCAAATTCAATGGTGGTTTGTTTACCTCGTGAATCTGTTGCGATTGTTTTTTTTATTAGGTATGTTTCTGCATCTATAAAAAGAAGCATGTTCTCAAATCCACCGATCTTTTCTCTTTGCTCAAGAGATAATACAAAGTATGACTTACCGTCATTATTCGCATTCCTAGGCTGAGAAATAGTATCAAATTTATAATGGTATTTTCGAAAAAGACGATTAAGCCCTGCAGGCGATGCAGACTGAAAAATCGGCTCTCCTGAGGTATTTTGTCTATTGATTTCTAAATCTTGTTTTCCGACAGCATTGATTTTTTTAATATAAATCCAAAGTGTTTTCCCATCGGATACTATTAAATCTCCGTCAGGCTCAGCAAATTCATAACGAATTTTTCCTGGTGCTTTGTATGTTGCCTTACCTTTCATGTTGGTTGTCTTTTTATTATTCACAGTCTGAATTTTAAAATCAGCAGTGTAAGACTTTAAATCGGCAAATTTCTTTTTTACATTCTTAACTACTTCCGATGGAGAATTCCAATTATGCGCTTGAGAAAAAACAGAAGTGATCGAGAAAAAAAACAAAATATAAAAATGAAAACCTATTTTTGCAGAAAAGGATTTTGTTTTCGATTTCCCCAAGGGGCTGTCTAAATGCCTAGTATCTCCTGCAAGCACATACAATATATTATTAACCTCTGTGCCTCTGTGCCTCTGTGGCAATATGTTTGCACAGTCCCTTAGCATTGCCATGAAATGATTACGAATTACTAAAAACATAGTTTACCTATCAATAAAGCAATAGTTTAAAACCTAAGTAAATTGTTAAGACAATTCTAGTTGGAATTATGAATTTTTGATTATGAATTTTNNATTAAGAAAAGGAAGAAAGGCAGTATCTAAAGCGGAGCTGACGGGACTCGAACCCGCGGCATCCTGCGTGACAGGCAGGCACTCTAACCAACTGAGCTACAGCTCCTCTAGACATTTTCCAACTTATTATGCTTGCAGTTTAGGTCAAACTTTTTTCACAAAAAAGTTCTTGCCATAGAAATTATTCTGTCTAAGAAAGTGTTATGAGGAATTTTTTTATTCTACTACTGGCATTTGCTATTTCTTTTAGCTTTGATTGCCGTGATCTAATGGCATCTAAAACTGTCTGTCACCTCATAAAAACGCAAGACACAAATACAAAACCCAAGTGTCATCAAGAAAAAGAATCTTCGAAAAAGGACTGTGATTGTGCTAAAACCAAAACAACAAGTCTTCAAGATTCAACTAAAGATTTAAAAAAATCTTTTCGTATTGAGTTTGTTTTCAATTCTCCTCTAAATGTATTGTGCCCTTTAGATATTTCATCTAACGCATTTTTTTCTTTTGTTCCTAAAATTCTTTCTCCACATCCAAAACCATCTCTCCTAAAAACAATTCATCTCTTGATTTGATATAGTTTCCTAATTGTCACCCCCTAAATTTTCTATTGGGGGTCTCAAGATGTTGAGATTCCCGATAGAAAATTTCGGGAATGACTATTAGCGGCCTTTCTTATACCGAGCTAACCATATTTACTAATATTATTTTTATCCTTTAGGAGGATTACAATGAATCGAATACTTATAATTTT
>DDBL01000254.1 GCA_002333425.1 Leptospiraceae bacterium UBA2033
ATCTCCAAGAAGCCTTACAATAAAAATTTTGTTTCAATTAATCCGATTTTTTTAAAAAAGAATTGAAAAAAATTAACATAGAGTTCGAAGTAACAACTAATAGCAAAGGCTTTTATTTCCGTTGTCACCCCCGAAATTTTCTGTCGGGGGTCTATCGGACAAAGAAAGGGTAAACTTATTCGTTTTCGCCACTAAGTAATTTATCGAAAATAGATTGACATGCATATTTCAATTGAGGCAACTTATATTTCACCACGTTCCAAATAATTTCATCTTCAATGTTAAAATAGGCATGTACGTTACGCGGCATATTGAACCGTTTTTAGAATAGAATCTTTTAAGAAAGGCTTTATGCTTTTAGGAGTCACTAAATCAATTTTACGATGAAATATTTCTTCAAAAAAATATTTCAATTCCATATAGTTATCAAATGTCTTTTTTCCTTCTTCAAATTCTACAAGGAAATCTATATCACTTTTTTCAGTTTGCCTATTATCCACAAAAGAGCCAAAAAGTCCGATTTTAGAAACTCCAAATTTTTTCAACTCTTCTTTGTGCTTTAACAGCTCTTCAAAATTGTATTTTTATTTAATAAACTCACCGTTCAAATCTAGCTCTACTATGAGATTTGTCAAATGCATTCAGAGTAGGTGGTAGAGCGAATAGTGAGAAAAGAAATTCTGGATTGCATAAAATAGGGATTGTTACATTGTTTCCCTATTCCTATGAACAAGACGATTAGAGAAAAATTAGAAAAAGTTAGACTTAGGCAAACTAATTCAATTCAGTTAAGCTATGAGTACGTTACTTATGAAATTTTTAATGAAATAAGCAAACTTTCACATTTAAGGGAATTAAAGCTTATCGGTTGTAATTTGACCGATATACCTGATTCTATTAGCAATTTAGTTTACTTGGAAATTCTTGATATACAAGACTGGTCATTGGAAAAACTGCCTCTAGTAATTACAAAATTATATTCATTAAAAACCCTTAGTATAAGAGGCAATCAATATTTGAAAACATTACCAGATGAATTAGCAAACCTCACTGAATTAGAAATGCTAGATATTTCAGATACAGGATTTGAAGTAATTCCAAATGTTTTGTCCAGCTTAGAAAAGTTGAAGATTTTAAAGTTGTCCTATACCTATGCAAAGAATTATTCAATACTAAAAAAAATAGAAACTTTGGAAGAACTGTATTTATTTAATAATGTAAATCCAGAATTAATTAGTCAAATTTCTGTTTTGAAAAATCTAAAAATTTTGAGTTTAGCATGTAATAGTGAATATCCTGATCCAGATTATTACTTGGAAAATTTTCCTGATAAACTTTTTGATTTAATAAATTTAGAAAAACTTGATTTATCGAACAATAGAATATCCAGTTTACCAAGTGAAGTTAAAAAATTAAATAAACTAAAGGAAATTGATTTTCAAGGAAATAATTTTAATTTATTTCCAGTTCAACTTCTGGAATTAATAAACTTAGAAAAGATTGATTTTTCAAACAATAATTTATCTGATCTTCCGAGTGGTATCAATAAACTTAAAAGTTTATTCTCAATTAATTTAGCGGGAAATGGATTTACTCAGTTTCCAAGAAGAATTTGTGAGCTAGATAACTTGGAAAAGATAAATTTATCACAAAACCCTCTAACGCAAACAGCAATGTTATTCTTCTATAACCTTTTAGATAAGAATTTTCTTGCTTTTTTCAAGTCTGAGAACACCAGAATTGACGCAAGTATATTGAATTTTGAAAGTCTTGGTTTTAAAGTTTTTTTTGGGGAAAATTTTGCATACCTACATGGAGAAAGTATAGAAAATGAAGTATTTATTGAATTTCAAAATTATTCGAATCAATATGATGAAATAGGCGATTTTCATGAAGAAGAAACTTTTTTCTATATTCATATTTTAGGTAATGAGGATACTCGAAAATATACTCTTAAAAAAATCTGTAAAAGGATTGATGAATGGCTTCATAAACAAGGGAACCATCCTAAAATAGCAAAGTTTTCAAGGAGTTTCCGTTTTCGTACGAAAGATATAAATCAAAATGGACATATTTTGATTGAGTATGAAATGTTAATAGAACTTGGAAAAGCTAGGAAGGATATGTATTTTCATAGTCATTCTAAAAAAAATATTCCAGTAAAAGATTTGTTAGAATACATTGGCATCGATGAGAATGACTTAAAGCAATTAAGAGAGAAAAAGGAATGGAAAGGCACCTCTTTCCTTACTAAAATTAAAATAGAGAACTTCAAATTATTTAATCATTTAGAATTTACACTATCGGAGCATTTCAATATTATCCTCGGACGAAATGGACTTGGTAAAACTTCTATATTGCAAGCAGTTGCTTTTGGGCTTTTACCTTTAAACAATGTAGATAAATCAAATAACTTTGAAGATTATATTCAGTTTCAAAAGAATAAATCGGAAGTATTATTATCTTGGGGAGAGGAACACAAAAAGGCTTATATTTTTAAAAACGAACTCAATGAAGAGGAATATATTAATTTTCCGCAGAAATTAATTCTTGCGTATGGCGTGAACTTAAATACAAATCCAGAATTAGATAATTCTGAAATTGTAGGCAAAATTCTTTACGGCGATGCTTTGCCATATTCTACAAAATCTATATTTATTGATTATTCAACAAATTTCCATGACCCGTTAATTATTTTAGAAAAGCTTGCTTTAGAAAGAAATGAAGTAAACGGTAATACAATTGATAGTATAATACAATTACTCGGAAGCACTTTAAATAATTATTTAGAATTAATTGAAGAATCAGGCGGAATTCAACTTGAAGGGAATGCAATAAATTTTTATTCTAAGAAGAATTTGAATACGGGTAAATATGGAAAGATGGATCCGACAAGAGGTGGACGCGTTGGTCAGGTTCCGCTTCCTAACAAAGCAAGAGGTGGACGTGTTGTTCCTATTTCGCTTCCTAACAAGGCAAGAGGCGGAAGACTACAAGGTGTAAATTCATCAAAAGAAACTAATTTTTATTTTGTTGATATCAATGGTAACCAATTAAAAACTCGCCACCTCAGTGAAGGCTATCGAGATCATATTCTATTAGTCACAGATATACTCATACGAATCCTCGCTGCACGAAATGAAATCTTTGGAAAAGATGAAGTTGAAGTCACTGAATCTTTCTTCAAAGAGGTTAATGGTGTTATCCTCATAGATGAGTTTGATCGACACCTTCACCCTGTTTGGCAAAGAAAACTTCTTTCTAGGTTCAAAGAAGATTTTCCTAAGATGCAGTTTATACTGACAACGCATAATCCATTTTCCGTGCAGTCAGCAGTTGGCGCGAATGCAATTGAATTAATTGTAGAAGATAAAACAATTAAAACTGTGAGCAAGGCAATTGAAAGTAGAAATATACTCAGTATTATCCGAGAATATTTTACAAAAGATTTCTTCGATTACGAAACTCAAGAACAAATGAAACAGTTTTCCAAGTATCTAGATGAAATAGATGAGGGTAATACTGATTTAGCGTATAGTCAAGAATTTAAAAATCTAGTTGTATCTATATCTGAAAAGAGTGACGAATTGAAATCTATTATTGGAAGTCAATTATTACAACTCAATGCTACTCTTAAAAAAATAAATCGCAAGGAATTTGAATTATGATTCCTATGAAAAGGACAGCGGAACCTGAATTTTTAATTTCGGGAAAACAGAAATGGACGAATGACTTTATAAAGACAGGAATTATTAATTGGCACAATAGAGAATTGCTCCTGAAAGATTTAAAAGCCATGACAAAAGACCATTGTGCTTTCTGCGATGATGTTTTGTCGCCTATAGGAAGTGCTGATCCAGAAATCGAACATTTTAAACCTAAAAGTAAATACAAAGATTTAGCATTCGACTGGGAAAATTTATATCCTATATGCAGGCATTGCAATGGAACTAAGAATGATATATTTGATGATCTGTTGTTAAGACCAGATGAATTAGGATATCAATACAATAATTGGTTTCGTTTAGATCCAAATAGTTTTGAATTAAAACCTGTTAAAGCAGGGAATAAATATTGGAACCGAGCGGAAACTACAATACGAATTTATGGATTTAACAAACCTGATAAGGTAGGACGAAGATCCTTTGTTTCTGCTGAACTAGCGGATAATAAATATTTGTCAAAGGATTTTCAACCTTTTAGATTTTTATAAATAGCTCTAACTTTCCGCGAATTAGATAGGGATTAATTTATTTAAGCGAACTTCTATTTGCAGATAACAGCCTAATGCCTCTTCGCTATTCAGCTTCATAAATAGTTTTACCGGTTTGGCTAATTTGATAAAAAATGGAAAATTTCTTATCAGAAGTTTTTTGGAATTCTTCTTTTGAGGTTACGATGCAATCTATTCCAGTTTTCAAATCTTTTGCAAGAGATAGAATCTGAATGGATGTAGCTCGCTTATTTACGTCGTGAGAAAATAAAACACAAATGTCAATATCACTTTTAGAATCCGCAAGACCCCGTGCTTGCGAACCAAAGAGAATAATTTTTTCAGGATGAAATTATTCAATGATTCTTGTTTTTAAGATATTTAATTCATCGGAAACAATTGTTTGCATTTTCTAACGCCTTCTCATCAATTTGTATCAAAGTATTGATTTACGTCAAATTATTTCTTAAAAATTGGAGCATTTTTCCTATTTTGTAGATTTTTTTATAAGAGCATAAATTATGCTTCTAAAGGCTGTCTTTTTATAACTCAAAATAATTCAATTTTCCCATGCAAGAAATTCAAAACCAAATAAACAAAGAACAAGCATTTGCAAATAGAAAAAAAGCATTTGTTCCAAACCTTGCTCGTTTGTTTGCGAATTTAGCAGTATTATATTTCCTCCCGAATGATCTTTATTTTTTTAGAAATATAATACTGGTTAATTTAGTGTTTGCCGCTACATGGATGGGGTTAGAAATTCTATTTACTTTTAATTACAAAAAATATAAAGTATTACCTTATTTACCTGCTACTTCTGATTTAATTTCTACGTTTACTTTTATTTATTTAACAGGAAGCGGCAATTCGTTATTTTACGGAGTTATAGTTTCCCTGATTGTGGTTAGTGCGTTGTTTTCCGCAGATAGTTATCAATCTATTTATATACTCACAACTTCTCTCTTATTCTATTTGCTTTTACTAATTGGACTTTATTTTAAAGTATACCCTTATGTAAATTTAATTGATTTTGGAAATACACAGGGGGCTTTTATTTATGTCTTTTCCTATTTGATTGTATTCATTATTACAGTTGGACTTTATTTTTCTGTTCGCTCTATTGGAAAGGCTAACGTAGAGTTAAACGAAAAATTAAAAGAATTAATCCTTGTTGCAGACAATGAAAAGAATCGAAGTGAAAAACTTTTACTCAATATTTTACCTGTTGAAGTGGCAGATGAATTAAAGGATCGAGGTTTTGTTCAGCCTGTGTTGTATGAAAATGTAAGTATACTATTTACAGACTTTGAAGGGTTTACGAAAATTGCAGAGAACATGTCGCCCGAAGAATTAATCAAAACCCTAGATACAAGTTTTACTCAGTTCGATAAAATCATAGAAAAATACAATTTAGAAAAATTGAAAACGATAGGCGATAGCTATATGTGTGCCGGAGGACTCCCTATCGAAAATAAAACTCATCCCGTCGATATCTGTCTAGCAGGTCTAGAATTGAAATTGCTAATGAGTCAAGTGAAAGATCTGCAAGTTTCTATGGGTTTACCTTTTTGGGAGCTAAGAATAGGTATCCACTGTGGTTCGGTAATTGCTGGTGTGATTGGAGAAAAAAAATTCGCTTATGACATCTGGGGTGATGCAGTCAATACTGCAAGTAGATTAGAATCAAGTGGTGCCACAGGAGAAATTAATATTTCCCAATCAGTCTTTGATTTAGTGAAGACTTTTTTTATCTGCGAGCATCGAGGCAAAATTCCTGCAAAAAATAAAGGTGACGTGGATATGTATTTCTTGAAGCGGATAATACCGGAATTCTCATCTGATGAGTTGGGTGTGATTCCAAATGAAAAATTTTGGGAATTGTATAAAAAGCTATAATCTTCCGATACTTTAACTATGCCACTCACAAAATTTCCTGATTACTATTCTGTGCTAAATCTTCCTTTTGGAAGTAGTCCTGATGTAATTAAAAAATACTACCGAGAGCTTGCAAAAATTTATCATCCCGATAATAAGGCTACGGGTCAAGTGGAGAAATTTCAGCATCTACTTGCGGCATACCAAGTGTTAACCGGAGAATTTCGCGAAGCTTACGATAAGGCATATCTTAAAAATCTATCTCTAAAGGCTAATTCTGATAAGGCGAAGAAAGAATTTTTACTTCCTCAAGAGCGGCTAATCTATACTACTTCGATGACTTTTCTAGCGAGACGCGGACTTCTCAGAGCAGGATTTCGTCGAAAGGACAGAACGAAATGCACCGGTATCAATCACGACATTGATTTAATCATAACCAAAGCAGAAGCTACGAAAAAAATATTGGTAAAAATTCCACTAACAGTGCGTATCCTCTGTCCTGAGTGCCTTGGTTCCAATATATATTGTGAGTGCTGCAATGGGATTGGAACTTACAAAAGCACCCGTAGTTTGCAGATAACATTCGAGCCAAATCTCATCGTTCACAACCGCGTTTATGAATTTGAACTGAGCCGTTTTCGTCCTGATAAATTTATTCATTTTAAGAAAAAAAAACTGAGAGTTAGGATTGATATTAACTAAGCTCCTATGAATACTTCTTGTCTCTATAGCATATTGCAAAATTCTGTTTAAATATATGCAGTAAAGCAGTTTACAGCGAGGCAATGAAATGGAAAGTGATTTATCTGATTTTGTAATCAAAACTTTAGAAGCAAACATTCCTGTAATCCAGAGATATGTAGTAGACAAGGTCGGTCCGATGGCTAAAGAAGTCCTCAAAAATGACGAACAGATGAAAACGATTTTTAAAACTGTTTATCATCTTTTGCCCTTTGCTGTTAGAATGGCAGTTAGCGAAAATGATTTTATGACTTTCGCAATGAAAAATAAACACGTCCTCCTAGATATTACAGAAAATACATAAGACTAACAACAATTAGTCACCAAGAGAATTTAGCATTATGAAAAAAGAAATTAGTGATAGATATGAACCCCAAGCAGTAGAACAAAAATGGATAAAGTATTGGGAAGATAATAAATCTTTCCAAGTAGATTATTCTAAAAAAGACCCATTCTCTATCGTCATTCCACCGCCTAACGTTACAGGCACACTCCATATTGGTCATGCCTTAAACCACACCATCCAAGACATCATCATCCGTATCGAGCGAAAAAAAGGAAAAGCCGCTGTCTGGGTTCCTGGAATGGATCACGCGGGAATTGCAACTCAAGTAGTTGTCGAAAAACAACTAGCGGCTAACAAACAAAGCCGCACTGATTTCACAAGAGATGAATTTATAAACAAAGTTTGGGAATGGAAGGCAAAGTCCGGCGGACAAATCACACACCAACAAAAGATGCTGGGCGAAAGTGTGGATTGGTCAAAGGAAAGATTTACTTTTGACGAAGGACTTTCCAAAGCTGTTATCAAAGTATTTCGCTCTCTTTATGAAGAAGGATTGATTTATCGCGGAGAAAGAATAATCAATTGGTGTCCTGTTACCAAAACCGCCATTTCTGATATCGAAGTAGAATTTAGAGAAACCAAGGGACATTTATATCATATTCGTTACCCGATCAAAGGAACGAGCGATTACATCGTAGTAGCCACAACTCGACCAGAGACAATGCTCGGTGACGTTGCAGTATGTGCTCATCCTGATGATCCGCGTTATACTTCTAAAAAAGGGGCTACTCTGATTTTGCCTCTTATGAACCGTGAAATTCCACTTCTATTTGATACATTTGTAGACAAAGAATTTGGAAGTGGGCTTGTAAAAATTACTCCCGCACACGACGCAAATGACTACGAAGCAGGAAAACGTCTGGGGCTAACACCGATTAATATCATGAACACAGACGCAAGTCTCAATGAGAATGCAGGTGTTTACAAAGGTTTAGATCGTTATGCCGCCAGAAAACAAATCATAGAAGATTTACAAAAACTGAATTTGGTAGAAAAAATAGAAGACTACACTCACTCTGTTGGTCACAACCAAAGAGGCGGAGCGGTAATCGAGCCGTATCTTTCTACTCAGTGGTTTGTAAAAATAAAACCTCTCGCAGACGAAGCAATGAAAGTAGTGCGTGAAGGGAAAATCGAAATTATCCCCAAGATGTGGGAAAAGACTTATTTTGAGTGGATGGAGAATATCAAAGATTGGTGTATTTCTCGTCAACTCTGGTGGGGGCATAGAATTCCTGCTTATTACGCACCTGATGGTTCGATGGTGGTTGCAGAAAGTTTAGACGAAGCATTTGAATTATTAAAAGTAAAAATTCCAAATTTGAAAAAAGAAGAAATTTCCCAAGATGAAGACGTTCTAGACACTTGGTTTTCTTCCGGCTTATGGCCGTTTTCCGTATTTGGCTGGCCTGAAAAAACAGAAGACTGGAAGAGATTTTACCCGACTTCGATTCTTGTTACTGGTTTTGATATTATTTTCTTTTGGGTAGCTCGTATGATTATGTTCGGGCTAAAGTTCAACGAAGGTGTGATTCCATTTAAAAAAGTTTTGATTCATGGACTAGTACGCGACAAACACGGCAAAAAATTTAGCAAGTCATTGGGTAATACCATTGATCCGCTCGATATGATGTCCAAGTATGGAACAGATTCTTTTCGTTTCTTTCTAGCCGCAACATTACCAGAAGGCAAAGACATATTATTCGATGAAAGCAGACTCGATGGTTATCGTTCGTTTTGTAACAAGATTTGGAACTCCAGTCGTTTTATTCTAATGAACTTGCCAGAGAATTTTGAACTAAAAGAAATGAATCCAGCAGAGCTTGAATCCAGTGATGCTTGGATATTAGATCGTTTTAATCAATGTTTATCAGGTTATGAGAAAGCCTATAGCGAATATCGTTTTTATGAAATGGCATCTCTTATCTATGACTTCATCTGGGGTGACCTGTGTGATTGGTACATTGAACTTGTAAAACCACGCATTTACGGAAAGTCAGGCGACAAATCCTTAGAAACCGCAAGACAGACTTTGGTAAATGTGCTATTATCCGCATTGAATTTACTACATCCGTTTATGCCTTTTATTACAGAAGAAATTTTTAGCGTGTTTTCTGAGAAGGCGCTTTCAAATTCTGATTGGGCTAATCCTTTTGTAATTGGGGATTCTACCAAGGTAGAAAAGCTTTCTCTTTTGATAGAGATTGTTTCCAAAGTGCGAGTGGTTCGAGCTGACTTAAATATTGCACCTGATAAAAAATGTAAAATGATTATTAAGTCAAAAGATTCTTTGACCAAAGAAATTATCGAAGAAGAAAGGCTTTCTATTTTACAACTTTCTCGTGCAGAGGAACTTTCGTTTACTCCTGATTATGCGACAGAACAATCTGATTCTATCGCAGCATTTTCTCGTGGGGAAATCATCCTTCCACTTTCAGGAATGATTGATTTTGGAAAAGAGCGCGAAAGATTGAATAAAGAAAAAGTTACGCTTGAGACCGACATGGAAAAGATTAACAAGAAGTTATCCAATCCCGAATTCATCTCCAAAGCAAAACCAGAAGTAATCGCAAAAGAACAAGAGAAAATGGATGGTTTGAAGTCTAAGCTGGAAACGGTATTGAAGAGTTTAGAGAAGTTGGGCAAATCATGAAAGTATTACTCCTTGGCAGTGGCGGAAGAGAAGCGGCGTTAGCCTACAAAATCAGGCAATCACCTTTACTGAAAGAACTAAAAGTTTTTCCGGGTAATGGTGGTTTTCCGCAAGAAGAAATTTTACCCAAAGGTTCGTTTAATTTAAAAGACAAGGCAAGCACTGTAGAATTTATCCAAAAAGAAAAGTTCGACTTGGTAGTTGTCGGACCGGAAGAACCGTTAGTCGATGGAATAGCTGATTGGCTAGAAGAAGTGGGAATTCCTTGTTTTGGTCCTTCCAAATATTGTGCTCAGTTAGAAGGCTCGAAAGATTTTGCAAAAACTCTTATGAAAGAGTTTGGAATTCCTACAGCTCGCTACGAAACTTTTAGCGATTATGAATCGGCTAAGTCCTACTTAGAAAAAGAAGGAGTCCCTATTGTAATCAAAGCAGACGGACTTGCGGCGGGAAAAGGTGTGACTGTTTGTTTTCAAATGGAAGAAGCGTTACAAGCTCTAAAAGAAATTTTCCTAGATAATAAGTTTGGAGCAAGTGGTTCAAAGGTAGTAATCGAAGAGTTTATGCAAGGTGAGGAAGCTTCGATCTTTGCCATTTCGGATGGGGCTAACTTCATTATACTCCCAGCACTACAAGATCACAAAAGAGCATTTGATGGGGACAAAGGTCCAAACACCGGTGGAATGGGTGCGTACTGTCCAGCGCCAATTGCGACAGACAAAGTATATGAACAAGTCCGAAAAGAAGTATTTCAACCTATGCTAGATGGACTTCGTAAAAAAGGTTTTCCTTATAAAGGTTTACTTTATGCAGGGCTTATGGTGGATAAGTCAGGTTATGCGCGAGTGGTGGAATTTAACTGTAGATTTGGGGATCCTGAGACACAAAGTCTTATGCTTTTAATCGAAGATGATTTACTCGAAATTTTTCTAGACTCCGCTAAAAGAAGTTTGAAAAAGAACGAAGTAAATCTCAAAAAGGGTTCTTCTTGTATTGTTGTTCTTGCGGCTAACGGTTATCCGAATGATTATACAAAGAACATTGAGTTAAACTTAAAAGATCCGAATTCAGAGAATGTAAAAGTATTTCATGCAGGAACTACAATTTCTAATGGCAAACTACTTTCTACAGGTGGGCGCATACTTGGAATTAGCTCTTATGGAAATGATTTAAAGTCTGCTATTACGAATGCGTATTTCTATTTAAAAGAAAATCCACAGGTAAACACGTTTTACCGCTCTGATATAGGATATAGGGCGTTATAGATTCGTATGCCTTTTTTAGTTTCTGGAAATCTAAATCGAATCAAAACAAGTTCTCTTGTAAAATTCCAAAAGAACTTCGGTTTGATTCTTTCACAGAATCAATTTGAAAAACAACAATACCAGATGATCCAATCTGCCCTAAAGACTAAGTGTAATTTTGTGCAGGTATTTTCCAATCTACAAAAACAGGAAGTCATTTCCCTTGTATTTCTCATATCGCAATTTGGAGATGCGCTACTTTCTGAAATTCCGCCTGAGTATTCTTACTTTGATGATATTCCCTATATCATTGAATGGAATGACGGTGTTTACATGATTCCATTTGAAGTTTTAGATTTTTTAGCACACGAAAAAATTTTTAAGGATCAAAACTATCTTTTTGCATTGCTCCCACTCATGCCATCAAAAGAAAAAAAAGCTTGGATCAAGTGGATAGGAACTGATTATGAGGGAGAGTCTGATCGAGATTTGAATCATGAGTTATATGCAAAGAGTCGAGTTCTCCAAAAGCCGTTTAAGGGAAAATCTTATATTCATGAGAATGAATTTTTTTTGGAGCAGCTTTGGCAGCCTGGCACAAATAAAATTGTAGATTGGTATTACAAAGGTTTAACTCCTTTCTACTTTGCAATGCAAGAGTTGTCTAGAGTGGAGCATGATCCCTTTTTTGTTCATGTTTTAGATGAAATTAAAGCGGGTAAATATGTTTTAAAAAAAGCACCACAAGAATTTGGGGAAATGGAAAAATTTAAACTGGTGTCCACCATTGAAGGCAAAAGTTTACAACTTCGAGAGACTTCCTTTAACTGGGAGTTTGAAAAGAAAAAACAAACAGATTATTTGTTCTACAATATTTAGAATAGCAATAGGGCATGATGAGTAGTTACAAAATAGTCAATAAATTTCCTGAAATCATATCCATTCTTTAAAATCCTTCTTTACTTAAAATCCTTTCTTATACAGAATAGCTTCTATGAATTTTAGAAAATACGTTAAGCATAAAAGTATATTCTGAAATCACTTACGTGTGAAATTATATGCTTACAAAGCTGATACATTTGGTTTATGCGGAACAAAAAAAATGAATTAATAATAAAATAAAAGAGGTCTATTAGTATGAGTTTTCTGGATAAGATAAAAAAATT
Organism: Leptospiraceae bacterium UBA2033; assembly: GCA_002333425.1. Classification (GTDB taxonomy): domain Bacteria; phylum Spirochaetota; class Leptospiria; order Leptospirales; family Leptospiraceae; genus UBA2033. Next base: position 12,239 of record DDBL01000254.1, read on the forward strand.
TCTTAAAGGAGAGATGAATATTTCTCCCAATAGTTACTCCAAGACAGTTACTTTTGAAAATGACAATGGAATTATTTGCTATAAAATTGACGGCAAAAAATATAATACGTTAGAAGAAATACCTGATTCTAATGACAGAGAACAAGCAAGAAGAATTACTTTTAAATAGAGGCAAGAATGACAGAAGAAAAAATCCCTCTGGGTTTGAATCCCGAAAATTTTAAACCATACAAGGTTATGATCGCAGAAGACTCCACTGTTGATAGAAATCTTTTACGCAGATATTTACAATCTGAACGATTTGAAATTCTACATGAAACTTCTAATGGAGACGATTTATTATTTTATCTAAAAGAATCCTTAAATAAACCCGATTTACTTTGTATTGATATAAATATGCCAAATAAAAGTGGGCTAGAAGTAATCCAAGAAATAAGGAAATCTCATACTGATTTAAAGGTAGCTGTAATATCAGCAACAACCGACAAAGCATTAATTCAAAATTTGATAAATCTAAAAATTGATGCTTTTGTAAAAAAACCTTACAACAGAAATCAAGTTCTACAAAAATTAACTTTAGCCTTGGGCAGAAAAGAAGAAATACATCATAAGGATAATAATTTACCTCACATTAGTTTGGCTAATCTCGTTATACCGCCACTCCCTGCAGTTGCAATCAAAGTAACTACATTTGATCATAGCAACCCAACGGGCGGAAGCGAAGAACTCGAAAGAATTATTAGTCCCGATAAATCCATTACTACAGATATAATGAAAATTGCAAATTCTGCTTTTTATGGTAGATCAGGAAAAGTTCATACTTTGAAAGATGCAATTACTTTGCTCGGAATGAGAACTGTAAAAAACTTAGTTTTACTCCAATCCAATAAACAGTTTAGCAAAAATTTAAAAGGGGATACATATAAAAAACATCTTCAAGAATTACCAATATTATCCGCTTTGATTGCCTATGATTTAACTACTCCATTAGGAATGAAAAATTTCAAAGACGATGCATTCCTTGGATCATTGCTTAGAAAAATTGGAATGACTATCTTGGCTTTAACATACTTAGAGCAATACAGTGATATTATTAATGATTCAAATTCGACAGGAA
>DDBL01000076.1:0-17420 GCA_002333425.1 Leptospiraceae bacterium UBA2033
TCTATCGACAAATCCGCAAGACGAACAGCAATCGCTTTGGCACAACAGATTCTCAAATTTTCAATCAAGACTTGGATTTCACTGAAAGATTCTTCGGAGCGAGTAGAAAGAGTCCGCACTTGTTCGGAGAGAGACGAGAAGTTATCCGCCAACTGTGCCGACCGTGAAGACTCAATTGCAGCGTTAATCGCAATGAGTTTAGTTGTGCTGTTTATGTCTTTAATTTGTCTTAGAATATTTACAATTTTAGTAGTTGCGTCAATGAGTTGTGAACTGATCGATGTGTTTGCCATTTTTTCCTCTGCTAAGTGCGTAACTTCTACTTTCTTTACTATGTATGTCAAATAATAAATTATTTTTACTTAAATTCTAATTGGTTTGTTATCGAAATAAACTATTGCATTTTGCCTTAAACTAAAAAGTACAGGAAATAAGCGAAATGTCATTTTCAAATTCAAACTTTTGTTTGAAAAATAGTCAGGCACTGGGTAAAAAACCACCAGACTTTTTCCAGTTAATATCTATGCAGTTATCAGACCAAAGCTGATACTAAATAAAAGAAAATCATTACCATCTGCCAAGGCTATGAAGCACCGATAAAAACGAAATAGATGTAAGCCAATTTGTGAATGTCGCATCGCTTGATGCTGTCAAGTTAAGAGAAATAGGGTGTTGTATGAGATGTTGATGGTATTAACGTAGATCTTGTTGTATCGGTGGTAGGTTCATTTTTATTCAAATAGGAATTGTGAAATAGAAGCGGCTACCTTTTGTTAGCTCACTTTCTACTCCAATCTCGCCCCCGTTCTTATTAACAAACTCTTTGCTAAGTATAAGTCCAAGACCTGTTCCCTTTTCACCAGAAGTACCAACGGTAGACGCCATACCTGCCGTGAATATTTTCTTTAAATTTTCTTCCGATATGCCTTTGCCTGTATCTGTTACAGATATTTCTAAAAAATTATCTTTTGGTATAGCGGTTACTATGATTTTATCGCCCTTCTGGCAAAACTTTAGTGCATTAGAAATTAAATTTCTCACTACTAACTGTAACATATTTCTATCTGCGTATAGGATTGTATTTTCATTAATCTGATTTAAAATACTTACATCTTTTTCTTTAGAGCGATAAGCAAATAGTTTTAACTCTTCTTCAATCAATTCCATTAAATCAAATTGGACACGATGAACTTTTGTTCCATCTAATTGAGTCCTTGCCCAATCAAACAAGCTATCTATCAAAACTAGAATGTTACTCGCACTTTTAGTTATATCTGGTAATATTTCCTTTAAATCCTCTTCGGTTAATAATTCATCTTTCAATGAATCCAGAGTTAGTAGAAGAGAAGTAAAAGGACTTCGTATATCGTGTGCAATTGTGGAAAATAATTTATCTTTTAGTTTATTTAGATCAGCTAATTTTTCGGACTGGCTTTGAATTTCGGATTTTTGTTTAGAGAGTTCTTCATTTTTGTCGGTGATGTCTTTAACCAAAGATTGGAGTTTTGTTTCTATTGCCTTATGCTCCGTCAAATCAATATTACTCCCTGAAATTCGATACGGTTTACCGTTATTATCCCTCGATATATAGCCCTTTGAAAGAATTGGTACGTAATGTCCTAGTTTATGATGCATTTTAAATTCTACTTCATAACTAATCAAATCGGTCGTCATTGCTCGTTCAAACAGTTCGTTTACATGTTTACGATCACTGGGGTGCAACATTGACCACCATAACTGAACTTCAGGGGCTAATTCATTGTAAGTGTAACCCATAGCTTCCCACCATTTTGGGGAATAATAGATAGTATTCTCAATTAAATTCCAATCCCACCAACCATTATTCGATCCTTTTAAAACTAATTGTAAACGATCTTCTGATTTTCTAAAATCTCGTTTATAAATCCAGATCATTCCGAATAACAATGAAGCTGTTATGATAGAGTTAATATTATTGCCAATAAAAATTGAATCAGGTATTATATTCCCAATATATACTTTCATTGCTCCAATTAATATTATGGAAATGATACTATAAAAACCAGCTATATAAACCCAAAAGGAATCGAAAATAAATGCACCGAAAAATCCACACGCCAAAATCAAAACCTCAAAATTTACAATTCGATTCATCGAAATTCCAAAGTAGGCATAAGTCAAAATCAATGTATTAGAGGCAAAAAAAGAATACACCTGTGCAACACTATATCGAAAAAAATAATTAAATAGAAAAATAGGCAGTGAAATTCCAATCAGAATTGAAAGATTTAAACTAAATGGAATATAATGGTAAGTAACAAAGTTAAAAAAACATAGAAAGACATTGATAAGCCCCAAAAATAGGGCAATTTTATTGAGGGTTCTAATTTGCCTTGATTCAAATGCGGATTGTCCCTCGTTAACTCCCAAAGATACAAGTTTTCGTGTCATTTGAAGGATGTATTTTTTCATTGGAAGGGCAACTCTTATTTACCAATCTAAGAATAAAACTACAGAATACAAGTATAAAATGGAACTATCAATACTTTTATAGAAAAATGAACTTGGTTTTCTGTATCCTAACGGGCGTTTTTTAGTATCATTTGATTCAATTTCTAAAAATAAACTCCGCCTGAAGTATAAAAACGAGTGAATTCTTTTATGGCAGGATCAACTCTAAACTCATCGTACAAGATTTTTGTCTGAGTAATGGGATTTACACGAGCCACACAAACTGAAACAAGCAGAAAACCAGAATTATCCGCTTGAGTAGATTTAAAATGATACAAGGCAGAAAGTATTCCCTCATTTCCAACGCCTAAACCTGAACTTACATGATTTAAAATTCCTGTTAATTGAAAATTCTGACTAAATGCATAAGTCAGGGTAACATTAATTAACTCCATTCCACTTGTATCATACAAATTCTCTCTTTTAGAATCAAACTCTCTAAACAAAGTTCCATTTCTTTGGTTTACGGTTTCCATTAATAAAAAGGAAGATTTTCCACCAAAAATTCTAACGTCAGATAATAGAGACGAATAGCCATTATGCTCTCGATTCAAAGTATTTGATCGATCCTTTGTTGCATAAAGTCCGCCGGTGCGAAAACTCAAATTCTTTAAAGAAAAATTGAAAGCCAGATAAGATAAAAATCCATTTGTTTTACTGATATGATGAAAAGTTTGATTTGAATACTCCGCATAATCACGATAACCCTTAACAGAAAAAAGTCCAAGCTCTAAATTAATTTGGTTTAAAAAATCTTTTGATTTTAATTCAAATCCTCTATAGTTCAATCTTGCTTGTGGCTTAAATGCTTTATCCTCTTGATAAAAATTCCTTTCTGCAATTTGTTTTGGTTCTAAAATCAAATAATTGAATACTTGAAGGTGTTGAATAAATGGTATGGATTCAAAAACTACATTTCCACCAAATAATTTATCGTTCGTATCATTGGCTCGCATCGTAACATTCTCTTGTCTGTAATTATAAGAAAGACCAAGTAAACTCAGTTTGATAGCAAGTGGTTTCCAATGAAAATTCATTTCTCCATAATTTGCAAATCCGTTAAACATTACTCCATAAGCGTCTAATCGCTGATAACCTCTCCCACCTTCCAAGTTCAAAGAATATAGACCTTTATCAAATTTCCAAGCCATAAGAATTTCCGCATCCAAAAGACGGTTTACATTTCGTTTCAAATGAAAATCTTCTCTGTAAGAAAGGATAGGAGAAACAAGGAGCAGATACTTACTATTATCCGTATTTTTGAATAACACAATCTCTGGAGAGAAGTTAATCTGATTTGCATATCTATTTGCTAAATCTTCTTTATCTCCTCCTTTTTGCGAATAAAACTTGGGAGTAAAAAAAGAACTAACAGCAAAGCCAGTTCTTTTAGGTAGTTCTTCTTTTGTGTTTGAATTTTTATCTGTAGGAATACTTGATTCAACTCTCCCTTCATTCTTTATCGTTTTTCTTCCGTGATAAAGATAATTCCTATCATCCATTCTATGTTCCTTATAACTCTCCGAAAAAATAGAGCTAGAGATTAAGAAAAAGATAATTTTGAATTTTGAATTTTGAATGCGTAAAAATAAACTTTTTGCCACAGAGGCACAAAGACACAGAGAGTTTGTTGGTTTTTTTTCTAAGATATTAAATAAATCCCTAGTGTATCTGTAGAATCTTGCAATAACGATTAATATATTATTAACCTCTGTGACTCAGTGCCTCTGTGGCATATCTTTTTACATACTCTCATATGTATTAATAATTTCCTAGACAATACGATTAGGAATTTTAACCTGTGTTTGAATTCTAATCTGGAGTTATACGGATGAAAAAGCTATTACTTTTTGTCATTTTGACAAATCTAATTTCCTGTTACACTTATGTGAACGACGAGTTGCCTCGAATCAAGGCAATCAAACCAAAAACCAAAATTGATGCGATTTCTTTTCGAATTACAGGCATTGAAGATAAAAATAATTTAAAAGAATACAATAAAATTATTAGAGACAATTTGGAAAAATCTGGAATCTTTAATACCGTTAATGTAATTGATGAAAATGAAAAGTTGGACAAAGCTAGTAAAAATCATTTAGAAATCAATTTAAAACGTATGGATGTTTTTGAAAATAATTGGATGTATGGAATTTCGATTGTTCCATTTTTACTTCCTACTCCAATTCCTACTATCATTCCTGCTTTTAAAAAGAACAAACTTTCTATGTTAGTTGACTACTATGTAGATGGAAAACTCAAAAGGTACGATAGATTCTATCAAAGTTCTACTACTTTAATTGGTCTAATTCCTCTTGTTATGAGAACCAAAAACGGTGACTCTGTGGATCGACCTGATATCGACATAGTAAACAATTTAGCAGAAAATACTGTGTTTTACTTAAACGAATTTAATTTCGCAGAATCAGCTCGGTAGATTTCACCACCGATAGAAGATACGATAATTCTTGAATATTCGTGGTTTGGTTTGAATCCATGTTATTTTTCATCGTTCTTTTATCGGTGTCCATCGGTGGTAATCCCCAAATCTGCACTTAGAAAAAAATTGTACTATGATTGACAATAAAATATACTGCAAAGATTGTCAATAGTGCAATGTCACAAGAAGCACGTAAAACATCCGAAACCGATATAAGACTCTCTTTAAACCTCCGAGGAAAAGGTAACTATAATTTCGATACAGAAATTCCTTTCTTCGACCACATGCTTTCCCATATCGCTAAACATGGGCAGATCGACATGGATCTTTGGTTACGCGGGGATATAGGAATTGACTGCCACCACAGCGTAGAGGACACAGCGATACTACTCGGATCAACTCTTCACAAACAATTAGGCGACAAAGCCGGAATCAATCGTTATGGACATTTCACAATTCCTATGGACGAAGTTCTTACAACTGTTGCCGTTGACTTAGGTGGGAGATTTTATTTCAAATACACAGGTCCTAAGCTGGAAGGAAAATTTGGAATCTATGACGCCGAGTTATCTCTTGAGTTTCTACAGAAATTTGCCCTCAATGCCAAGATGAATTTGCACGTCGTTGTTCATTACGGGGAAAATCGACATCATATTCATGAATCTATTTTTAAAGGACTTGGGCGAGCACTCAGGCAAGCGATTGCTTATGATGAGAATGCAGTTGGGGTAATTCCATCCACAAAAGGAATGTTAGAATGATTGCAGTGATTGATTTTGGAATGGGAAATATCCATTCGTGCCTAAAAGCGATTAGCCTCTACACTGATAATTTCAAACTAACAACAGACCCAAAAGATTTAGAAACTGCATCAGGAATTGTTTTACCAGGTGACGGAGCTTTTGAAAAGGCGATGTACAACTTGAATGAACTTGGTTTTATTGATTCTATTCATAAAGCCATCGAACGAAAAATTCCTTTATTCGGAATCTGTATTGGATTTCAAATTTTATTTGAGGACTCAGAAGAATCTACAGAACAAGGAAAGCTTATCAAAGGTCTTGGACTAATCAAAGGTCATATCAGAAAATTTAGATTAAGAAGTTATAAAGTTCCGCACATGGGTTGGAACAAGTTGCTATTAAACTCCAAAAAAAAATCCAAGTTATTAGAGGAAGTTCAAAANNAATTATGCGGAAGAAAAATTTCCAGTGATAGTAGAAAAAGAAAATATTTTCGGAACTCAGTTCCATCCAGAAAAATCCGACAAAGAAGGTCTTAAAATTTTAAGAAACTTCATTCGGTTAACAAATTCAAACTAAGGTTTATTTCATGATTATTATACCAGCAATAGATATTTTAGACAATGAAGCAGTTCGACTCTACAAAGGAGACTATTCTCAAAAAACTGTTTATAGCACAAAGCCATGGGAACTCGTACAAGGTTTTAATAAAAATGGCGCAGAGTTAATCCATTTGGTAGATTTGAATGGTGCAAGAAAAGCAGATGCAACCAACAAAGATTGTATCGTTAGAATCCGAAAAGAGGCTAATGTTAAAATCCAACTTGGCGGCGGAATCAGGGACATGGAAAAATTAAAATACTACGAGTCTCTGGGAATTGATAAATTCATCATTGGAACTGCTGCGGTAAATGACCCTAAGTTCCTCGATGATGCACTTACGTTCATTGGCACAGATAGGATTATTATTTCTGTTGATGCGTTAGACGGCTTAGTTCGTGTAAGTGGATGGGAAGTCAAAACACAAATACGTTACGAAGAATTGTTAACTAGATTAGATACGCAAGGGATAACACAGATTATCTTCACAGATATTTCTCATGACGGGACTTTAAGTGGTCCCAACCTTGAGTCATACAAACATATCTTAGACAACTTTAATTTTCAGCTTATTGCGTCAGGTGGAATTGCCTCACTCAAAGACATAATTGATTTAACAAAAATTAATTCCAAACGACCACTCTACGGAATTATTACGGGAAAAGCAATCTATGAAGGAAGACTGGATTTAAGAGAAGCAATTGATAACACAAAAAAATAATTTAAGACTGTGTAAAAGTATAATAAATGTCGTGGTGAGCTTGTCGAATCCATACTTTTATGAAGGTAAAAACCCTTCGACAGGCTCAGGGTGACAGCTTTTACACAGCCCGAAATACGATGATAGTTGAAGTCTCAAAAATGATAAGGAGAAATAGAAAAAATATGGATAGTAAAAGTTTAAAAAAATACAACATAATAGGAATTGGAGTTGTGATCATTGGTCTTTCTCTTTGTATCGCTCTCATCCAAGAATACTTTGGAACAGCAGGTGCATTTGTAGAATCTCTCTGCTCTACAACGGGCGACGGAGATTCTTGTAGCAAAGTTGCAAAAAGCGCGTGGTCTGGATTTAGGGGAGTACCTCTGTTAGGCGATATTCCTGTAGCCCATTTAGGTTTTACGTTTTACGGATTTTGTGGGTTTTTATTTTTTTCTATCTTACGAGCAAATGACGAAGACAAAAAAGGATTTGTAAATCTACTTTTTGCGGTTTCCATTCTTGCGATTTTAATCGACGTTATTCTTTTTATCATTTCTATTTCACAAATCGGGACAGTATGTATCTTATGTGCACTTACATATGCTGTGACTCTAAGTATTTTTGCATTAGCCTACATTCAGGTTAAATCTTATGCAGGACAAGAAGGAATTATGGGCAAATTAAAATTATCCGTCGGAAAGAATATAACTTCTCATGTTTTAAATTATACGATCATTGTTTTACTTTTTTATGCTTGTGGAATTGGTGTCGCAAGATTTTCAAAGTCTGGTAACAGTGTTGACCATGACCACGCCCCGGTTGATTCCAAACCAATGCTCGAAGCAAAGATTGCAGAATTTGAAAAAAGAGCAACTGTGAAAATTGACCTAAGCCAAGCTCCTATGGTAGGAAGTTCAAGTGCCCCTGTTACAATTGTAAAATACGCAGACTTCAACTGTGGACATTGTATGCACGCAAGCCATATTCTCCGCCAACTACTTGCTGATTTCCCAGGACAAGTGAAAGTTTACTACAAAAACTTTCCACTCGATGGAACTTGTAATCCGTTAGTGCAAAGAAAAGATCCAAGTGCTAGTTCTTGTATTGCTGCAAGTGCATCTCTTTGTGCAAACAAACAAGGCAAATTCAAAGAAGTTTACACGGGACTTTATACAGACAATGAAAATGGAGTTCGCCATTCGGTAGCAACAGTAATGGAAATTGCAAACAAAGCCAATGTCAACAAACAACAATTCCAATCTTGTATGGGTTCTTCGGAAATTCAATCTTATATTCTACAAGAAGTGAAAGAAGGCGAAGTGCTAAATATCCAAAGCACACCTTCGCTTTATGTGAACAACAAACCTTTGGATCCAGGAACACCAAATCCAAATTTTTTAAAAGCATTAGTTGAACACTTGATTCAGAAGAAGTAAACTTTCTACTGCTCTTTCAAAATAAAAAGGTTTTCAATGATTCTAATTCTCAAATAAGGTTAAATAGAGAGTAAATAGAACAAAGGATTTTTCATTGGAAGACGCAGTAAAAAAAATACTAACCGAAATAGGAGAAGACCCATCCCGCGAAGGTCTTCTCGATACCCCAAAACGAGTCGCTAAAGCTTATGATTTTTTAACCAGTGGTTATAAAGCAAATCTAACAGAAATCGTAAACGGTGCTATTTTTGAAGAACATGTTGAGGGAATGGTAATTGTTCGTGACATAGAACTTTATTCTCTTTGTGAACATCATTTACTTCCTTTTTTTGGTAGAGCACATGTCGCCTATATTCCCAACAAAAAAATCATCGGGATAAGCAAGATTCCCCGCATAGTAGATGTGTTTGCCCGTAGACTCCAAGTGCAAGAGCGGCTAACAGACCAAGTCGCAAATGCCATTCAGGAAATCCTAGATCCAATCGGAGTAGGTGTAATCATGAAAGCAAAACATATGTGTATGATGATGCGAGGTGTAGAAAAACAAAACTCGGAGCTTCTTACTTCTTGTATGCTTGGTGAGTTTCGGGATAGTTCCATTACCCGCAATGAGTTTCTCGATTTAATTCGTACTGGACAATGAAAGATTAAAAAATTTACCACGGATGAACACAGATGGACACAGATGAAAGATTAATTTGTATAGGAATGTATTCTTCAGACAATTCAGTAATAACCCGCGGTAGCGAGCCCACCGCTAGGTGCAAAAACCCCAGTCCAGCAGGGAATGCTGGCACCGTTAGGTGAGTTATGTATCTGTGGTTTAAGGCTATTCATATTATTGCGCTGATTGCTTGGTTTGCGGGGATATTTTATATTTGGCGTTTGTTTGTGTATCATGTCGAAGCAACATCCGATGAGGTTAAATCGACGTTAGCCGTCATGGAGCGCAAACTCTACAAGATCATCATGGTTCCAGCGATGATCGTTACTCTCATCTTTGGATTTGCGATGCTCTATTTACAATGGAATGCGTATGCTTATACTATCTGGATGTGGCTCAAGATCTTTTTGGTTTTTTTAGTTGTAGGTCAGCATCATATGGCAAACTTCTATCGAAAAAAACTTTTAGAAGGTGTTACCTATCCATCTAAAAAATTTCGTATTCTAAATGAAGTCCCTACATTACTGATGATAGTGATTGTGATACTTGTGGTATTAAAACCATTCTGATTGAAATTAGATTTTATTTTTTGTAAGGTTGAATTGTTTTTAGTTTCGGAATATGCTTGTAATGTTTTTTATTAAATGTGTATAGGGGCAAACTAAGTTCTACCGCAGTATGACCAATCAGGCAGTCAACGAAATCTATTCCTATCTTTAATTTTAATTTGGAAAATGTATCGACTGCATATTCATTTGAAATTTGATTAGACCAGACAATTGTAAATAATGATAGCGTTGAGTTCAATTTATTTAAACTTTTCGAATTAACGCATCCTTCAATTAATTCTAAACAACTATATCCAGAAATTAATATTTCCTCTTCCTGACTTTCTATCCATTGAACAGCAGGTGCATAATTTCGTAAGTAATCTACTATAATATCTGTATCTATTAGTATCATAAATAGACTTCAAATACCTTTAAGCATTTTTCTTATATGTGGTCGAGTTGCTCGTTTTCTTAGATTTTGCACAAATTCAACACTATCAGTAATATCTTTTCTATCTTTCCATAGACCTGCTAATTTTAATTTTGCTAAATCCTTTCCAGTAACACCTTTTCCTTTTCTAACTAAGCAAACATTATTAACATTAATGTATTCTCGTTTCACAACGTCAGCAACACGAATCGTTTTAGTGGAATGAACTAATCTTTCATATTCTTTTAAACCTAAAATAATATAAGGTTTATCATTCTTATAAATGATTTCATGCTCCGCAATTACAGGCTTTGGTTTTGATGTATAATTTTCCATATTATAAAAGTAATTTCATTTTTCATTTCAGTCAAGTTCTATTTTCAAATAATTCATGCATACAAGTTTGAAACTTTTTTTACTTGAGACTAAGTTGGCTTATAAAGTTATGTTTCAACTAAGTCTATGATTAAAGTTCAAAATCTTACAAAGTATTATTCTGATAAATTAGCAATCAGTGATTTGAATTTTCAAATCAACAAAGGAGAAGTCGTTGGACTTCTTGGTTTAAATGGCTCCGGTAAAACAACCACCATTCGTATTCTAAGTGGATTTTTAATTCCGAACGAAGGCGAGGTTTGGATTGACGAGCTAAATTCTTTTAGTGATCCGATTGAAATCAAACGAAAGGTCGGCTATTTACCCGAAACCCCGCCACTCTACGAAGATTTCACTGTGAGCGACTACTTAGAGTTTGTCGCTCATTTAAAATCAGTTTCCGATGTAGAGTCCGAAATCAAACGAGTCTGTGAAAAAACAAATCTACTAGAAGTAAAAGAACGTTATATCTCACAGTTATCGCTCGGATTTCGAAAGCGAGTAGGAATTGCACAAGCAATTTTAGGAAGTCCAAAGATTGTGATTATGGATGAGCCGATTAGTGGACTTGACCCGCGGCAAATCGTAGAAATCCGCCATCTCATCAAAGGTCTTGCTATGGAGCATACTGTTTTACTTTCGAGTCATATTCTTTCGGAAGTGCATCTAGTATGTGATCGATTTCTTTTTTTACACGAAGGGAAATTGGTTTACGATTTTTCTAGAATTCAACTTGAACAAGAAATGCAAAAGATTTCCGAACTCCAAATCGGACTCAGAGGAAATTCAAAACAGGATTGTAAATCTTTCTTAGAAGAACTGAGTGATGATGTTGGAATTAAAATACTGGAAGAGAGTAACAACTATTATCTGTTCTCGGTTCGACCGGAGGATATGGATTCTTACAGAGACAAATTGCTTTTGAATCTGACCGGAAAATCTTTTAAGTTAGAACTTTTAAAAAAAGAAGATCTCACTCTTGAACAATTTTTTATCAATCGTATCTAGGAGTCTCCAATGCAAAATATCAAATGGATTTTTTTGAAAGAATGTAAATTGTTTTTTAATACCTATATGGCTGCTCTAGTATTAGGTGGAACTGCAGTTTTAAACGCACTTCTTGTTTTGATTTCTAACTTTCATGGAAGTAACAACTACGAAGATGCAACCATTATCACCTTTTTTAGTTTTATGTCCACGATCATCATTTCGATGATGATACTTGCCATGGGAAGTATAGTAGAAGAAAAAAACAAAGGCACGATGGAACTACTTTATACTTCGCCTATTTCCGACATGGAAATTGTATTGGGCAAATTCCTATTTGGCGCATTTGTTTGTTTTGTCATTACCGTTTTTATCAATGGGCTATTTCCTGTTTTACTCTACTCCTTCTGGAAGGCTCCGCTTTATATTTTTTCCACCGGAAGTGTTGGTGTTTTTCTTTTGGGTTGTTTTGTGTATTCTGTGGGGATGTTTGGAAGTAGCCTCGGAAAAAATCAAATGCTTTCTTTACTCATTGCTGTTCTGATTATCATGACTCTTTGGGTGCTTGGATTTTTTTCACATCTATTCCAAGCAAAAACGAGGTCGATACTTTTTCATCTACATATTTTTTCGCATTTCATTTCGTTTTCCAAAGGTGTTCTTCCTCTGTCTGGTTTTGTATTTTTCTTTTCTGGGATTTTCACCTTTTTGTATCTCACAATCAAATCTCTTGAATCAAGACGTTGGGTAGGTTAGTCATGAATCCAAATACTCTATTGCCTTTTGTGTCTCTTGTTTCGCTTTTTGTTTATTTTTTGGTAGCGGATACTTTTACTTCTTCGCTTGGAAAATACCTTTGGGGGATACTTGGAATTATCCTTGTATCATCCGATTTGTTTTTCAGATTGATTCAATCTAGCAGTGGTCAGACTGACAACCAAAAGAATACTCGTTTTCTTGTATCTGGACTTGGAATTCTTTCTTATTTATTCTACCAACTTAGAGTGTATCTAGACTTTCCGCCGACTGCCGGTGTAGCCGAGCAAGCAAGTTCTCTCCCTAAGTTAAGAGATTTTTTGCTTATTCTGATTATTATTTCTGCGTTGGCGTTTTTGCTATTTACGATTTTGTTAGAAATTTCCCGCCAATCTGTGGAAGCACAACACAATCTAAAAGAGAAAAAAAATACACTCCTTCAAAATACAATTTACAGTTTTCTCTGGATTAGCCCCCTCTTGGTTGCGGTAAATTATTTTGCAGTTCAGAAGAATTACAATTTTGATATGAGTTCCCTTGGAAAATTTTCCTTTTCTCCAACTTCGCGTCAAATTTTAAAAGAAGTAAAAAAAGATATACAGATAACAGCATTTTTCCCCCGTCCTTTAGAATCGGATGATCGGACGAAAGAAGAAAGTTTTGCTCTTGGCTTTGTTCGCCCTGAAGTTGAGATTATACTAGATCAACTGAAAGCGGCTAGTCCTTATATATCTGTAAAGTTTATCAATGCAGATGTAGAAAAGGAGCTAATGGCGGATTATGCGCAAGTATCAAACGGCGTTATTTTAGTTAGAAGTCTAAAGGCGGTTCCCGATTCAGGAAATCCTTATATGGAAGAGCGTGTGATTGTCCTCACCAAAAAAGATCTGGAAGACATTGAACGAAAGTTAGTGCAAGCGGTGATCAATGTTTCTACAAAACAGAAAAAAGTTTACTTTACATCGGCTAATGGCGAACGATACGGAGTTGGATTTCAAAGCCTTCCTGATGAACAAATCACAAAACTCACTTCCTTTCTTGCTTTTTATAACTACAATGTAAATGAACTTGGATTTACACAGGGTTGGCCTGAGAAAATTCCAGACGATGCAGACGTGCTTTTTATCATCGGTCCGACTGTCGCTTTTTCCAAAACAGCGCAAAATACTATTTTGTCTTACATCGAACGAAAGGGAAAACTTTTTATCACAGTTGACCCAACTGGACAAGAAGACTTTTCGTGGTTACTTGAAAAAGCCGGACTCACTTTGAAAAAAGAAAATCTACGCCAAGTGGAAGGTAGACCGGAAATCATCGCCGGCAAATTCCTTCCTCATCCAATCGAAGAATTATTCGTTAAAAAAGAAACAGGAATTTTGTTTTTGGCAAATGCTTACTTTGAATCAAAACCTGCGGCTAACACAATACTAACCAGTAATCCACTTCTTGAATCAGGATTTAGTTCTTATGCAGATGTAAATAAAAACGGGAAGCTAGATAAGGACGAAAAACAAAATAGTTTTCTACTCTCTACTATTTTAACCCAGAAAGAAGATCCAGCTAATCCATCTACAACAGAAAACCCAACACGAATCATTTTGTATTCGGGAACATCGTGGATAACAAACCGTTATGTGCTCTACAATCTAAACTCTATCCTAGCGGTAAACAGTGTAAATTGGCTAAACCAATCTCCTCTCACAGAAAAAATTCTTCCTAAAAAAGAAGAACGAGAAGTGATTACAATTAGTGATTCACAAAAAACAATCATCTGGTCGGTTGGGTTATTTCTTTATCCTTCGCTTGTGACTATTTTACTTTCAGGATATGCAATTCTAAGGAAACGTAGAAAATGAAAAAAGTATTTTTGATTTTAATTGCATTTATCGTCCTTGGAATCGTATTTTTCTATTCTGAAGAACGGACGGATGAAGGTTTATCTGAGGTAAAGTATTGGATTATCAATCCAGAGGAAATTCGTTATTTTGCGCCAAAAGATTCTTCTGAGTTTGCAAAGTTTATTTCGACTAATCTAATTTTTCAAAAAAAGGAAACTGGACTAAAAACCCAGCCAGTGTTTATGATAAAAGGAAATGACCTTGAGTCTAAGTCAGATTATCTGTATGAAGGAAACTACAATGTCAAAAATCTATTTACAGAGCTATCGGTTTTATCGACAAAATCTATCACAACGGCAAATGCTGATTTACTGAAGAAATTTCAAATTTCAACTGAAAGTTCTCCAGCGATTGAAATTCTAAAATCCTCTCAGTTAGAAAAAAAAATCTACCTCGGAGAGGAAACTCGTGATAATTCCCGACGTTATTTACTTTCCGGCAAAGACTTAATAACCGCACTTTCTCATATATTTCAAAAACTAACAACCTCGACTTTAGATTTTCGTGATAGAAATTATTTGCGATTTGGAGAATTTGAATTAGCGCGAATGGTATTTCAGGGTGATGGAGTTCGCCTAACGCTGGAAAACAATCCCGAAACAAAAAATGCAATTCAAACTAGTAAATGGTTTAAAATTTTAAACGGAAAATTCAGAATTAACCCAACCGAAAGTGGAAGTATTGTTCCTTACTTACAGAATTTTAAAGTAGAAATTTATCCAGATGAACCAAACGGAGAAGGATTTGCAGTAGGCAAAGAACTTGTAAAAACAGAAATCTTAGCCGAGTTAGATATTTTTCTGACAACTGGTTTGCATTATAAAATAAAGCTTTTCCCAAAAGTGGTTTTAAAAAATAAATCCTATTACCCGGTTTTAAAAGAAGTAGAAAATTTTTTCATTGAATCCCCTTCTTATGCTTCCGAACAGTCGGTGTTACAAATCATTAACCTACTGAAAAAAATTCAATCTGATCCTGAATGGACAGACTCACAAGGAAAATAGTATGCTCGAATTAACTAAAGGTGACACACCTCTCGTATTTCCAAAGTTTGAAAATGAAGACAAAATGACCGAATCTGAAATTTGTTGTAAATGTTCGGGATGTTGTCGTTATGTTTCTGTTGATATAACGAAACCTCGTTCGAAAGACCAGATCGACCTTTACGTTTGGTATCTTCTTCATAAAAATGTTCAGATCTACATTGACAATGACAAAGGTTGGAACTTACTCTTTATTACCCCCTGCACAAAATTACAAGGCGATGGGAAGTGTGGAATTTACCCAACTCGTCCGAAACTATGTAAAGACTATTCTGCTTCTTCTTGTTCGCGAACGGGAAAAGATCATACTCATTTGTTTATGACACCCGATGCACTTCTTGCTTATTTAGAAGAAGAGAAAAAGAAAAAGCAAACTAAGTCTAAAACAAAAGTAGTGAAGAAAACAAAGAAAACTAAATAGAGGTGATTTTATGAGTAAAGCCAACGTAGTCCATATTGAAAAATGGTCGAGTAAGGTAACTAATTCTGTAGAAGAAGACATTCGTAACGAACTAAAAAACATCATCCAAGAAAACCCAGCTTGGGGCTGGGAACAAATTTCTATCCAAGATGTGTTTGCTTATGCTCTAAATCAATTACCACCTATTTATGTTGAAAAAGGAAAAAAGCCAGACTACTTACTTTCCATCGAAGAAATTCGAAATGCAATCTACGCAGCCATCAAAAAAGTCGAAGCCAACCCGATTCATTATGTCAAGTAGGCTAACTGATTACCACCGATGGACACCGAGAGCACCGATAACAAAACGATAGTATTTTGATTCAGTATATTTTTTTTCGTTTCATAACGCACATCGTTTAATCCAATGTAATCCGACTCCATAACCAAAATAAAAACCATCGTATCTTTTATCGGTGTCCATCGGTGGTAATCTTTAGGGGTTTACTCAAATTGATACCATTGAGCGATTTTCGAAATAACTCGAATAAAAAAAACTACTTGAACATCTAATCCTAATCTAAAAGAATAGAGGACAGTTATGAAAAAATTATCTATGATCATTTTAATTATCGCAAATTTATTTTGCACGGCAAGTGAAGATGAGAACAAAGCAAAACTTGCTTTTCCGGAAGTTACTTCTATTCTCAGCCCATCTGATTCGTTCTACTTTTTTTATCCGAGAGAAATTGACAAAACCCTGACAACAAATTGCGGAGTTGCAACTCCAGGAACGATTGCGACGCCAGGGGTTCCAGGAACACCAAATGTCCCGACAACCGGAACAACTGGAACCAACTCATCTAGAAGAACAATTCTAAGTCAGCTAGTTTTTAAAACTGGCGAAACTCTAACAATGAAATTTCTCTATGACTCAAATCAATTTCAAGGTGCACTAGATCAACAACAAGGATTTACATTGACAGGTGGAATTTTCGGTCACACTGTAACAGGGCGGCAAGGCACTGTTAAATGGTCAGGTCAAAGTCTGGGGTATATAGATGAGTCAAACACAGCCGCACAAGCTTTAACATTCTTAATGGTGGACATAAACCTAAGAGGAACTTTTACCCAAGGAACTACTGCTTCGGGAGTGACACCTGTTGAGTGTAATACCAATGGGGACGGAAGATGTACATCATCAATTACAACCACTAAGTGTTTTACGCAAGATTTTATAAATTGTATGTCAAATAATGCCAGTGGTGTTGCAGTTACTATCTCGGGAAGTATCAACTGTAATGCGACTAACGTCATTCCACAATAGCCAAATATTGTATGATTGATTTTAGTTTAGTAATTCCTACATTCAATGAGGCAGAGAATATTTGTATTCTGATCCCTCGCGTCATATCACTGTTATCTGCTGCGAAAATTAGTTTTGAAATTATAGTAGTGGATGACGACTCAAAAGATTTAACNNGTTATGGACGCTGACTTACAACACGATGAAAACATTTTACCTAAGATGCTTTCTGAATTAACAAATCACGATATAGTAGTTGGCAGTCGTGTAGTAGAGGAAGGTGGTTACGGCGAATGGGGTGTTATCCGCAAGACCATGAGTAAAGGTGCAACTCTCCTCGCAAAAGTAATGCTCCCAATTCCTGTTGGTGATCCAATGTCTGGATTTTTTGTTTTACGAAGAGAACTTTATGAAGAGTTAGTTCCTGTGATTAATCCACGTGGTTTCAAAATTCTATTAGAGTTCCTAGCTCGTAAAAAAGGAATCAGAGCAAAAGAAGTTGGTTTTGTTTTTAAAACTCGTATTCACGGAGAAACGAAAATGTCTGGCTCTGTGATTCAAAACTATCTTGTAGCGTTATACGACATACGTTTTGGAAATT
>DDBL01000076.1:17428-18551 GCA_002333425.1 Leptospiraceae bacterium UBA2033
TTTAGTCATTCTAAGATTGTAGGTTTTTCAAAAAACGTATTTGGATTTATAAAATTCAATTTGGTTTCTATCATTGGATTTATCATTCAAATTTCTGTATGGAGATTTACTTACCAAATGATTCAAGATACATTTCCGCAGTTTCTATTTCCTGAATTAACTTACCTTTGTAATTTTGTTGGGATCGTATTGGCAACGGCAGGAAATTATTTTCTAAATAAAAATTTTACATGGCAGGAAAAAAATCTATAATGAATGAAATAACTGCACTTATTAGACAACACAAGATGATTCGATCCAGATTGATTGGATTGATAAAAGAAATTCAATCCACTTCCTATGCACAAGATGCACTTCAATGGAGTATGCCTTTTGGAAAAGGTAGAGCGCATATCGCATGGCAGTTTATGCATTGTGCTGCGACTATTGACCGTTATCTCAACTTTCGGATTCTAAACCAAGAACCCAAAAATCCAGAATTGGTAAAATCTTACGGAAACGGCTCTATCCCAAATCCAAAATTGATTTTGAAAACCGAAGAGATTTTATCCGCACTAGATCTAACGATTCAGCCGTATTATATTTATTTTGAAAATCTTGCTCCTGAGAAGATAGATTTAAAACCTCACCTAGAAGCAGAGAAAACTCATAGAGAAATTTTAGAATTACTCAACTGGCACGAAGCAAGTCATACAGGACAAGCCCAAATTACTTGGAATTCCTTTCGTGCCTTTCGAGGACATATATAACTTAAAGATAACTACTCAGCATAAGTTATTGCCACAGAGGCACGGAGACACAGAGTAGTTACCATTCTACTTAAACTAGCTCTCAAAAAATCTTTTTGTGCGCAAAAATTTGTATTTTTATAAAAAAATTCCTCTCTTTAAAGTTTTTTTTCTTATTTTCCCAAATTCCTGTCACTACCGTACAGGAGAGCACAACTTGTATTACCCAATCAGAAACACAAAAAATGGAATGATTGTTCTGCGAAAAGGACATTTTGGAATTCAGAAGAGTAAGTATTTGTATGCGCTAGTGGAATTCGTAAAAGGTAGCTCGATCGAAGATACCGCGTTATCCGTTTCCAAGAAGGCGCGTGAAAGTGTGAGTAAAACAATGA
>DDBL01000204.1 GCA_002333425.1 Leptospiraceae bacterium UBA2033
TCAGATACGCTTAAACGTTATGTGCCATGCCACTAGCTTGGTTGTTTTAAAATAATGTTTTAGAAAAAAATTAAAAAGAGAATTGAATTTGCCTAGTAAGTTTTTGGCTTCATAAAAGCTAAGGATTGTGAATCTAAAAGAAATTTTAGAATTATGAAAAAAGATAGAAAATATAAAGGTACATTTTAAAATTAATTTTTCGTAAAATTGGAGAATAAATCAACTAACTCCTTATCTCCTAATTCAATGGCAATATCTATTGGAGTCTTTCCTTCATTATTTTTAATAGAGGCGTCTGCATTTTTAGATAATAATAATTTTACTATCTCTCTTTGCTTGTTTCTGGTAGCGAGGTGTAATACAGTATATCTATTTATATATATTAAATTGACATCTGCACCATGTCTTATTAAGTATTTCGCGATTTTAAGTTGGTTGTTACTCAAGGCGCTCCAAAGAGCGGAATACCCATACCCGTCATCGCTGATTTCATTTAAATCTACATTTCTTTTGATAAGTGCTTTTACAATTTTATAATTACCAGCCCAAGAAGCTGCCATTAGAGGGGTATAAGCACTATAATTCTTATCCTTAATTTCTGCACCTTTTTGTAAGAGAAACCTTGCAACATCGTCTTCCCGATTAATTAGAGCAATTAAAAACGCTGTATTACCTTCTGGATTTTTTTTATTAATGTCTGCATTGTTTTCGATAAGAAATTTCACAATTTCTAAATCTCCGAATTTTGAATAATATTGAAGAGGAGTAAAACCTAATTCATCGCAATTAGAATATTCACAATCGGGATTGAATTGCGCATCCATATCCGCTTTCTTTTTAATTAAAAGTTTTGCTATTTTAAAATGCCTGCTACCAAGTGCATACCAGAGAGCAGTATATCCATTATAACCAATAGCATTAATATCAGCATTTCTTTTAATAAGTAACTTCACCATTTTAAAACAACCTCCTTGAGAAGCTGCCATCAGTGGAGTCCAGCCAATATCATTTTTATCGTTAATGTTCGCACCATTTTTTAAGAGAAGTTTTGCAATATCCTCATGCCCGTAACTAAGAGAAATCATAAAGGCTGTTTCGCCATAGCTATTTTTTATATGAATATCTGCCTTGTTATCAAGAAGAATTTTTACGATTTCAAGATGTCCTTTTTTAGAAGCCAACCAGAGTGCAGTATAATTATAAAAAGTTTTTTCATTTACATTCACTTTATTTTTAATCAAAAGTTTTACAATCTGAAGACATCCTCCTTCAGAGGCTGCCATTAGAGTTGTATAGTATTTTTCATTATTATCTAGGGAATGATCAGACTTATCAAAAAGTTTTGCCCCTTTACCTAAAAGAAATTTTGCAATATCCTCTTCTTTGTGGTAAAGTGCAGTCATAAAAGCTGTTATTCCTACAGAATTTTTCTTATTTATTTCTATCCCATTTTCTATGAGAAAAGTTACTAATTCTATATTTCCTTCTCCTGAAGCGATATGCAGAGCCGTTGAACCTTCAAAATATTCTCCACTTTTATGTTTTATTTTCTCTATTTTCTTTTCTATGCCTGCATTTATGTCTGCATTCTCCGTGATTGCAATTTTAACTTTCGATAAATCTCCATTTAATACTCCTGTAAAAAAATCTTCTTGAGCTGATGCAACTAGTGAGTTACTTAGAAAAAGTAAATATCCGAGAAAATAAAAAATAACTGAACCCTTAAAACTTTTATTTCTATTGCTACGGACTACTTTCGCAATTTTCATATAGCGTTCCCTCCTTCATTCTCCCTAATAGTTGAAATACTAATTTTATTTTTTCAAGAACATTTCAATTTAGTATACGGAATTTAAAAAATAAAAATGTTCTTCTTTAAGTCAGGAAGGATGTAATTAAAAAAACACTTTTGGGCATCATTGGAAAATAAAAATAGTAAAAAGTTTGACTTTATTTTCAACTAGTTCTTTACATATAATATAATGTATCGTTTAGTTGTGATTTCATTAAAGAAAAAATACTTTGATATAAAAAGTTTTATTCTATTTGTGTTCGTGGCACGGGCACATAACTGCGAGTATCCACTGCGGAGGTGAACTATGTTCGGAAGCTGTTCACCTCCTTGCTCCAAGCCNNCAAGTCCAGTGCCTTCGTTCCGGTCACAAAACTTGCAAGAGAATAATGCAAGTTTTGCGCCCTACACTCAGTCACGGGACTTGCTAGTCTTAGTTCGGCTCGGAGACATTGAAAAAATGACAAGAAAAATTCTTGGGGAATTTTCTTGTCATTTTTTCAACGTCGGATACTCTTAACGTTAGGTGACATGCTTAGAACATTTAAAAGAGGAAAGTAAGAATGAATAAGATTATCGATTTATGGAATAAATATAATAAATATGCAATAGAACTTTCTGCTGAGTTAGGTAGAACAAATAATATCGTTGGTGAATTTGCCGAATACTTAGCTTGTAATTACTATAGAGGAGAACCTCTTAAGATTTCTGGAGAAAGTGCTGATTTTAAAACTAAAGATGGAATTCGTTATCAAGTAAAATCGAGAAAAATGAACAAGTTAGCTTCAGAAAGTTTGAATGTAATTAGATCATGGAAATTTGATTTTCTAATTGTAATTTTATTTGATCAAACGGGAACTATATTGAAAGGTTTAGAAGTGCCGATGAAAGTAGCAAAGGAATACAGTAAACAAAATAAACATCAAAATGGCTGGGTTATTTCAACAACACAAAAGTTTTTAACTGATGAAAGGTCAAAAGATATTACGAAAAAGCTTTCCCAAATAAATAAATGATTATTGTAAAAAGAAAATAGAATGAAGGTAAAATACTTTACAACAAAATATGAGGCTTACCTTTACATTAAAAATATTAATGATCCTTCTATCATAGAATTGGATAAATCAAAAGGATTATTAAAAGCTAAAGCTATAATTACACCTGAAGAGAATAATTTCTTTTATCCTGCATGGGTATTAATTGATATAGAATCGGGTGGAGAATTATACAGCACCTATCTATATACAGAAGATGGAAAACAGATAAGCGAGGATGTAGAAGGAGTTGCAGATAATATATATCCTTTTGAATATGAAACAATAAGCTTAATACCAGGCGACTTTCACCAAACCAATCCAATACTCTCGCATCACGCTCAACATTTATCAAACGCAGTCTTTGATGTAGTCGTGTCTTCAACATTTCAGATTAGCGCAAAAATTCGCTCATATTTTTCTATTCAGCATTTACTTTCTGCTGTAACATATTCTGAAAAAATAAAAAATATTGAAAGTAATTTGAATCAAAAGTCCCCTAATAAAATTAATGATGGAACCGAATTAGTTGAACATAGAGCTTATTGTGTTTCAGCAATATTTAGCATTGTCGCTTTTTTAGAAGCAAGCATAAATGAGTTTTTTATGGATGCTTATGATAATAGGAATGGAATAGTAGCAGATTTAAAAGATGAAGAGGTCTTTTTATTGAAAAATATGTGGGAAATGAAGATTCCAAAAACTGCAAATTATCCAATTATAGAAAAGTATCAAATAGCTTTAACTCTTTTAAATAGAGAAAAATTCGATATAGGTATAAATCCAGTTCAAAATATAAACATTCTTATTCAACTAAGAAATGCACTCGTTCATTTTGAACCTGATTGGGAAATTATGAATGAAAAAGCATCGCAAGAAAAACTTTCAAAAAAATTAGATAATAAATTTAAAATGAATAATTTTTTAGTAGAGTATTCTCCTAATTTTCCGGACAAGTATTTATCGGGAGACATGTGCGAATGGGCGATAAGTTCTTCATTAAGTTTCACTGACCTATTTTTTGATAAGTTAAAAATTATTCCGTATTATGAAAAGATTAGAAACTTAATAAAGAAGGATTTGTAAGAAGTAGAGCACGTCACCTAACTGCGAGTATCCGCTAAGAGAGTGAACTATGTTCGGAAGCTGTTCACTCTCTTGCTCCGAGCCGGCTGGTTGTTTAAGTGAAATTTTATAATTTATTTGGAAAGCTAACGCAAGTCCA
>DDBL01000255.1 GCA_002333425.1 Leptospiraceae bacterium UBA2033
TAAAAACAACTTATTTTATACCACCTACTCGGTCAACCATCTTTTATACTTTTTGTCCTAAATTTTTTAAAAAAATTAAAATTAATTGTCCTCTTTTTAAATATCTCCCGATAAATCTCATTTCAATCAATAAATACAAGGGTTTTTGAAAACACGAATCTAAAAGTAAAATTTAAATATGTGTTAGATTGCCCTTCTTTTTCGCTTTTTTGGGTCTTAATTCTTGATACAAATCATCAGAAAGGATGGATTTTGCAAAATCCTGTGCTGATTTTTCGACAAAAACCCTGTTCGTGTTCTCGAAATTTAAACTTAAAGAGCGCAATCTCTGCTTTTTGGACAGAAATTTTACAGAATTTGNNTTACGGCATATACTACGTATACAGGCAGTTTCCATAAGTTGTCAAGTATGATACCTTAAATCTACGGTGAAAATAGACAACACAATCTCAAAAAAAGTAGGGCAGAGAATTAAAGATCTCCGCAAAAAACGGGGGCTAACACAAGAAAAACTCTCAGAGCTCTCAGGAATCGATCCAAAGCATTTGCAGCTAATGGAGAGTAATCGCCCTTCTAACTCTAGAGTGGACACGATTCAATATATCGCAAGTGCATTCGGATTAACAATCTCAGAATTTTTTTCAGATGACTTTTTTGAAGATGAATTACAAAAATTAGAAAGTATAAAATCAGAGAAACCAAACTCAGGACTACTAAAAGCAAAGTCCTCATACGCTGATAGAGGAAAATTACTAGAAGATAATTTAAGTTATGCGATATATGATGCGAATCCAGTCAATAGGGGGCATATTCTTATTATCCCCAAAAGACCATTTTCCAGTTACTTTTCCGCACTTCCAGAAGAAAAACAATCCCTATGGGAAATGATCGAAAAAGCAAAAACATTTCTAGATAGAGAATTTAAACCAGATGGTTATAATATTGGATTTAATGAAGGAGACGCCGCAGGTCAGACGGTACAAATCCTCGAAATACATGTAATTCCTAGATATAAGAATGATACGAAAAATCCTAAAGGCGGGATACGGAGAGTTATTCCCGATAAATAAAAGGGGCTGTGTAACTTCAAAAGAAAATCATAGTTCAGACATTGCTGTTTATATTTTGATAAGATAAAAATACTTTGATTTATTTATTTCATCACTTCATTGCATCTAGGAGATTATCTAAGTTAACCGTTGCAAAACTAGTACCATAATCGCTCATGGCATCAGGAATAATAAGCTCAGTCCCATTTAAAATGGATCCGCAAGTATACACAACATTAGGAACATAACCTTCCCGTTCCGTTTCAATTGGCGAACCACATGTTCCAATCTTAACAAACTCCCAAGGTTCGGCTGGTCGCAAAAGCAATTTAGGTGTTTGCCAGAAATGAATATTATTAGAATACATCAGTAAAATATTTTCATCATCTTGACGGGATAACATCGCGTATAACCCATTGATTTTTTTGGGAAATAAAGCCATTCCCTTATTTTGTACGGCGGGTCCATTTAGAATAATAAATTTGAAATGAACAAAATCTTTTGTCTCTAACATTTGGGGTAATGTGATTTTGCCGTCATAAGCTGTATACGTTGCATAGTAATGTCATCCTCCTGAAATCGGACAAACCTTGCATCTTCTATTCCATTACATTGACCTCACCGAGTATGTTGCTATCTGATCAAAGTAGTTGTGATCGTTTGGTAAGAAATTTGAATAGAATAGAAAACGTGAATTCGATATGTTTGCAGATAATTATATTATGCCGTAATTATATTGAGTCATTGCAAAAATTTTCCTCACTTTGCATTTTCCTGCAAATTACAAACCTCAACTAACTAGATTCTAAATAAGATTTTTTTTTCAAAAGGAATGCTAATTTACTTTAAAACCAATATATGAAATATAGACTGGAATTTCTAATGAATACAATGATAACAGAAGAATTAAAAAAAGTTACTAAACCAATTCATGATAAACTAGACGAGTCCGAATTCTTTGCCGTATTAAAAGAGGGCAAACTTCCGATCGAAAGTTATATCAATTATCTACAGGTTATGGCAGGCATCCATGCCGCTTTTGAAAAAGAGGTGTGTGATTCTAACCATCCAGAATTACAAAGCGTATGGAAAGATTCTATGTCAAAATTGCCGCCACTACTAGTAGACTTAGAATCACTGCATGCAACCGAGATCGAAGATATTCCAAAGGCAATTGATGCGATGTTAGATACAATAAAATTCATTCGTCTATGCAGTGCGGAGAATCCTCTTTATCTGCTCGGTGTTATGTATGTATTAGAAGGTTCGACTCTAGGTGGAGCAATTTTAAAAGAGTTGGTATTAAAAAATTTTAATTTCCAGTATGACTCAGGTGTTCTTTTTTTAGGTCACTACAAAAAGCAAAAGTTACAAAATTGGGAAGAATTTAAGGCAAGGGTAAATTCATTAAACCTAAATCAAATAGAACACTCTGCTATTTTAGAAACTGCTATTGATTTTTTTCATAAAATTCAATCTATTTTTCAACATCTCTACCCAATTTCTAAAACCATTCCATTTTACAACGTTACCACTTTAAACCCAGAAGCAGGCAGACATAAAATTCCAGACGATAAGTTAGAAATTCAAGCTGCAATTAAAGCAGGTGCGAGAACGTGGGAGCAATTCCCCTATTATGCGTGGAGATATGGACTGCGCGGAAAACAATTCACTCGTAGTGACAGCGCGTGGTTAGTGACTTTATGCGATTTAGACGAAAAGCTTATCGTAGATCAAATTCATTGGCTGGGGCGAATACTAGCTTCTCGGGGGATGCCACAAGTATTACTCTCCACACATCTAGAAAATCTCGTTGAGGAATTAAATAACGTTCATTCAGATAAAAAGGATCGCTATCATAAATTATTAACAGCCAGCAACAAACTAAACGCGACGTTAAACCATTCTATAGAAAAAAGCATTCGCGAAAAAATAATTCTTGAATTCGAAATAAGTATTGGCGAGGAATGGAATCACAGACTAAAAAATATGGGTGAAATTATTGTATCAGCCATAGTGGATGAAAAACTGGGAATCAAAAATGCCTTATCCAGCGTAGAGACTTGGGCTACAGATGAAAACCGATTCCCACAAATTTGGATTCATTCAGTTCGACAATTAATTTTCGCCGCAAAAAAAGTCTTAATGTCGTCTAACGTTAATCTTTAGGAGAACTTTTTACTATGATCACTCTATCATTAGGTAATAGGAATTTTAATTTACAAGACTATATACATTCTCTCATAAAAGGTGATCGAGAAAAATGTTTATCATTCATAAATAAGTATTTAGAAACAAATCCAAATCCAACTAAAATTTACGAAGAAGTGATAAGACCTTCTCTATATCGAGTAGGTGACATGTGGGAGTCCAATGAAATTTCTGTGGCTAACGAACATTTGGCGACATCCACTTCCGAGTTTTTACTAAATCATATCCATCAATCAATTCATTCGAATCAAAAAGTTGGCAAAAAGGTAGTTATCGCTGGAATAGAAAAGGAAATTCATCAAATTGGAATAAAAATAGTCGCAGACTGTTTTGAAAAATCAGGTTGGGAAACTTTCTGCCTTGGCGCAAACGTTTCTGCCAAAGATATAATTCTTTTTGTCAAAACTACTAATCCTGACTTACTTGCACTCTCACTCAGTCTATATAACAACTTACCGGATTTAGAAAAAACGATGGTAAAAATCCGAGAGGTTTATCCGCATATACCTATCATAATTGGTGGTAGAGCTTTTTTAACTGGCAGGCGACAATTAGCAAATAAATTCAGAAGTGCATTTTATATTCCAGATTTATATGCACTAGACATATTTATTCAAAATCAAAATGAGTAATATTCGATTCACTCAATCTCTATTTCAGCCAAACATGTATTTGCCCCAACTTCCTGTTTGGAATTGTCTTTGAGAAACAAAGTAACGATATAAATATTCTCTGGATAACGATTCGAATCTTCCAGAGTAAATAACTTAGAAATATCAATCTTAACAAAATCTGCATTTTTAAAATCAACCGGAAAAGATACAACTTTTGAGTCATTGGGAAGTCTTAGTTCTTTGTCGATGTTAATGGCTTCGCGTAAAAATAAATCTACTTGGAGTTGGTTAGGACTTTTTAAAGAAGTATCTTTGCTTAAACAGGAATGAAAGGTTATAAAATGAAAATCTTTTTTCTTAAATTTAGATTCGGAGTAAACATGAGTCAATGCCAGTTCTAGTTCCAAATCATAATCAGATCGAAATGAATTTTGTTCTTTGATCCAAAAAGTATTTTTGTTTTGGTCGGTGAGATTTTTAATTTTAGAAAATTTATTCTTCCGATTTGACTTAGTAAAATCCTCCATTCTAAATGGCGGCGATATAGCATAAGCTTCCATTTTTTTTTCTGTATTCAAGTAAATGTAAAAATTGAGTCCAATTAAAGATAGGAAAATAAGAACGGCAATAGATTTAGTCATAATGTATCATCAATGAAATAAAAGCTAGTAGAGGAATCAATGAAAATTGCAATTATAGGTGGATCAGGATTTATAGGTCGAAATTTAGCAAGGCAATTAGCAAAGTCAGCCCATGACATTTTTATATTTTCTAGAAAAAATACACTCCCGCCTGAGTTACAGGGATTAGAAAAATTAAATTTAGTATCTACCCCTAAACCTAATTCAGAAAACTTAGAGGCGATGGATATAATCATAAACTTAGCTGGAGAATCTGTAATTGGAGAAAGATGGACAGAAAAGCGCAAAGAAGAGTTAAGAACCTCTAGAATCAATTTCACAAAAGAAATTATAAACGAATTAGCCAAAGTAAAGGTAAAACCTAAAGTGTTTTTACAAGGGTCGGCTATTGGATACTATGGAATGTATGAATCGGCAAATCCTGTTTTTTCAGAGACGGCAAATCCAGGCGAAGATTTCCTAGCAAAACTTTGTTTCGATTGGGAAAAAGAAGCACTCCGAGCAAACGATTTGGGGATTCGCACTATCCTACTTCGAACAGGAATTGTTCTTTCTCCCGAAAGTGGAGCTTTACAACAAATGTTACTTCCTTTTAAGATGTTTGTTGGCGGTCCGCTTGGAACGGGAAAACAGTTTATGAGCTGGATTCATATTGCTGATATGATTCAAGGAATTTTATTTTTGATAGCGGATTCCAATGCAAGTGGAGCCTTTAATTTTACTGCACCAAATCCTTGTTCCAATGAAGAATTTTCCTCATGCCTTGGGAAAGTAATCAAACGACCTTCCTTTATGCCAGTTCCTAGTTTTGCAATTACTGCNNTTGGAAAATTTATTAAAGTAAAACAAGTTAATTTTCTAAAAAAGTAAAATCTTCTTTTCATAAGACTATTCCCAAAAAAAATAAAAAATAAGGAGTATCAAATATGAATAAAAATTTTTATCAATTAATTTTTTTATCCGTTATTCTTTCACTTGTTCTCAACTGTGGAAAGAAAGAAGAAAAAGAGGAAGCTAAAACAGCTACAGAAACAACATCTGAGGCAACATTAGATCCAGAATTAGCTAAAGGAAAAGAAGCATACAATATCAACTGTGCATCTTGCCATGGAGAAACGGGAGCTGGAGATGGAATTGCTGCTGCTTCTTTAAATCCAAAACCTAGAAATTACAAATCACCTGCTAGTGAATGGAAAAACGGAAACACCGAAGAAGGCGTTTTAAAAACTTTAAACGAAGGAATCAAAGGTAGCCCAATGGTAGCATACAAACACCTAGGCGATGATTCTTTAAAAGCGATTTCAAAATACGTAGTTTATCTTACTAAAAACTAATTTTTCTCAATGTTGAAAAGTAGTGCATTTCGCACTACTTTTCAACTTCCATTTCTCTGAATCTAACAGGAAAAATGTCTTGACTTAGAAAAAAACATGAAGTTATTATATTTCCTATGGTAGATGAATTCAAAATACATGTAGATTATGACAATGGTGTTATTCCAATTATTCACATAGCTGGCGAAATTACTTCCGAAGCGGACGAAGAGATTGTTAACTGTTACGCATCCATTCCCTCTGGCAAAAAAAACCGAGTTCTAATTGATTTTTCCAAAACAGCTTACATCAATTCTGCAGGCATTGCAACTTTAATTAGCTTAATAACAAAAGCAGCTGAAAACCAAGGTAAGATTGAATTTTCAGGACTCAATTCTCATTTTAGAAAAGTCATGGACATCGTAGGACTTACTGATTTCGTATTAATCCACGACAACATCGAACAAGCCCTCAAATAAATTTTTCTTCTTTACAAGGACAGGTTCCCATACCTGTCTTTTTTTATTCCTTCCAATTATTTTTAAGGCGAACATTCATTAGTCTTTCATATATTTCTTAAAATTTTTATCTAGTAGCTAGAACCAGCTCCACCACCGCCAGAAGAACCTCCACCAAAGCTATCATCAGAACTAGAAGAACTTGAACTGGACGAAGATGATGCGGAAGAGTTTGAAGGGGAAGGTGAATAATCCGTGTTAGTCGAAGATGTCGAGTAAGAAGACTTTGACTTTCTAGGAATTCTGATTTTTTCTTTTGAACTAATTCCACATTTCAAACAAGTTTTCTTTTTTTCTTCTTCTCCATCTTCCGTATAAGTAGCTTCTTTTAAAATTTTGTAGGTATAGTTAGTCGCTAAAAAATTGCATTTTGGACAAGTTGTGTATGTGGAAAATTTAGTTCCTTGCGATTTTATTTTGTCTAAGTGTTTGCATTTTACACATTCATAAATAGCAAAACTATAAGAGCGAATTTTTTGTTCAAACCTTTCCTCTTCATTTAAAAGTCGATAAATATCATTTTTATCTTCGATGAGAAAGGACTTGGATTTACATTTTGGACAAAGGCGAGGTGCAGTAGAAAGAAAATCTTCCCACTTGTCGTACATTTTAGAAACTAAACGACCAGTTAGAACCATAATACTTACACCAGAAAAGAAAATGGTATGACTTAAATATTCTGTTCCCAAAAAAGAATATACTAGCGAAGTTATACCAGCCGTAAGCAAAATAGTCGTTATCCCATAAGCAAAAACAGAAAGTGGTGTAAAAAAACTGAGTCTATCATTATAAGATTCATATTTCATTTTCCAATAACTAGTAGTTTTATAAAGTAAAAATCTATAGAGGATAATCAGAAGTAATCCACTAAATAAGAGATAAACTGAACGTAGTCGCCAGTTTTTTTTGGATAGATATTCTGAATCTAAAAAAGGTAAAATTTCTTCGGAAATAGAATCGACCAACGCTTTGTCAGGTTCGAGCAAATTAGACTTGTAGGTATATAGAATAGAACTAGGAGATTCTTTTTTGTTACGCAAAATCTGATCTATGGTTCGCAAAAGGCTTTCATGTCCTGTAGAAAAAGCACCTTTTTTAAAATAAGGAATTGTCCTTTCTTCTAAGAGTCGCTTGCAAATAACGTCCGATAAAATTCCTTCCATTCCATAACCTGTCTCAATTTCGATTCGCCGTTGATCTAGGACATGTAGAATTAACACACCGTTATCCTTACCCAGTTTTCCAATACCCCAGACTTGAAATATCTCTGTAGCTAGATTTTTGGGAGTCAAAATTCCAATTGTAGGAAGAATTACGAGAGCGATTTCATTGATCGTATCTTTTTCTAGTTTGTCGAGGATAGAGTTTAGATTTTCCTCAATTCCCGAATTTTGTAAAATTTTAGATTGATCAAGTATCCAAGAGCCACTTCGACTTCTCGGATTGGGAAGTTTTCTCGCAAATTCATTTGCAGATTCTTGCGAAAATATACTCAATTGCATACAAAATATTAGGAAAAGTGAATATACTTTTTTCATGTTATCCCCTTATCATTTTATAATTCTTCTAGAATACTACGATTCATCTTCTCAATCAATTCTTTTTCAAACCCAAAACGATTATGATCTTCTGACTTAGAAGCCTGAATCAGACCATTTACGGAAAACAGAATCCCAAACCAATATCCCAGTTTTTGTTTCCGATTTGTTTGAAATACAATTTCTCCATTCTTCTTAACTAAACGAAAATTTTCTTCCAAAGTAATAGTTTCATAATAGGGAAATAAAGTTAGAGTCAAAATGGTAAGTAAAGGCAAATAACGATTATTCTCTTTATGAGTTTCTGTTTCAATCTCTAAAATTAAATCTGCTTTTGCTATATCCTCTTGGATACTTACAAATTTATTGCTATCGCGAATCTGAGAAAGTAAAATATAATAACTATCCTCCATATAAGACTTTTCTTTGTTCTTATAAATTTCTTGGTTTAAAACAACAAAAACAGAGCTGGCTATTTTCCCTTTCAGATTTTGAGGTTGTGCGGAATTTACACTTGGATTATCTTTTCGTGTTACCATACATTGGAGAAGTAGGATAATCATAAGTATTCTCATTTCCATTCTCCTTTTTGGATTAAAGTTTGTAGGGCAAGTTCTAACATTTCTTTTCGTTTGTGATTGGCTTCAATTTCTTTTTCATAGTAGAGCAAATTGCTATTAAACTCTGTATAAAGTTTAAGTGGAATTTTTCCAATTTCTTTGCCTGTCGAGCTATAAGCAACTAAGTTTCCGTCATACTCCATTTGATTAGCAGTATGAGGACCACCAAAAAGGGCATACAATACAAAACCCAAATTGCTTTGAATAGTTGCAAAAGTTGCAGCCCAACCTACCAAACTAAATGGGAAAAAAGAAGCATGAAACTTGTCTTTTTCCACTATCTTTGTAAATTGAAACTCTAACAGAATAGAATTGGGAGGAAGTTTCACATCCTTCGAATATTGAATCGTAACTTTTTCAAATTGATTGCTCTCTTTTACAAATTTATACAGTCGATAGGTAACAAAGGCGGTTAGATTTTCTTTCGGAGTATCGTGATTAAACTCAGGGAGGCTAACAAGCTTTATCCAAACATGAACTTTTTTACTTTCCTTGGTTGGCTTAGGATCTTGTATTGAAAAATTCACCTTAGTCTCTTGGTAAGAAAAACATCCACTAAGTCCGAAGAACAACAATAACCAAGTAACGAAATTTTTTAGATATATATTTGCAAGTCTTTGCATAAAACTAGATTATCTAGTAAGATAAAAATACAAGTAGATAATTGTTTCAAGTAAGCTTGGAAAAAGAAAAGCTTTACAGAATTAATTGAATCTAAAGAATCTAATATCAGGCAGATGTATGATCCTCATTCCTAATCCTCATTTTCAAAACGCAATTCCTGTATTCAAAAAATTTTCAGAGATACAAGCGGTTTATTTATTTGGTTCACAGGCAACGGGGAAAACTCACTCGGAAAGCGATACTGATTTTGGATTTGTGGCAGATAGAAATTGCAAAGAAGAATTAAGCCTAGAGCTTGTAAAGATTGGATTTATCAATTTCAGTCTAGTGTATATTCTGGAAGCAACGTTACTCATGCAATTTGAAATTGTTCGAATGAACAAATTAATTTATGAGAGATCTGATTTTGACCGTGGAAGTTTTTTTTCTAGGATTGTTCGAATGTACCAAGACTTTCAACCTTATCGTGATGTACAGAGAGAAGAATATAAAAAGAGGATTCTAAATGGTTAACCCTGTGTATGCTGTAATTGATAAAAAAGAAGTCTATCGTATCTTACAAAGTCATTTGGATGATTTCGTTTTAATTCAAAAGAAAATCGTAGAAAAATTTTTGTAGGGTATTTCTTTGGCGACAGGTTTTTTGGGATAAAGTTTTTAAATGACTATTTCTTATTAACCTTTTCTTTTACATATAGGTACCACTTATCATTTTTGTTTCTAATGAGCTCTGCTGATTTCATTGCACCGAGCATGTCGGGAAAAAGTAAATACTCTTTTTCATTAGAAAATTTATGTAAAGGAGCACAAACACAACAAGGAAATGGGGATCGACCTATATTCTTATCCCAAAATACTTTATCATTATGATCGTTAAAATGATTATCATAGTTATGTTTCATGTCGAATTCTCCAAAAGAAATAGTTCCAAACCAATCACTATAGGAATTAAAGATAAACAAGTCAAACAAGTCTAGATCTCCCTTCAATACCTCTTTTACTTTCATTTTATTATTTGACACTGTTATAAGTAGAATTGTACTAGAGTCAGTTATGATTTTATCTTTATCAAAGTAATAGCCGGGGCTAGGTCTGGAACATGGAACTAGCTCAAGTATAAAAGAAATAGTGAAGAAAAAAAATATAATATGAAGTTTCATTTTTTTAAATTATTCTTTAATTTTAACATTACAATATTTTTATTCTTATCCATCTCTTTATTTTTACCTCCTACTTCACTGCAAAGCCAAGAAAAAAAAATCACAAAAGTAAAATCTAAAAATCGCTACAATGCAGTCTTGATAATTGACCTTCCTATACTTCATAAAATTTCTGTGGATGAGAATTTGAATCGTTACTTAGAGCGTAAATATCATAATGAAAAGATTCCTTTTCTTTTAAAACTAGGCGATACGAAAATTAAGTATCAAAAACTGAATAAATCAAATAAGAAAAATAAAAATTTATACCTAATAAATATTCAAATTTATTCAGATATCCCTATAGAAAAAGAAAAATATCTAACTGTAATAAGAACTATTTTCAATGAAGTAGAAAATATCAATAAATCGGGAGAAGAGAATCGCGACCCTCTTCTATATGCGTTACGCAGAAAATACATATCACGTGAATTTAAAACATTACAGGATTCTGAACACTGTCATCTTATTCCTGATTCCTTAGATTACTTATTCGGAGGCGAAGCAAATTATTACGGAGGTGATAAGTGCAATGAGTATAAACCTGAAATACTTTTGAAATACTTTACATCTTACTTAGCATGGTATGCATTTTTCGATTTAGATAGAAAAAACTCTGTAATTACATCACAAAGTTTTATAATGACAGATTATGCCCATATACGATATGAACCCTGACCTCTCCAAAATCCAATCCAAAGCACTCGACTGCGGCTTCTCCCTATTTGGCGTAGTTGATGCAGTCGTACCAGAACGAGATAAAGAAAATATCCTTTCATGGGTAAAACAAGGATTTTCCGGAAAAATGGATTGGTATGCACGCAACCAAGACTTGCGACTGAATCTAAACAACTTGGGATTTACTCCACGTTCTGTGATTGTACTAGGTGCTCTTTATCAAGACAGAGACTACGAAGAAGTATTCGCTAACAAAGAATCTAAAATTTCGCGTTATGCGACGGGGAAAGACTATCATAACGTTTTAAAGAAAATGTCTGAACCTTTGCTCAAATACTTGCGAGAAAATTTTCCTGAGAATAAATTTCGCCAAGGTGTAGATTCACTGCCTGTTCCCGAAAAAGTTTTTGCTCGTGAAGCAGGAATTGGCTGGCAGGGGAAAAATACAAATATCATTAACGAAAACCTTGGCTCTTACTTTTTCCTTTCTGTGATTTTCACAGACTTACAGCTATTAGCCGATAAACCTGTAACAGATAGATGTGGAACTTGTAGAGCTTGTTTAGATGCATGTCCTACTGGTGCGCTATTTGAACCTTATAAAATAGATGCTAGTAAATGTATTTCCCATCACACAATCGAAGATAGGTCTGATATGTTTCCTGACTCTGTGGCTAATGGCAAATGGGTGTATGGCTGTGACATCTGCCAAGAAGTTTGTCCGTGGAATCGAGTGAAGGCTAAAAAGCGAGAAGTCTATACTTTAAACGAAGAATTTAAACTGAGACAAGAATTTAAAACTTTTACCAAAAGTGACTTTTTAGAAATGACAGAAGAAGAGTTTCAAGAATTTGTGAAGGATAGCGCTATGGATAGGATTACGTTTAGTATGTGGAAAAGGAATTTAAACTCAACGTGAAGAGGGTTTGCCACGGAGGCACTGAGACACAGAGGAAGAAAATGAGAGGGTTGATTTCAGGGATGAACGCTCGTTTCCAATATTCACGAAATTATAATATTAAAATTTTATCCCAATTCTCTTTAACATGACGTATATGAATAAAAATAGTAAATCGAAAACCCTCTGTGTCTCCGTGCCTCTGTGGCAACAAATAATCTATGACTAATCAAGATAAACTACTCCAATGGTTTTACAAGAACCAGCGAAAACTCCCTTTCCGAGAAAACAAAGATCCTTATAAAATTTGGATTAGCGAGGTGATGTTGCAGCAAACACGAGTTGCCGCAATGCTTCCTTCTTATGAAAAGTTTATTTCTCGGTTTCCTAATATTACAAGCCTCGCTGAGTCTACCGAAGAAGAAGTAATTCAATACTGGAAAGGTCTTGGGTACTATTCCCGTGCGATTAATTTACGAAAAGGCGCAGTGTATTTAAAGGAAAATTTTCAAGCAAAATTTCCTGAAAGTCTCGATGAGGCTCTTTCGATTCCAGGCGTAGGACCCTATACAGCCCGCGCAGTATTGTCGATAGCGTATAACAAAGAGTATGCGGTTCTAGATGGAAACGTAAAACGAGTTCTAGCAAGATATTTTTTATTCAAAGAAAATATTTCTCTTCCTTCTTCTCATAAAGCCTTACAAGAATTAGCCAATACTTTTTTGAATTCTAAAAATCCAGGTGACCACAACCAAGCGATGATGGAACTCGGGGCAATGGTTTGTTTACAAGCTCCTCTATGTATGCTTTGTCCTATTCAAAAAGGCTGCCTTGCTTTTGAACAGGGAAAACAAACCGAATTTCCTATCATGGGAAAAGAAAAAACAAAACTTCCAATCAAGTTAAAATTTTTCTTTCTAGAAAACAATGAGAAGATACTCGTTGTTAAATACAAACATCGAAGGTTTTTTAAGACAATTTTTACTCTCCCGTTTTTGATTGAAGGAAGTAAACTCCCTGTTAGCTACAATGACAATTCTGAGTTTGGAAAATTTTTAAAAGAAATAGAATTTAACCTAGAATGGACAAAAACAGGTAAACATAGCATTACCCACCACGATATAGAATTGTATCAGTCTAGCAATAAATTGGATAAGAAAAAATTACAGACCTTAGAAAAAATTTTTTCTTCTAAACTTCCTTCTGTAGAATTAGAATGGAAATGGATTAAGAAAGAGGATTTGAAGTCGGAATTTCCTTCTTCTATTGCGGGGAAGTTGAGGATAGATGTGAAGTAAAGGATCTGATATTTCAACGTCATATCAAAGTTGCTAATTCGAAATGATTGCGTCAAGAATATACGCATAATAATCGTTAGGCGTAATCCCCCATTAATATATGGAGAAAAATATATGATTTTAAAAGGTTTAAATAGTTATTTCTACATACTCATATTTTTATTTTTTTCTTGTAATAAATCATTAGTAAAACCTCCAATTGGATCTTACTTAATTACTTCAAGACAAATTGAAATCAAAGAAACTCCATTCCTAACTTCTAAAAAAGTTAGCCATTTAAATGAAAATATTTTAATTAAAGTAGAAATGATATCTGAAACTAAAGATTTTTTCAACAATATAACCGATTATTGGGTTAAAATAAAATTATCTCATATTCAAGGATGGGTTCATTTTGAAAATTTAAGAAATTCACCAGATTCATTAAAATTACTTAAAGGATTTTTCTTAAGCAAAAAAGATAAAATTGCGATTTCTTTTCTTGATATTCCCATTTCTGGCACAATTGGAGGAACTATGGGTTGTCCCGGCGGTGTTGGTGGTTTTATTGTTGACGATTTAATTATAAATAATTCACAAGAATTTATTTTAAAATTGCACTATAATGTCGGTGATGCGGAATTAAAGCAACAGAGAATTTGGACTATAATAAACATTACTGATAATAGTTTTATAATAAAATTTGAAGATAATGATAAAATTCTATATGAAAAGTCTGATTATTCAGAATGTTCAAAGTGATTCATTTTGTAGAGATTGCGAGATAACGCCTAATTGTGAGTAGCCACTTAGAGAGTGAATTATTCTCGGAAGTTGTCCGCTCTCTCGATCCGAGCCTACCTACTCTTAGCGAAAGGTGTAAATGCGATAAAATATGAATTTGCCAATAAAAATATTACAAAACCCCAAAATTAAAAAAGTTGAATTTTATAGAAGCATTTCAATAATAAAATAATGCAATCAAACGCTGCTCAGATATTACAAAAAGTTGAATCTTATTCTCCTGACATGCAAAGAGAAATCCTTGATTTTATTGAGTTTATTGAGAATAAATATAAATTTAAAACTCCTCCTGCCAAAAAAAAATCTCCTCTTAGAAATGAACCTTTTATTGGTATGTGGAAGAATCGACCTGAAATGAAAGATAGTGCCCAGTATGTGAGAAATTTAAGAAAAACACAATCACTTAGGACGCATTCTTGAAAATTTTAGATACCAATGTTTTCATAATGGAGAAATATAATCTTTCTCATGGCTTATTGGTATTAGACGCAATGATTGCCGCGACTTGCATAGAAGCTGAAAAAAAATAAAAACTCTGTGTCTCCGTGCCTCTGTGGCAAAGACATCTAAGGTATTACGATGAACAACCATAAACCCCTTCACTCCACTCGCGAATTTGTAGAAGAATTAAAAAAAGAAAAAGAACTTTTGGTCATTGAGGATGCAGTCGATCCCAATTTAGAAATTGCAGAGATTCAGCGGCGAGT
The DNA here is from genome assembly GCA_002333425.1 of Leptospiraceae bacterium UBA2033. GTDB lineage: Bacteria > Spirochaetota > Leptospiria > Leptospirales > Leptospiraceae > UBA2033. The sequence goes on from DDBL01000255.1 coordinate 14,692, forward strand.
CGTTGCTAAACGAGGACCAGCACTTTTATTTACAAATGTGGTTGGATCTAAATTTCCTGTGGCTACTAACCTGTATGGCTCTGCTCGTAGAATTCATATTGCATTTGGTTCACGTCCTGTTGATTTGATTCGTAAGATTGCGCATACCGCACAAAACATAATGCCACCAACTCCTAAAAAAATTTGGGAAGCAAGACATCTTGCGTTTGAAGCGTTAAAGGTAGGTTTAAAAAAAGAAAGCTCTCCGCGCGTTTTGGATAACAGCATTACTCCTGTGGATATAATGCAATTACCCGCTCTCAAATCCTGGCCTATGGATGCGGGACGTTTTATTACTTTACCGCTTGTATATACGGAAAGTCCAGTCAATGGAAAAGGAAATCTCGGAATGTATCGAATCCAATTTCATGATAGCCATACCACTGGAATGCATATCCAGATTCACCGAGGAGGAGGGTTTCATCATTTCGAAGCGGAAGAAAGAAATATGAGTCTTCCCTGTCATATCTATGTAGGCGGACCTCCCGCGATGACGCTTGCCGCAGTAGCTCCCATGCCAGAAGAATTGAGTGAGTTAATTATTGCGTCTTTACTGTTAGGGGAAAGGTTAAAAATCACTCGTAATAAAAAATTCAGTAGCTTACCGATAGTATCCGATTCAGACTTTTTACTGATTGGAGAAATTCCTCCCAAAGTAAGACAATCAGAAGGACCTTTCGGAGACCATTACGGCTATTATGCGCTACAACATGATTATCCCGTCATGAAAGTACATGGAATTCACCATCGTAAAGATGCAATCTGGCCTGCAACGGTAGTCGGCAGACCTCCGCAGGAAGATCATTTTATCGCTGAGTTTTTACAAGACTTACTTTCTCCTATGTTTCCGCTTGTTATGCCAAAAGCAGTTTCTATTTGGGCGTATGAAGAGTCCGGTGTACATGCATTAGCCGCAGCAGTCGTAAAGGAGCGTTATCACAAAGAAGCATTTACCGCAGCCCTTCGAATTTTAGGAGAAGGTCATCTTTCTTTGTCAAAATGTTTACTTGTGACTAACGAAGTTATTCCGCTAAAGGATTTTAGGAGAACATTTATAACCATCTTGGAACGAATCAATTTACAAACGGATGTTCATATATTTTCTAATATCTCACAGGATACACTTGATTATACCGGACCNNGGAAAACTAAAGAGTAAAAAATTTCATTCGCCAACTGTATTTTGTCCTGGAGTTTTGGTTGTTTCTGGAACTAAATACAAAGCAGGCGACAAGATACTCGAGGAACTTTTAAAAGAAGATTCTATCAAAGATTTTCTATTCGTATTTCTAGTTGATGATGCGAAGGATACTTGTAAGTCTGATCATGATTTTATTTGGAATGTTTTCACTCGTTTTGAACCGGCAGGCGATATTTCAGGAAATTATACAGTGACTCGTAATCATATTTCTTACAAAAATCCAATTGTAATTGATTGTAGATTGAAAGATTGGTATCCACCAGTATTAGAGCCTGATTTTCAAACTGTAAAAAGAGTAGATGAAAGATTTGGAAAACTGTTAGATCAAATCCAAAGTCCCTTTGAATATTTTATTTAATGTACTTGTAATTAGAAAGGGAAAGCGGATAATAAACCTATGTCCTTCTATAATTCACTTTCAGTAAAAGTCAAAATCCTTTTTATTATTTCGTTAGCTTTCGTTTTAGGTTTTACATTTCTTTCAATCGTTTCAATTGCAGAGGTGCGTCATTTACATAACTTACTTGGGGAGAAGGAAGATTATCTTCTCTCCTTTGTTATAAAAATTGGAATTTGTTTTGTTGTTATTTCCGGCATTTCTATTTTTGTAATTAACCTATCTCTTACTAGAACTTTTAAACCAGTAGCGGATATTTCTGATTTGCTTGGAAAAGTAGCCAATCATGATTTACAAGTAGATCTTGTCGAACTAAAACGGCAAGACGAAATAGGAAAAATTATAAAGTCTATCAACGAGGTTATTTTATCTTTCAGTGGAATATTAACTTCAATCAAATTTACAGGGGAACAGATTGCAGATGCTAGTAAAATATTTAACAAATCAGCAGAACTTTTATCTAACTCAGTAACCCTACAATCAAAGTCTTCCCAAAATACTACGCAAGGTTTGGAAGAATTAATTGATTCATTAAATTCTATCAGCAATCAATTTGAAAGTTCAGCTTCTTCATTTAAAAATATTGATACCAATCTAGAAGACTTAACAAAATCAGGATCAAAAATATTAAATGGAATGGATGATCTTTCGAACATCGCCAAACAATCATTTGACGAAGGAAAAATTGGTGAAGAGAGTATCAATGCTGCAATGGCTGCGATGGAACAGATCAAGGAAAAAACAAATAAGATCACGGAGTTTACATCGATTATCTCCGAAATTTCTGATCAAACCAATTTACTATCTCTCAATGCAAGTATTGAAGCAGCGCGTGCGGGAGAATACGGAAGAGGTTTCGCGGTAGTAGCCATGGAAGTAACCAAGTTAGCAGAGAAGACAATGACAAGTGTAAAGGAAGTAAAGTCTTTGATCCATGAAACTATCAAGACGGTTAATTATGGTTATACCTGCGTAAATAATTCTTCTGAAAGTTTAAAGAAACTAATTCACAATGTGCAAAAAGTGCAATCTTCTACCCAAAAAATTAATGTACAAATTGTAAAACAAGAAGATAATACCATCAAAATTTCCAATAGTTCCAAAGTGCTTTATCAATTCCTAGAAATGGTAATCAAAAAAGTAAATGAAGAAAAAAAAGTTACAGACCAAATAGGAATTTCTGTTGAAGAATTCTCTTCCTCCTTTCAATCTATTTTAGAGGAATCTGAAGAATTAAAAAGACTTTCGATGAATTTAAAAACACAATCAGACGGATTACTTACCATTGTGAATGATTTCAAACTCTAATTTTAATTTTCATTTAATAGAAATCCTATCAAAATTTACTTGAAAAAAACTATACTTATTTATATACATTAAGCTATGTTATATACGAATAAAGAACTTGAGAATAACTTTCCTCTCGCCGAACGAATGAAATTAGAAAAACTAAAAGCACAAAATTCTCCAGTCTATTGGATCAATGAATACATATCCGCAAGCGTTACTGGAGCGGCTGACGTTCAAAGTCTTGTAAGTTACTCAAAAAGTATTACTGAACAATTAGAATCTGTCTATGAAGATATTGAGCCTTTTCTCAAAAGAACAAACGATATAAGAGAGTTAGCTGATTATATAAAATCTTTAGAAGATCAAGTCGAAGATTTGTATAGAGAAAAAGAAGAAGCAGTTCTATCCTTCGAAGGTGTAAACTCAATTTCTGATTTAGTCAATCTCGCCAAGGGAATGGAAGAACAACTCAAATCCCTCTACAAAGAAAAAGAAATTTCTGAATAAATAAATAGGAGAAAAGTAAATGGAAGATTTTGCAAAAGGAATATTATATAATTTGGGTTATCTCTCACATGACCAAGCGGATAATGCGGATTTTGGAATTATTAAAGTGGATGATAATGGACTGATTCTATTATACAATAAATATGAGTCAGAGCTTGCAGGAGTTCCCATACAAAATGCAGAAGGAAAAAATTTCTTCACTCAAGTTGCAATTTGTACAAATAACAGATTGTTCTACGGAAGATTCAAAGATGGAATCGCAAAAGGACATTTAGATACATCATTTAACTATGTGTTTACCTACAAAATGAAACCTACGAACGTAATCATCCAGCTTTATAGAGACCAAGTGAGTTCTACAAATTGGATTTTTGTAAAAAAGAAGTAACCATTGAACCCACAAATTAAAAATCTACATGATTTGTATATCAGGTATAAGGATAACACAGTTGTACTTAACCTGATTAAGGATAATCCCGAATTAACCGAAAAACAAATTCTCCAACTTAAATATAACACAAAACAAAAAGTTCGTGCGTTAGGCGCAATCATTTCCATTCATAAAGATTCAGAGAAAGAAGAAATAGATTCTGCGATTCGAAATTTATGGTTTGAATTGAGAAGTGAGTGGATTCGTCACAATATGATTAATAATTATAATATGGTTATGCATGGAACTGCGGATATAGTCAGTGTGATGCAATCCGCTTTTATTTCAGGAATGATCGGAGAACTTGAATCGTTTATTTCAGAAGAAGAACTAGAAAAGATGAATGAAATAATGGTAAAAGTTCAATACGGAGATATTTAAGTTTCAAGTTCAGCTAAAAACGTTTCAATCTTTTCTAGTTGTTCTTTATTTGGGGACAGTTCTTTTGCTTTTAATAAATCTTCTTTAGCTTCTTTTCTTTTCCCAGAAAAGTAATTTGAAATTCCTCTACAATAAAAAATAGTTCCCTTCCTATTTTCCGGGTATTTTTCAATATAAGTATCCCAAATAGAAATTGCTTCTTGGAATTTTTTCTCTTGGATTTGAACGAGTCCTAAAAAAAATAATGCTTCTGGCTTTTTGTCTTGGTCTTCTAAACTTGTAGCATTGTATGATTTCAAAAAATATTCCGAGGAATTTTTAAAATTTCCATTTCGATAATAAAAAAGTCCAAGATTATAATTAGGAAGAACGCTATCTGGTGATTGTTTTTGCTCTGCGAGAAGACCACCTTCAATATCTTTTTTAATATATGCTTCTTGCAATTTAGTGATTAACAAGGTGTTATCCGGTAAGCCAGTAATTTTGTCTATGAAATACCCAGTTTTATCCAAGAGAATAATTGTGGGATAACCACGGACGGAAAATTTAGTAACCAAATCAGGAAACTCGTCTCCATTAATACGAACAGCAATAAATTTTTCTATTTCAGAAGCTACATCTTTGGCTGGAAAAATTTTTTCTTCTAAAACTTTACAATAACCGCACCAGTCAGTATACAAATCCAAAACTATCGGTTTATTTTCCTCCTGTGCTTTCGTTAGTGCAGCATCAAGGGAATTTAACCATTTTGTTTCACAGAAAACTGAATGAGAAAAAAATAGAGTGAGAAAAATAGGGATAAATCGAATCATGGAAAATACCTCTAAGTAATACAAGTTCTACTATATTAGATATTTGAATTTTAAAGGAAACATAAAAATCAAATCAGAAATTTACTAAAGGAAAAAAGGAATCTAAGTTAGTCACATGAAATTTTTAGAAGAATTAGAAGAATTATTAAAAAAAAGAAAAGCAGAGCTTCCTGAAAAATCTTACACAGCAGAGCTATTCAAAAAAGGCATCGACCGAATTTTAAAAAAAGTTGGAGAAGAAGCCGGTGAAGTCATTATCGCTGCCAAAAATTCGGATGAACATGAACTAGTGCATGAAGTTGCAGATCTACTTTTTCACATACAAGTTTTGCTTGTTGAGAAAAATATTCCTCTTTACAAAATTGAAGACGAATTAAAAAAACGACATGCGCAATAAAAATAATGATTTGCTAATATTCTAAAATAAAATCACTTATCTATTAACATGTTATTCAATTCTTTTTTATTCTTAGTTTTTTTTGTAATAGTTTATTTACTTTATCACAGCACGTCTGAGAAATTTAGAAAACCTATTCTCTATATTAGCTCAATTATTTTCTATGGGAGCTGGGACTTTATTAGTTTCGATTCAGTCTTTCCTCGGTTTTTGTCTCATTTTTTGACAGTTATCACGATTAATTTTTTCTTTTTAAAATGGATGGAACATGCAAAAGTTCAATCAAAACAAAAACTTCCACTTACAATTGCGATTATCCTCAATGTTCTAAATATAGCATTTTTTAAATACTTTTACTTCCTTGCAGAAATTTTAGGACTTATCATTGGAGAACCTGAACTTAAATCAACAACAATGGGGAAAATCCAAATTATCCTCCCAATCGCAATTAGCTTTTATACATTCCAGATCATCGCTTACTTGGTTGATTATTATAGAGGCTCTATTCAGGAAAAAACTTCTTACTTAGATTTTTCTATTTTCGTTCTATTTTTTCCTCAACAACTCGCTGGTCCTATTCTTCGCGCTAAAGAATTTATGCCACAGCTCAATTCAAAGAGAAGCCTTTCTGATGAACAAATTGTCCAGGGGATTGGACTTATTGGATTTGGTCTTACGAAAAAAGTTGTTCTAGCTGACTCGATGGCGAGACTTTTAGATCCAGTATTTTCAAATCCATCAGCATATTCGGGAAAAGCATTATTATGCGCTCTTGTTGGATTTTTCTTTCAGCTCTGGGGAGATTTTTCAGGATACAGTGACATTGCACGTGGTTGCGGAAAACTATTAGGATTTGAGTTACCTAAAAACTTTGTAGGTCCAATGTTCGCACAAAGTTTCAAAGAAATGTGGACTAGATGGCATATCACCCTGTCTAGTTTTTTACGAGATTATGTTTATTTTCCTCTCGGAGGAAGTAAGGGTTCTAGTATAAGGACAGATATGAACAATCTAATTACAATGTTCATCGCTGGAGTTTGGCACGGGGCTAATTGGAATTATGTGGTGTGGGGAATTGTAATTGGTTTTTCCTTAATGTTTGAAAGAAATATACTCTCTCATTTTAAGTTTTGGACAGAAAGTAAAACAAAGTTTGCGATTTTCTTTCGATTTATAGTTCTGGGTCTTTTTTGGTTTTTACTTGCAGATATTTTTAGAGTAGCGACTCTTTCTGATTTAGGGCTTATGATTACAAATACATTTTTTTGGGTGAAGGGAGAAAAGATTTTATATGAAGAATTTGGATATTTGTGTGTATTATTTATTATATTACATACCTTGGAATATAAACCCGAAATACTTGTAACTAGAGTCAAACGACCAGTAACCGCTATTGTTATAAGTTCGATTGTTTTTTTATTTATGATGACAGCACTTTCAAATAGACAAGTGCAATTCTTTTATTTCCAATTTTAAACTATGAAACTAAAATACTTCCCCCTACTACTTTTTGTTTTCCTTTTTGTGTTTGATAAAATTTTTATTATTCCACCAGTTCGTAAACTCATCGTTCAAAATTATGTTAATTCATATGAAGTTTTAAACCAACTTTTGGATAAACTCTACAAAGAACATATTGAAAAATACAAAAAGGAACTGAATCGCACTGAAGAAGAAATACAAAAAGATACAGTCATTTTTATGGGAACTTCAAGAAGTGTAGAGTATGCAAATTTTACAAAAGCATTATTCGATAAAAATCCCTATATTAAAAATCCTGAAGCCATTTCTCAAATTCCAGTAACGTCTTGGACTGTTAGAGCGGCACCGTTCATTCATATTTATCAAATTTATTCGCATTTTATAAAGACTCATCCTCGACCTAAAATGTTAGTTCTTGAAATTAATTATATTTCATTTAACAAAAACAATGTGTTTAGAGAAAAAAAAGATATTTATGATTTTAGTGTAGATGATTTTTTAGATTCTTATAAAGAATTTTCAAATAAAGATAAGGTAGAATACTTAGCAAACCTAGTATTTGTTTTAAATAAATCTAACATTAATTGGAAAAATCTAATCAAATCAGGCACAAATTCAGAACAAGATGTAAATGCGACTTTAGATTTTGTAGTAAACGCAAAGAAACTAATGGAAATGAAACAAAATAAGAATGCTAGTTGGATGTCGGGAATAAAACAAGGCTCAGAATCCGAAGAGCAAATGGTAATTAACCTCAAATACAATGAATGGGTAATTCAATCTTTTTTTCAAAACTTCCAAGCAGATTTAACATCTACCAACTTATTCAAAAAAGTATTAAGAGAAGCAAAAGAAAAAAACATCAATCTAGTATTGTACCGTCCACGCACTCATCAGTTATTAAAATCAGAAACAGTAAAATTCACAAAAGGCGAAGCAAAATGGCTTTCGGAAGTAACAGAAATTGCAAAACAATATTCCATTCCATTCTATGACTTTGAAAAGCCAGGTGCATTAGAATGCGACTACTTTGCGGATACTAGCCATTTATCCAAAACATGTTTTCCGGAAGTTGTAGAAAAAATAATCCTAGAATCTAAATAAGATTAATTCTGAGGATATATTTAATAAAACGTGTCTTTTTTATATTCAATACATGATAGGATAATACAATTAGAAGACTTTGTAAAAATTTTAGAAAATAAAATACAAATTCGACTAGCAAAAGATTGTTTAAATAAAATAAAACGTTCCGAAAAATTTTTAGAATCATTACTCAAACGAAATGTTTTACTTTATGGAATTAACACAGGTTATGGTCCACTGGCTACTACCCATATTCCTCTGAAAGACGCAAAAGAATTACAAAAAAATTTAATCTATCATTTGGCAACTGGAGTGGGAGAAGTATTTAATCCAATTCATACAAAAGCATTAATGTTAGCTCGAATTATCTGTCTATCAAAAGGATATTCTGCAATCAAATCCAGTTCTCTTCAATTACTAATAGATTTTTTTAACTTGGAAATTTTACCTTTAGTTCCAAGACTAGGAACAGTTGGGGCTAGCGGTGATTTAACTCCACTTGCTCATATGACACTGGCACTTATGGGAGAATCAAACGTAATCTACAAAAATAAAGTTGTTCCTGCCCAAAAAATAATAAAACAAAACAAACTAAAACCAATTGAGTTAGGACCCAAAGAAGGATTAGCATTAGTCAATGGCACTTCCGTAATGACAGGAATAGCTGCGGTTAATGGTGTTTATTCAGAGAGAGCATTAGACTTAGCAATTTCTCTATCTCTACTTTATGCAGAAATAATGGAAGCCAAAGAGGAAGCATTTGATTCTCATATAGGAAATCTAAAACCTCATCCAGGAATAAAAGAAGTACTTGAAAGATTTAACTTACATAAAAAAGATTCTCTTCGATTTAGAAAAAGAAAAACAATCCATTCAAACGATAAAATTTCTTTTGAAAATGAATTATTGCAAGATGCTTATTCTATTCGATGTATTCCGCAAATTTTAGGAGCAATTAAGGACACAATTAAAGTTCATAATGAAACGGTGACAATAGAGTTAAATTCTGTTACGGATAATCCGATTTTTATTTCAGAAGAAAATTTAGTTTTACATGGTGGAAATTTTCAAGGACATTCAATTGCACTGACTTCGGATAATCTATATAATGCGGTAACTAATCTAGCAATTCATTCAGAACGGATCATTGCAAGAATTACAGATTCAAAACTAAACAATGGTCTTCCCGCATTCCTACAACAAAACCAAACTGGCTTACAGAGTGGATTTATGGGAGCACAAGTTACGGCTACAGCCCTGTTAGCCTGGATAAGAACAAATGCAATTCCTTCTTCTATCCAGTCTATTTCGACTAACGCAAATAATCAGGATGTTGTGAGCATGGGTACAATATCCGCACTCAAAACTTCAGAGTGTATTGATAGAGTCTTTGAGATATTAGCAATTGAAGCAATGATATTAACACAAGCCTTTGAATTAAAAAATGGATTTCAAAAAGCAAGTGGGTTTAGTAAACATTCGATAAAATTGGCGAAGGAAATAAGAAAGTATTCAGCTTTTCTCATAAATGACAGGAGTTTATCAAAAGAAATTAATACAATAAGTCAGAAAATGAAATCAGGACTTTTGCATAAATGAAGAAAGTTTTTGAATCATTACCTTTCGATCAACTCCCCCTTTAGGGGAAATAATCCATTCAGAAGAATCTAAAGGTAGAATTGAAATGGAAATATTCCTAAGTAAGGGATGAATATTTTTGCGGATAAGCTGTATTATCTCTTCATACATTTCCAGAGAGTCACTAGAAAAAAATAAATATATTCCCAAAGAATAAAATAATAAACAATTTGAAATTAAGTTTATTTTCTCTTTGAGTTCTAGTTCGATTAGTTCAGGTTGAATCATTATGCCATTGGGGAGTTTAAAAGAAAAATCAGAACGTCCGATAAAAAAAAGACCTTGCTCTTTTTCAACTACCATATCGCCTGTTGGAATCCAAGAATCTTTAGAAGTTAAAATTATTCCTTTGTTTTTCCAGTAACCATAAAATGAATTTTCTCCTCTAAATAAAAGTTCACCCCTATCTGAAATTTTAACTTCGCATCCGAGCGGTTTCCCTATATAATTCTCAAAAAAAAGACCTTTCTCTCCGAGACAAATTCCAGGAGAAGCTTCTGTTTGCCCGTAACCAACAAAGAAATTTGTATTTACCAAGTTTTCAGAAAGTAACTTAGAAATAGGAGCACCTCCAATAATTCCTGAATGTAGAGAGTATAATAGTTCTTTGCCTCTAGGTAGGTGCAAAACTTTTTCAAAGGTAAGAGGAACGCCGGATAAATGTGTGATTTCTTTTTTTTCAATAAAATAAAGAATCGAATCTATATTCTTACCGTTCTCAGGATCTCGAATAATACAATCAGCATAAAAAGTGGAAAGAAGCAAATCCAAAACCAAACCGAAACAATGACTCCAAGGCAGAATAGATAGGACAACAGTTTCATGCCCTCTACCTATTTCAAATACTCTGTTGTGGCTACGGATTACACTAAGTATCCCTTCTTCTGTTAAACAGATAAATTTTGGATTTCCGGTAGACCCAGAAGATTGTAAAATAAAACGAATGTCGGGAACTCTATTAATTTCAGAATTTCTTAACTCAATTTTTTCAGGTGGCATTCCCATTAGATCAGGTTTGATAGAATATGGGGAATCTTTAGAGGTAATTACAAGTTTTACATCAAGATCAGTAATTTGAGATATATCAAGATTATCCGGTCTTAGAATAACAAGTGTTAACTTTTCAAGAATAGATGCAAATAAAATATGAACAAAAGCAGGACTCTCAGGGTAAGATAAAATTATCCTATCTCCTGTAGTAAGACCAAGTTCCCTAAAATACTTAGACCATGCTCTAATCCCTACCCAAATAGTTGCTGCTGGTATGATTATATCGTTAAAAACAAAAAGGGGATAAGGCTTATTTGCTAGTCGCTCGTAAAGTTGAAAGGTATCTTGATTTTGATTCATTGTAATTAATCGACGGATATTCTTTTTTTTGTAAACCTAGTGGCAATTGCTTCTTTAGGATTATCAGGCCAAGGATGTTTCGGATAACGTCCAGCTAATTCTTTTTTTACTTCTATGTACGTTCTATCCCAAAATCCAGCAAGGTCTTTTGTAATTTGAATTGGGCGTTTTGAAGGTGATAACAATTCTAAAGTAAGAGGAAATTTACCCCTAGCAATTTTAGGAGTTTCTAATAATCCAAAAAGTTCCTGAATTTTAACAGAAAGTATAACTTCCCTTTCACCGTAATCTAATTTTATTTTTGAGCCACTTGGCACCTCCCATCTCTCAGGTGCTTCTTTCTCTAGGAGTTGCAATTTTTGATAAGAATAAAGAGAGCGCAAAATGGAAAGTAAATCCAATTTTTTTAGGTCAGATACTTTTCTGATAGAGCCTACAAAAGGTAATATCCATTCTAAGTTAGAGGACAAATCATCCATATCAAGAGAAGGTAAATCTTCTCCCTGCAAACGTAAAAATTCAGAACGTTTCCTGAAATTTTCAGCTTCTTCTGACCAAGGTAATATCAATAAACCCTTTTCGTAAATATAATTTTTCCAGACCGAGAGAAGCAACTCACTAGTAACCGCATCTTGAATTTTTCTAGACTCTAAAACTAACTCACCCAGCTTTTTCTCTAAAAAAACGGAGATTCGCCCTGTTTTTTCATCTAGATACGCATTTTTATTTTCCGAAATCTTGTTCTTATGAAAATTCAAAATTTGCTCGAGAGTAATTTTTGAAGCTGAAAAGATAAGAGCCTCTTTGTTATCCCCATCGAGTTCTGAAACAACCAAAAATTCAGATTGCTCTAAAGAATCATGTTCTCGTAAAACTGCTCCTTTGCCAGATGATAGTTTATAACGTCTACTTTTTTTTTCTCGGATCTTTGCAATTCTATCAGGGTAGGCAAAACTTAATAGTAACCCCAAGTCAGAAAGATTCATATTATCAAAATCAATTTGTTTACCATTAGACGCTATTTTAAAAATTTCCTCAGCACTAATTTTAATTCGTCTTGCATGATAAGAATTTGGATTCTTCAAAAATTCGTCCATTTGTAAGGTTAGATCAGCTTGGCGATATGAAGAGTGACCAACAGAAAAAAGATTTTTCTCGTTTAAAATCGAGACAAGAAGAGCAGCAAGATAAAGTAACTCTAACTTCAAGGAGCTAATAACCATATACCCCAATCTTGGGTGTAAAGGAAGTTTAGTAACCTGTTTACCAAGATCTGTAACTTTTCCAGAATCATCTAATAGATTTAATTCTCGCAAAAGAGCTTTTGATCTGGAAATAGAACTCTCTGACGGTCGATCAAGCAACTTTAACTCTTCGACAGTTGATCCCCACGAACCAACTTCCAAAAGAAATTGAGATAAATCTGTCTCTAATATTTCTGGTTTAGTTGTTTTTAAAAAATGTTTTTCCTCTTCCTTTGACCAAATACGATAGGAGACACCGGGACCAAGTCTTCCAGCTCTACCTGTTCTTTGGACAATAGAATCTTGAGCAATTCTAGTAGTGATCAGCTTTGTCATTCCTGTCGATGGATCAAAACGTGCAACTCTACAAAATCCAGAATCTATCACAACGCCTACTCCCTCAATCGTAAGGCTTGACTCAGAAATGTTTGTGGATAATATTATTTTTCTTCTTCCAAGCTTATCAGGATTAACCGCTATCTCTTGTTCTTTAGGTGAAAGATCTCCATAGAGCGGACAAATTAAAGTATTCGCAATGTTTAGATTTTCTTCTAATTCTTTTTGGATTCGACTTATTTCGCCATAGCCAGGAAGAAATACAAGAATATCACCATTATCCGCTAAAGCTTTTTTGATTGCCAAAAGAATGGAGACATTCATTCTCTCTTTCGAATTATCTAAGTAACGAATTTCGACCGGATAAGAACGACCTTGACTTTTAACAATGGGAGCGCTCAAAAAATAAGAAAGGGATTTTCCGTCTAACGTTGCTGACATAACTAAAATCTTGAGATCTTCGCGTAATGCAGATTGGACTTCAAGGGCGAGCGCCAAACCGAGATCAGTCTGTAAGTTTCTTTCGTGAAACTCATCAAAGATAACAAGACCTACATTTTTTAACTCGGGATCGGATTGAATTCGTCTTGTAAAAATTCCTTCGGTAACCACTTCCACGCGAGTATGAGAACTTAATCTAGACTCAAATCGAATTCGATATCCAACAGTTTGACCAACATCTTCTCTAAGAATACTAGACATACGAGTTGCGGCATTACGAGCGGCGAGGCGTCTTGGCTCTAGGAGTAATATTGTTTTACCTCGCAACCATTCTTCTTCCAGTAGAGAAATGGGAACTACTGTGGTTTTACCCGCACCAGGATCTGCTTCTAAAATTACAGTAGAATTTTTGCGCAAAGTATTTTTCAGTTCTTCTAATACTTCGTAAATGGGAAGAGTTTTCATAATTAAATGTCTTTGATTCGTAAGTTTTCAGAAATAGCAAAATCGAACAGCGTAAAAAATAAAGACCGAAAGAAAATTTTATTCAAAATTGTGCTCATAAAACTTTTTTCAAACCCAATATAATTATGAGAACATGGATAAAAAAACAGCAATCTAATCATTGTAGTATTGGAGATGTTGTCTCTAATTCTACCTTTCTAATTCCCGAAATACACATGAAACTTTTTAGTGAGCGTCTAAGGAAACATGATGGTAATTTGAATTCCTACTTATCTTTTCTGTTAAATAGATACCGCTTTCTAATTAGAAATGGATTTCTTCCTAAGCATGAATATCTAAAAACCGCATACCAAGAAAAACATCAGAACTTAAAGCGCATAGACTTTGTTCCTTTGGCAGAAGATTGGGCGGAATTAAAATGCCTGCGAGTTTTTTTGAATAGAAGCATGAATTGGATCTTCGTTGCCCTTCTACTACTAGACTCACTTGATTTAGAAGAAAATCTCCCCAAAAACTTAGCCAACTTTGTAGTTCCGAAGATCACTAATTTCCGACTAGAAGTAAAAGCTATTCTTTCTAGAAAACAGCTTGTTTACGAACGAATACTGCAAATGACGAGGGATAGAGCAGGTAAAAAGTTACAGAAGTAACGAACTAAAAGCATACGTAACTGTAGAAAATCCTTCGCCTAGAGGAGAGCCATGTGTTAGCGATCAAGGCGGGGTCAATAAATCGCGGATGCGGTTTATTGANNGGGAACACCCTAAAAACTTGGGATTTTTCCTTGTCATAAAATCATTTTACAAAAAGAGTAGTTTTATTGCTAGCGCAAAGCTGTGCGAATGTACATTAAGAAGGTAGAATATGTTTAAAGTAAATGAATATTTCGAAGGGAAAGTAAAGTCGATTGGATTTCAAACAAGTGAAGCACCTGCGACTGTGGGAGTCATGGCACCGGGACATTATGAATTTGGAACATCCCAAAAAGAAATCATGACTGTAATATCGGGGTTACTCACTGTTAAACT
>DDBL01000094.1 GCA_002333425.1 Leptospiraceae bacterium UBA2033
CCTACGAATGACAGGTTGACCCTTTACATTAGCTTTATTCTCTACTAACATTTTTGTAATTGCGTAAAGATCGTGCCGGGCTGCATGCATCAAAGGAGAATAAGCCCCTAGGTTTACATCAGCCCCATTTTCTATGAGTAACTTTACAATATCCTTTCGATTCCGGTCGCAAGCATAATGTAATGCTGTTTTTTCTTCTGAATCGAATTGATTGATATTAGCGCCTCTTTTAATTAAGTAGGCAACAATATCTACATGCCCTTCGTCAGCGGCTAACATCAAAGCTGTCGCATCAATACCTAACATCAAAATTGTCGAATCGTCTAAAGAGACCTGATGTTTCTTTGGAGAAATATATTTTTTTTCAAATTCAGCATTTGGGTTTGCTCCTTTTTCAAGTATTTCTGTTACTTTGGAAAGATTTCCTTTTGACACTGCGTTTAAAAGACTAGAATTTAGTTCATTAGAGCTTAACATATTTTCTTTTCGTATTTTTTGCATAGCCTTCGCAGTTAATTCATCATTCAAAAGATCATAGCCAACGAAACCTGTTAAGAAATCTCCCATTTCAAGAAAATTAAACTCAAAACCCAATCCATAAGCCGCTCCCGCATTTGCGGAAATTCTACCATATTCGGCTAATGGTAATTTACCACCTTTCGTATATGTTTTTTTTCTACTTACGCCTTTGCGAAACCAACCGTCTCTATCATCCTCGATCATGTGAAGACGACCATCCGTTCCAAAGCCGATAAGAAAAGTTCGCTGCACTAAACTTTTCTCTGTATTGAATTTCCAAAATTCATCAAAAAAAGATCCTAATCCAAAATGAATTGGACCTAATGATGCTTGGGCTCCAAAAACAGCACCCGTTGGCTGGATAGTGAAAATATCTGCTAAATCATAAAATCTATTTTTAAAATAAACACTGACTACAGAATCATTCTGAACTATCGGATTATCTTTACTCAACGGATTTTCTAAACTGCATTTACGAGTGAATCTTTCTAAATTTTTCGTATCAGACTTTTTATTTGATAATAATTTATCCAATTCGATTCTTTCTTTTTCCCATTTCGCGGCTTCGCAATACTTTTTCTCTGCATCAAAATACAGACTCAACTCATGTTGGGGATAAGTGAGGTAAGGGTAATTATCTTTTAAAAATTTTATTGTAAATCGTTTATCTTCTATAATATTTTTATAGTAATTTAGAACCTCTTTTTCTGTTCCTACTTTTCCAATAAATGTAATACCAATATCCATCTTGATAAGGTAAATTTTTTCCAAAATAAACTTATTATCTTCTTTGATTAAAGAATCTATTTTATTTAAAAGAGAAGTGAATACTCTTTGTCTCTCTTTAGGATTTTCATCATCAGGATAAACCATAGCAGCACGATGTAAATAATCCAGTGACAATACGATCATTCCATCCTTTGAGGCAAATTCAGACGCTTCTTCAAAAAATTTGGAAGCTTTTACCTTATCAGTATGTTCTTGATCCAATTCAAAATTAAAAAGATCATGAGTAACGCTGAATCCCATTTTCGGTACAATAAGGTTAATATCGAATGGGTTTATTATGTAATTTAAATTCCCGAGATTACCGGAAGATTTCCAAGCTAAATCATAATACCCTTTATTCTTTGAGACACGATAAACATCATCGAAATAATTTTTTGTCAATTCGTAGTCTTTATAATCTGAAAAATAGTTTCCCAAAGAACCAAATTCTTTTGAATTTTCATATACCCAGCGATCCAGATAAAGGCTTCCTAAATAGAAACTATTCTCGCTACGATCATACTCAAAATTTTTATCCACCAAAAGCTCTTTAGAATTTAATATTAATTTTTGCCTTATAAAAAACTCTTTTGCTTTAGGTAATTTTGAAAGCATAGTATTGGAGTAACGATTACCCGCTTGCTCTGAATAGCTTTTTACGTAGTCCTTCAGATTAACTCCTGCATTTTTCAAAGTATGAGACAAACTTCTCAAATCTCCCAACCCCTCAAATATCTTTATCGCATAATCATAATACTCCTCTGCTTTTAAATAATCTCCTTTACCTTTATAAAAATCCCCATAATCATGCAACACCCACGCATAATGCGAATTATTCGTAAGCCCAGCCTTTTCATAAATAGCCTTCGCTTTATCCAAGTTAGTAAGTTTTCCATCAATCTTTGCAAGTGCTTTAAGAACGATTGGATTAGAACTTTCCTTCCCAGCAATTTTTTTAAATTGTTCATCGATCACGTAAGCATCCTTATCAAATAATTTCTCCGCGTCTTTTGTTTTGAACGCGAGGATGGTTTGCAGTTTCGCAGGATCATCCCCCGCTTGCTTCGGTGGGAGTTCGTAACGAATGGTCTCGCGGCTAACGCCGCAGGATAGTGTGAGTAGGAGGATTAGTAGGATTGGTTTCATGGGGTTTGCTCCTGTGGGGTTATTTTATTCGGTGTAATTATTTTCATAAATTGTTGCAATAAATACATTAGAATTCCTTGATTCTGACTTTCTTTAAAACTTGGCTTAGCTTTTAAGAGCTTATTATCCTTGGTTACAAAATTACAATTTTCCGGTTTACTACAATCGAATGTTACACCTTCGGCTATTAAGTGTTCTGCGTAATATGGATTTAACCTGTATCGATCTATTTTATCATCTTTATCTTTTACATTAACAACTAGTTCATTTGGTTGATAGAATTTTTTTTTACTTTCTGGTGCAAATTCAAAAGCGCCGGAATCAATTGCGCATTCCTTTAGCCTTTCTTCCCATACAAACATTGCAAAATATTCGTCTACTTTCTCTTTTGTCTTAGGATCAATGCATCTTAAAGGAGAGTTTATTAAAAGATCAATTAGTTCAGGCTTCTCGAATTCTCGAACAATAAACTCATTAGAGAAATAAGTTTTTGTAACTATTTTTTCTTTTTTTGAAAGAGAAACAAAATTATAGAATGCGGATAAAAAATCGATATTTTCACTTTTCGTCATTACAAACAGTTCTGGGGCAATGATTTTTTTTGAAAATATAACGAACGCCAAACCCCCAAATTGTTTACTATTAAAATGCTTATCTATCAACTGCTTAGGATTCACAAAATATTCTAGTTGATATTGAGGATTTTTCCTAGTGAACTCCAATTCTATCTGATGTTGATATTTATAGGAAGAATCAAATTTTATATATAGATTTGCAAAAGGGACTTCTGCATTTATAGTCTCCTCTGCTTTTCGAGTTAGCTCTGTTCTTTGTATTCTCTCCAGTTTTACTTTTAATTCTGCCTTTTCTACATTGAATTTCATTTTACTATTTCTGCATTTGCTATATCTATCTTTGAGGATAACCATGAATTCATTCAGATTTTCTGTCAGGTTAGATTCAATTTGTTTGTAATCATAATCGTTGCTTTTATTTCTATTTGCATAACCTTTTGGTACTATTTCTGGATTTATATAATACCTATCCTGTAAAATTTTTGTTGTGTTTGAACACCTAATCAAAGCAAATACAACTAGCAACATCAAAATATATTTTACTGACTTCATAGAAATCTCCTTAGCTTACATGGTTTATTAAAAGTATGCGTTATATGAAAAAGAGTAAAAAGAAAGAAGCCTTGCGGATAACTAAGAGTATTCGGCTTAAATAAAAAAACGTAGACAAATCTTTGTATTGCCACGAGTTTGCGATTCACTCCAGATAAGCGATAGAAAAAATAAGTTTTAGTCAGAGCTTGCTTATATACAAACTTTGTTAAATCGAAAGAACTAGATTTCTTTTTATTGTAAGAACCTATCTCAAAACTTAAAAGCATACATTTTCCTTCCTTAGGAAAGGAGAATAAGCGAATATTTCCGCAACTGTTGCGGCAAGGCGCGACAATGGTTTTATGTTTTGATATAAAAGTTTGGTTGGAGACGACGTTAAGGCAAAATTGCGCTCTAGGCGATAGCGTTGCTTGCTTGCTTGCTTGCTTGCTTGCTTGCTTGCTTGTAAGGAAGAGTCTTGGATTTCATAGGATTGCCTTATGCAATGAGAAAAAAGTAAAGGATAAGGCAAGATATTAATAGTGTGAGATAGGGTTTTTATTTCAAGAAAGAGAGTTCGAAATTTTCTTATAAAGTTCTTTGTTAATCCAAAAACCTTTTTCAATCGCTAGGTCAATGGATTTAATAATATCTTCTAGAAAACCTTTTTGTTTTGCTTTGATTAACACACCAATAAAACCAGTTTTATTCAAATCATGAAAATCTGCGATTCGTCTAGCATCCACTTCATCAATGATTAGAAGCGTTGCATTTTCTTCTTTCGCACGAGCGATTACTTCTGATTCGCCTCTATCCAAATCTTTTTGCAAAGCTCGAATGAAATTTGTATCTTTGACAGTTTTTACTTCTATGATATTATTTTTTACGAGAGGAGTAAATTTTTCAATGTCTTTTGAATACTCGCCTTTTAAAATTAATTCTTCAAATACTGCATTAGGAATCATAATGTGACCGTATAACTTTTCTAATAAATCTAGTCTGTCAATCTTTGAAAGATTTATGAGTGGCGAGGAGTTACTAACAACTTTATCCAAGTCCATATTTTAAATCTTCTT
This sequence comes from Leptospiraceae bacterium UBA2033, assembly GCA_002333425.1. GTDB lineage: Bacteria > Spirochaetota > Leptospiria > Leptospirales > Leptospiraceae > UBA2033. Next base: position 4,619 of record DDBL01000094.1, read on the forward strand.
CAAAGGCAACCGAATCATAATGACGTTCAATTTTTCTTTTCCCTAACTCTTCATGAAATTGCCATTTTGATAGACCAGATAATTCTCTCGATTTGCCAAACGATAAGATTTTTCTTTCATATAGAGATATTGATAGTTCCAGCAGTAGAACATTCTCCATATCCTGATCCGGTAATTTGAGTGCTAGCCAAACCTCTTGTGGAATTCTTAATGTATGTTCCATAAATCTATTTTATTTCTAAATCATAAACCGAGCAAGTCTTTTATTATATTTTGCGCAAAGTCACGGATAGCCGCAGCATTGTTTGAAAGAATAGTCTGCGATTTATGGTAAGCTCCGTACATAAAAAAGCCTCAGCTTTTTAGCTGAGGCTTTCATATCTTAAGTGTAGGCATTAGCCTACACGCACTTAAAACCATATGCCCCAGCCAAAAGACCCACCCGCCAGCTCGACTTTCTCAAACTCGAAGAATCTTCCCGAACAAGGCGCTGTAAAAGTAGCGTGACCAAGAGACTTGATTCAACCGGCGAAGAGCGGAAGCCATCAGGCGTGAGTTCTGAGGCCTGCTAGGTTTCGTCCATCTGACGAAAGGGGGGATGTCAGTAACTATCTTCGTGAAAAGATAGAATTGCGACCCATAGGGAGCAATTCTGCGAAGCCACTGATCGACATATTTCCTTTAAAAAAGGAGGTGATCCAGCCATATTCGAGCGACCGAGCGAGAATGGGGTTTTGCCATGCTATCTTTACAGCGTGAGCAGAACGGGCGGATTTCCGATCCAAATACGAAAAGCCGACTTCA
>DDBL01000140.1:0-168 GCA_002333425.1 Leptospiraceae bacterium UBA2033
ATTTTCCTTGACCTGTCCCAAGCTCAGGAGCGTCTAATCCTCGTAGCCGCAAACGTTGTTCAATGACAATTGAAAAGCCCAAATCAATACGAACCTGTAATGTATCCCCGTCAATGACTCGAAGTAAGAATGCTTTGTAGGTAAATAGCTCTTTTGTGCTAGAAGTAA
>DDBL01000140.1:195-6102 GCA_002333425.1 Leptospiraceae bacterium UBA2033
AGTAAATCTCGTTGGGACAGTGCCTCTTTGATAGCTTTCTTTTCCAGTTCTAATCGCAATCTAGAATCTTCAATTAAAAGAAGACAACGGTAATGCGACCAAGAAAGTTCTGAGTGGATTTGATTCATTCGATAAGTTTGATAAAATTTTCTCATGTATCTTAAATTTCTATCGGAGAATCCTTTTCCATATTTTTGATTCAGATCTTTCGATAACTGAGTTAGAACCTTATCCCCATAACCCGCTTGCCTGTCTTTGCCAGCTTGTATCTTGACGATGATTTCACCCATTTTCCAATTGGAGGTTAATATCGTTTTGTTCCAGTCTTGGTTTCCATCGTTTAGAGATTGTTCGTAAATTTGTGACAGGTCTTTTAGAACGGAGTTGTAGACGGGTGTGGATATTCCGGAGGGATTCTGTTTTATATTTGAGGATGTCATGTAGAAAAAATCCTATTTCTTCGACATGAACTATTCTTTATGTCAAAATATTTGCGTTTCTTCAACATAAAACCTTTGCATAGAAATAATAACTATCGTAGCTTTCATTAAAATATTAAATTATTTAATTGCTGATCATTTCTAAATAAGATACACCATTTAGCAACAGAGGAAAGAATTTCTTCTTCTTTAGTCATCTTTTTAATCTTCCTGCAAACATCTGATAATTTTTGTTTCATAACAGCATGATTCGTTCCGGTACATTTCTTTTTATACTCATAGTATTCTTCGATATTCTTACTCATCTCCTGCCAGATTTTTCTTCTAGCTTCTGTAAGAGGTGCATGTTCGTTTAATTTTAATCTTTCAACGGAAACTTCTACTCTTCTTTTTTCCCAATTATCAACGATTACTGGATGAGGAATTACTTTTCCTTCTTCATCGAAAGCTAATAAGTTTACATCTTCGGGAATGATTGGATCAATGAGATAAATCAACTCCGATTCTTCGCAAGGGTCGTCATGTTTGGATTTTGGAGAGTTTTCTTTTAAGGGAAACCAGCCTCCCTTTTTTCGATTTCCCACATTTCCACAGATTCTATAATTATGATAATCAAAGGCTAACCACCAGTATCCTCCTATGTCCTTCCCAGCCAAATCCTTCGCTTCTTTTTTGGGACGAAAATGTTCTACATCATAGTGAGAGTATAAATCTTTCGTTTCCGAAAACCAACATTTGTTATGAGATAATTTTAAAAGTTCTTCTTTGAGTTTTCCCCAATGAGCGGAATTATCTTCCATGAGTTTATTTCTTTCTTCCAATTTTCCCTGTTTGTGGAGTTCGATCATTTTATCAGTCAAATCTTTTGCCTTCTTTAACCACTCAGCATCCGGTTTGAAATTACTATAATCAATGTATCTCATAGTGATTTCTTTTCCTCTGCTAAAATCTGATCTATAATTTCACTAGCAATTCTATCTTGTTCTTCGATTTCTTCTGACGTGAGAACTTCTTTCTGAAACTTAGTTTTGAGTGCCATTTGCTGAACAAACTTAGCATACATTGGATCGCGAAAATCTTGAGCAAAACCCAAATCAGCTAACTCTTCACTGAGTCGCGTCAATTTTTCATCTTCTTCCTTAGTTCTATTTTTTCCTTTTGCAAATAAAGCATTTCGTTCATTTAGTCTTCGCTGTGTCTCAAAGTCAAGGGTTGAGCTTAATCCAAATAATTCGCTCTTTAATAATCCTGTGACTCCCATACCCTGTGGGTCTTGGTCTGGCTCTTCAATAGAAGTTTTTCCCTTTTCTTTTTTAAGAATCTTTACTTGTTCTTTCTTTAAACTACCTACCATAATCGGATCATGAGTAGTAATGAGAATTTGCGAATCCCCTTTAATAGTTTGGTCTGCATTTCTTTGGAGAACTTTTTCTATTTCTTCAAAATAACGTAATTTCCAAATCGGATTCAAATGAGTATCCGGCTCATCAAGTAAAAACAGACAATGATCTTGGCTAGTTAGTCTCATAAGTCCAAGAACGGTTAATAGCTGTAATTCTCCCTCGGACAAATAATCAAAGGTCATCGTTCCATCAGAATTTTTATGTTTCACAGAAATTCTAACTTCTTCAATCAAATCTCCGATATAAGCACCTTCCGCATAACGAAAGAAAGTCTCAGGGGGACCGACCAAATCTGCGAGTTTTTGCAAATCTTCTTTGTCTTTGATATACAGATAAATTTGTTTTTGTTCTTCACTTCTCCCGCGAAAATCAATTTGCTTTTCGAGTTTATCATCTATGGGGGCAACGGCTAGTTGCCACAACTTATCCAAGAATTCAGAAACGGCGGTTCCGCGAGCATACCAGAAGCGGGGATCACCTTCTAAAATATCTTTCTCGCTTAAATCTTTTCGTAAGTAGTTAGGTTGTTTGATTACAAATAAAGCAGAATCTAGTTCTAGAATATTGAGGTCTTTTAAAATTTGGGTAAACGTGGGATCACTATAAACTAAACAGGCAAGTAAAACCAATTGGCTATGACCACCCCGACAATAGAACAATCTACGGATTAAATCATCCTTACCCGCTCTAAGTTCTTTTACAAAACTCTTTTGATGAGCCTGAAACAATTTTTCAATTCGTTCATTTTTGCCGGAATAATAAGCAAAGATATGAGAGGGTAAATATTCCTTATCATGCTCTCTAAGATACCGTGCGGATTTATTCTCTCCGTCAATGGAAATTTCAGGAGGTTTACCAGGATTAGCCTTTATAACAATTTCATGTCCACGAATCAAATAATTCATTTCGTAAGAAAGCGATGCAGGATTTTGTAAATCCAAATCCCGAAAGATAGTAATGATAGATTCGAGAAGATTTGATTTTCCAGAACCATTCTGACCAATGATGGCATGACTAGTAAACTTCTCATCGAAGGTAATTGCAATATCTTCTAAATTCCGAAAGGATTTAATTTTTAAACTTTGCAGATGCATTCTTTATTCCACTACTTGCATATAAGCTTTCTCAGGCTCTACAATCCAGCCATTCGCCATTTCGGTTTTTAATTGTTGATAGAACTGGTCAATCTCCATACCAGAATTCAACCAGAGATTCTTGGCACTCATAGATTCTTTATGTTTTAACAAAATCGCAGACAAAGGAGCCTTGTCTTTCACAGTCGGTGCTTTAGATAAACGTAATATAGAAACTAATTCTGTTTTAGGTGCTTTCATTTTTTCTTTCTCCGTAGATTGAATCCCAGTCAAACTCTCCACCGCCGCCTTCGCCAAATTAGCCGCAGTAGTCTTTGCAGTCGCTAATTGTTTTTGTAGTCTATCGCAGAGCGCAAAAAGAGAATCCACTTTTTCCACAATCCGCTTTTGTTCTTCGAGAGGAGGGACAAATACGAGTATTTGATTTAATTTTTCTTGATTTATCTTTGGCATAGCGATTCGATTATCTTCCGAAATAGATTGCTCAAGGAAAATATCACTCAACATAAATAGCTTTAAATATTGAGTAAAAATTTTACTATCAATAGGATACATATCTGCACTGCACAAACCGTCAAAATCAACTATACATAGTTTATTTAATTTAGGTCTTATCTTTGAATAAAGTATTTGACCAGAATAAAATAAATGATTAGCACTTGTAACTCCATCTTCTCGGACACTTCCATATTGCATTAGCTTTCCAGTATCTTTCTCAATATTATTTGGTGCGACATGCGGCAAATCTAAATAATCTTTCGGGTTTTTTAAATTTGATTTAATTGTTGCCACCTCTTGAAATTTCATAAGATGCCATGTAGTTGGAATACTATTTTTATAACTATGATTTGCGATTCCATTTTGAATATCAAATCTATCAAGATAAACTTCTTCCTTCGCGCTCTTCGTGGTTAAACTCTCTTTTTCCACCTCAATCTTCTTCAACAACTCCGAAGCAGGCTCATTGTTTGGATCTTGCGGAACCAAATTCCCCTTAATCGCATTTTGTAGAATCGTTTTCTTCATCTCCTCCACAGCCTCTTCGCTATCAAGCAGATACTGCGTATTTTCCTCCACACGCGCCCAAGCGGATTTGAGTTCGGAAGGTTCATTTGCATTTCCTAAAGCAGTAAACGCAGTCTTGCGGGTAAGACTGTTTAGCTCTACTTTCTTTTTTTGTAAAGATTCGAGTCTATCACAAAGAGCCATCAGCGAATCGACCTTAGCCACAATGCGTTTTTGTTCGGAGAGTGGTGGGAGAGGGAAAGCCTTTGTTGCAAAGTAATCTGTTGGTAATCTCTTTTGACCTGCTGTTCCTGTCATATTTTTTTGACCTTCAAAAGAGAAGTAAGGTGATTTTAAGAAAATAAAAATATAATCCAAACTCATTGATTTTAATATTGGTCTACATACATGTAATTCTGTTGTGCCCGCCCCAATACCATTTTTAAGATTACGCATCACCACAGCTTTGCCATTTTCGAAACAGGGAGTAATTTTTGCCAACACAATGTCTCCCTCTGCAAAATGAGTGAAGCCTTGTTTTATGCTTCCCCAAAGACGAGTTTCAGCGATTATACTTCCTGAATATAATTGCGATATGCCGCTCATAGGAACAAATGAAACTTCTAAATTGTCCGGTGCTTCATTTCTTGGATTAATTTCACCAATTTGATTCAAGCTCGACCAAGTCCAGTTTTCAGGAATAGAAAAACTTTGACTCTCATACTTAGTTCTATCGAAGCTCTTTTTCTTTATCTTCCCTCCTTGCGCCAACTTCTCCTTCTCCGCTTCAATCTTCTTCAACAACTCCGATGCGGGTTCATCGTTTGGATTTTGTTCGACTAATTTTCCTTGTACGGCAAGTTGCAAGATCATTTCTCTAAGTCTTGCGATTCCTCCTGGGGCATTGGCGATAGTATGGAAGTTTTCTAAAAAGGTTTCTGTGTTCATGGCTTTTGACCCCAGTGAGCACGGAGAAGTGGATTTCTTATTGACTTTTCTTCCAATTTTCCGACAATGTAACTAATCCACATTAGTGGAGGTGGATGGTTTACCATCGGGCTCGCAAGAGCCTTTTTCATTTTAGGGCAGTAATTTTTTCCCATATATCTTTCCCTTTACACTATCATATTTACTTTTTAAAATTTCAGAGATTTTGTCTCCAAATATGTCTTTTCTTGTATCAATAATTTTTTTATTTTCCAATAGAATTTCTCTTCTACTAGGATGTGCAATTAAATCACAAAGTTGTAGCCCTGAAAGACTATTAAAATACTTAGCTTTTAAATTTTCCATTTGAGGATTTAAAAAATTTTGCACATGCTCCAAAGAAAGGATAACACCTGTTAAACTTAAAAAACGTTGATTTTCATCGGAAGCATTTTTTAAATCCGCATTACCAACTTCATCCACGTACATTCTATATTTAGTCATTGACTAATCTCCAGACGAATACTCCCTTCGGTGCATTGGCGATAGTATGGAAGTTTTCTAAAAAGGTTTCTGTGTTCATGCTTTTTTAACCACGAAGAGCACGAAGGGGGTTTTATTTTTAATATTTTCTTTAATCATATCTTCGTGCTCTTCGTGGTTTATTTCTTTTCTTTTTCTTGCAAAATTTCTAACTCTGAAATTGCTTCGAAATCTTTTGGTCTTCCGCTTGCGCGTTTTAATTGAATCAATCTTTTTAAATCCACACAGCAAATCTTACGATTATAGACATCTACAAGAATTGTGTCTGGTAATATATTTTCGTAATTACCGCCTGGAACTTCTGCGAGTAAATCAATGTATCCAATATCAGTAGTAAGAGTAAAATTGAGTCCGCTTTCGATTGTCTTTTCATCAAATAGAAAAGGTAAACCTTCCGGTGCTCCTCTAAGATAAGGTTTATGATTTTTTAAAGCAGTCACCAGCTTTTTGATATTATCCTTCGATCTTTTATAAACAATAGAGTTGTTGCAAAAT
>DDBL01000092.1 GCA_002333425.1 Leptospiraceae bacterium UBA2033
TTATTTTCCAATCAGAGAAAACACTAAACAATAACTGGATTACACCTTGGGAACTTGGACCGATTTGTTTACTTTCTGCTACGTGGTCTAATATCGTTTTGCCCCTATTAGAGACTTGAAATTCTAAACCAAGCTCTTTGGCTAAGTCCTCCATTTTCTCTCTTCTTTGTTTCGCAAAATAAAAATTAACCGAGAATGCAATAAAACCAATGAAAATAAAAAAAACTATTGGAAAAACCGATTCAATGATAGACTCCATACTATTCTCCTTGAGATTGACTAAGAACGAGAAAACATTTAGAGTCATGTCGTTCAATCTATAAATTTATCTAAAATACTATCTCACGTTCCGCTTTCATCTGAACTCGGATAATATCAGATCCAAAGGTTTTTAGGCGAGAATAAACATTGCAATTTTTTATTGACGAATCGTAATCTAAAACCCAAAGTCGACAGAAAAAAGAGGAGCTAGATTATGAAATTTAAAATAATATTTTTGATCATTATTTTTATCTCTTGCGGTTATCTAAAACAAGATTTGGATGCTACTAAACCTGCAGGAGCAATGGTTAGACTCTGGCCATTTTTTTTCCCAACCACAAAACCATCGGATGCTAAAGCTCTCAAAGTTTACCAAATAACTGCCACGAATTCATCTGGTATTATAACTGGAAAGAAAGTAGATATTACAGTTCCATTTGGAACTAATCTCGATTCGCAAGTCGCTACTTTTTTTAAAATAGGTGTAAAAGCGATAGTGGGTGGGACTGAACAAAAATCAGGGGAAACAACAAACAACTATTCAAATGACTTAATTTTTCAAATCAGTGCAGAAAATGGCACAACGTCTGATTATACGATTAGTACCAAAACAGGAACTGCAGATTCTAAGTTACTTCAAAATTTTCAGTTTGATTCCCTTCAAGCAAGAGGTGTGATTCTTGGAACGAATATCACAGTATATATTCCAAATGGAACAGATGCAACCAATTTGATTCCAACTTTTTCACACAATGGAACAAAAAGCTTCATAAACAATGTGGAACAAATTTCCAGTAGAACACCAAATAATTATTCAACGCCTGTGCTCTTTGATGTACAAGCGAATAATGGCACAACACAACAGTACACTATTTCTACTAGTATTGGTTCACCCACATCTAAAGAAATAAAATCATTTATTTTAAATTCAACTTCTGGCACTATTGATGGAACTAACGTTTATATTTCTCTTCCATTTGGAACAAACGTAACTAACCTTGCTGCGATTTTTGCTCACACAGGAAAAAAAGTTTTGGTAAATGGAATAGAACAAATCAATGGAGAAACAGAAAACAATTTTACGACTCCTTTAAAATATACAATAGTAGCTACAGATGATAGTAGTCAGGAATACACTGTAATTGTTAGTTTCGTAAATCCAAATCAGAGCACAAATACAGGCACGAGCACAAATACAAGCACGAGCACAAATACAAGCACGAGCACAAATACAAGCACGAGCACGAATACAAGCACGAGCACGAATACAAGCACGAGCACAAATACAAGCACAGGAAATACAATTCAATCGTTTACGGACAATGGAAATAATACTATTAAAGACAACAATACTGGACTCACTTGGATGAAGTGTACGATGAGCAATGTTTCCGGTGTTCCAAGAAGTGGAAGTGACTGCCTAGGAGGAACGGCTGGACAATATCAATATTGTAGCACAAACACTAATGATTGTAATGGTGGTACTTCTGCTCAGCTTTTACAATCTCCTTTTTTAAACGGACAAACCAGTTCCCTTTGGAACGCTTGTAATGATGCAAATTCGATTCCATCTGGTGGGTTTGCAGGCAGAACCAATTGGCGAGTTCCTACAAGAGATGAATTGGTTAGTATTGTAGATTATGATAGAATAGGTGGTCCAATCATTAACATAACTTTTTTTCCAAATACATTTAGTTCTGGTTATTGGACTTCGTCTTCCGTTTCAACTGGAGCGACTAATGCTTGGTATCTGCGTTTTGGTGATGGCGAAGTCGACACCAAGAGTAAAAGTGTGGGCACGATTAACGCTTACGTTCGTTGTGTGTCTAGATAGTAATTTTGACGTAAGGTTATTTTTTTATCTTGTAAGTTGATCGAAAGAATTTGAATAGAGGTATGAATTATTTTATGAATATAAATCAATTTTTAAATAGAAAATGGATTTGGAAAGTTAACAGTTTTACAAATTTAATGAAAGTTGTTGTAATATTGGTTTTATTTTTATTCAGTATTCCTTTGTTTAGTCACACGATTGTTTTCAAAGATTTACAAGTATTAAAAGGAATTGTTTATAAACAAGACGATTCTTATATATATTTTAAAACCGAAAATGGAAACAAAGATGTTAAAGTAAGAAAAGATGCTATTGGAACTATCGTAATCCAAGATATAAAGGATGACTCAGTCTTAAAAAAACTTCTCAAAAAAGTAAAAGATAAATTTCCAAATTATAAGCAACCTGCAAAAGATTCACCGTCCAAAGATTCACCGCCGCAAGAAGATTTGGCAGATGTTGAAATTCAAAATATTAACTCCCTTCTTGTTGAAATAGAAGAAGATGAAAAACTAAATACAATAAAACTGAAACGAAGAGATGCTCTTTTTAAATCTTTTTTGTTTCCAGGTCTTGGTCATTTTGAATTAGAAAGAAAAGCTCCAGGATATTTTTATGCAGGTACATTTCTAGCATTCACTCTGGGTGCAATTTACCAAAACCAAAAAATGAATGAAGAGTTTTCCAAATATGAAAAAAGCGTTTCCACCAATTTGTATTTAAGTTTTCTTTATAATCCAAATTTCATTGAATCAAAAGCAATTAATTCTTATCTTTTGTCCTACCAACTAGATAGAGCCGCCTTCCAAAATTTTGAAAATGCGGAAGGTATCAGAAATCAAATAGCGGCAGGTGCAGTAGCAGTTTATTTAATCCAAATTGTACATACTTATTTGATTGGAAAAACTTCTGAGATGGAAATAGACAAAAGAAAAACCAGCTTGAATATTTATACAAGCAGAGAATCTTTTTTTGGAAACGAAGGATTCTTTGCCAAAATTCAATATACTATCGTCTATTGACAACAGGAAATCAGACATTAAAATAGGCTACTCCTATTAACCCCTAGATCGTAACGTGAATTTGATGTAAGAAACTGTTCACCACGCGCCAGAGCTATGAACACAGATAGCAAGAGATTGTTTTCCAGAAAGTCCACGATTTTTTAACCTCTGTAAATTTTCAGGAGTATCGTATTCTTGTCCATAGATAATTCGCAAGTATTCGCTTCCTCTACATTTAATAGCGGGTTGTAGAAGTCCGTCTGAACTGTGAGAAATAAAGTCAAATGGTTTTACTACCATTCCTTCACCGCCATTTTGAGTTAGGGTAAGCCACCATTCAATTAACTCCTCACAGCTTATTGGATCATTTACAGAAACAATTTTATAAGGAGTTTTTAAAAATAGTTTTGTATCCCCTTCGCAAATATCGGAGATACTCTGCATTTGCCACTCATGCGATTTATCAATGTAAACCTTTCCTTCTGTTGCTGCTGGCAGAGAAGTAATACTTATTTCAAAAGGAATTTTTTTCTGAACTAACTCAGGATTAAATTTGCAAGTTCCATTCATCGCAGTGGAAAATGCTTTAGCAATAGCAACACTTAAAAAAGAAGAAGCGACATACGGTCTATCATTTACATAATGTCCAAGTGCAAAACTATCTCCTGCTATATTTTTACCGCCCCGAACCATCTCAATAGGATCAATATCCAGAAGTAGGCTAATGGTTGTTTTCTCCTCAGAAATCTCAGGATAAAAAACATATGCCTTTCCAACTGATAAATCAAATGTATGAAACTTATCGGGGTGTTTATGCAGAATGTAACCCAAATCCGTCGCAGGATATTGGTTTGTCGAAATAGATAAAATCATCTTATTTTAGTAACATCTATTTTGAATTATCAAATGACAATTCTTTATTTGCTTCTAATTACACGAACCCGGTTACGAGATTTCAATGCACCAATAATTATAGCTTTCTCCATTGTGCTTAATTTACTTTTTTTATCGGGCGTATTCTTTTTTGTCTGTGTTGACTGTTGGCTGTCGTCCCAAATGGAATAATCTGATCCTTCTTGTCTTTTGCGAATAGAGTCTTCGATTTCTGCATCTTCATCACTAAGTGAATAATACTTATTATCCTCCTCAGAATGTTTCGCATAGAGCTTTTCCATTCGAGTTTGATTGTTTAGAATTGTTTGAAAATAATTTATATATTTTTTAGAAAGATAGTGTCTATAGTTTTTTAAATGTCCAGAAAGATTGTATCTATTGAACATATCTGCATTCATGAAAATAGATAACGTGTTTTTTTGTTTAAAGAAACTCTCATCTAATTTTTCAAGATTATCCTTCGAGAGAGAGTTTTGTCCAAATAGTTTATAGAGATTTTGTTGTGAATCATAATGCAGTTTCAAATAATCAAACCAATTGGACTCAGAAAATTCACATTTATAAGCAAAGGAGCGATATACATATTCAAATGTGTTCCATTTTTGTTTTGGAAATCGCGCAATAGAGACTTCAGTAATTTGGAAATTTCTTAGCAAAATGGAAGGACTTTCCATCACAATGAATTCTTCTAACTTAGGTTCTATATGTATTTTTTTTTCGTATTTATAATAGAAAAGCATTTGCAAAATTACAAGCCTCTTCGCCGCCAAAATTCGATTTTCTTCTAAATCTAGAAAAGATTTTTCTTTGGGATGAAGTGAAATTGTGCCTTTAAAAACTCCCATCTTCGTATCCCGCAAAAAAGAATCTGAATACTCTACAACCTGTGCATTTAAAATAGGGCTTATAAATAAACTGAAAATAAATAATTTCATTTTAACTATTCCTTTGCGATTTATTCTACGAATTAAATCCATTAAGCAAAATGGAATTAGTCACTTTCAATATCAATTCGCAGATTATCTGAAATAATTTCAATCATCTCTTCAAATGGGACACCCTCTCCAATTCCCCTAAGAATGAGTTCCAATTGAACTATTGCTCGTTTGCCTTTGAATTCATTATCTATTTTTTGGATTGCTATACACATGGCATTGAATATTTTTTCGGGTGATGTATTATTATCCCCTAACGTTACATTCATGAGGTCATGGATTGACTTTTGATTAAGTCCAGCTTTCCTTCTTTCAAAATAGTAAAAGCTTATGTCTGAATTTTTAAATTCTGGTAAGATTTTTTCCATGATTACGTCCAATAATTAAAAAACAGTTCCTTCAGAAAATCTTTTGTCAAACTTTTCGTCCCCCACCTGAATATCTTCCATCTTAAAAAGTTTTATAAATAATCCTTGAAAAAGACCTTGCGGAGTTATTTCCATTTTAAAGGCTAATGGCTGTTTTGCTTTCAAAAAAATAATTGTGTAGGTAGACTTACTTTTCCCAGAACCTCGCGTTTCCGTATAGATCTCGATAAAATTATCTCGAAAGTTTCCGTTTATTTTCCAATCCGAGAAAACACTAAACAATAACTGGATTACACCTTGGGAATTTGGACCGATTTGTTTACTTTCTGTCACTTGGTCTAATATCGTTTTGCCCCTATTAGAGACTTGAAATTCTAAACCAAGCTCTTTGGCTAAGTCCTCCATTTTCTCTCTTCTTTTTTTCGCAAAATAAAAATTAACCGAGAATGCAATAAAACCAACCAAAATAAAAAAACTATTGGAAAAACTGATTCAATGAAAGACTCCATACTATTCTCCTTGAGATTGACTAACGTTACCTAAGAACGAGAAAACATTTATAGTCATGTCGTTCAATCTATAAATTATCTAAATTAGTACTTTACAAATATTCTAAATAGGACATATTGATACATATGAAAACAACAATTGATATTCCTGAGAAGATTCTTTCTGAGGTTCTTTTATACAGCAAAATGAAAAGTAAAAAGGATGCAATTATTACGGCAATGGAAGAGTATGTGCAAAAGAAAAAAATGGAGAAGTTTGCTTCAAAGTTAGGTACTCTAGAAAATCTTATTTCCAGTGCTGAACTCCAAAAGCTGAGACGTAAAGCATGATTACTTTAATTGACACATCCGCTTGGATTGAAGCTCTTAGAGTGAAAGGAAAAGAAGACATTCGAGGCAAGGTAAAAGAACTTCTTATATCAGGTGATGCTAGAATTGCAGAACCGATTTTATTAGAATTATTTCATGGGGCAAGAGGCAAAAAGGAATTAGACACAATCAAAGACCTTTCCCAAACAGTTCCCATTTTAAAATGTAATGAGAAGATATTTGTAGAGGCATATGCTTGTGCAATGGAATTAAGATCGAAGGGTTTGACTGTTCCTGCAATGGATATTTTGATTTACTGTATCTCTACTTTTCATAAAGCAAATATCTATCATAATGATTCTGATTTTACTTCTATGCATGAATTGTTAGGGAAGTGACTTATATTTCGCATAACGTCACCTATCAAGTTGTTGCGCTAGTCAAATTAAAATTCCTTCCGCTCCATGAATGTAACAGAGTCGATAAATATTTTCATAATTAACCACATACCACTGCGTTTTAGATATATAACGAATCTTGCCTTCTGCCTTACGACTTTCTATAAAGTTAGTTAGTTCTTCGAGTTTTCGATTTTGCATGACTTCATGAATACTGAGTTTCGGGATTCTAGCAAATCGAAAATTAGCAAGTCTCAGGTTCAGGGTTAGGTTTCGCTACTCCAAGCGTTAGCGATTGCAGTGGAAATGCTTCTTAGCATTGGAACGGAAAGCGCGGCGGCTGTTTTACAATAACGTAGAGACAGGTTTCAAACCTGTCTCTACAACGATAACGCCGCCGCAACGCCCAGAAATCCCAAAACAAACACCGTAAATTAGACAACCTGTACTAAAAAAGGCTTTTCTA
>DDBL01000038.1 GCA_002333425.1 Leptospiraceae bacterium UBA2033
TCACGTAAAAGTATAGCAAAAAAGCGACAAGACCAAGAATTACGAAAAATCCGACTACCAAACAGAAAAGCCCAGAGCGGAGCTATACCAAGAGACAAAACAACAAGGCGAGAAGATAGGACAACACCGAGCAGTAGCGATCAACCGGTATCAATAAATTGCGTATTAGAGAAAAGGTTTTAGTCAAACAGGAGGACGGCAATTTATTGATAAAAGGGCGAGCGCGACGGTTGACTTACTTATTATTTGGGGAAAGTATTTTTAGAACGAAAAAATATTTTTGGGCAAAACGGCAAGTAAGTCAACCGGACTGCCCAAGAATATTTACAAAATGATTTGGGGTTACTTATAAATATCCTCTATTTCTTTTTTGTAAAGATCAAACATTACGTTGCGGCGGAGTTTTAGGGTTTGAGTGAGTTCTTTTCCGGGTTCAAATTTTTTTGTGATGATAGCAAAGCCGGTTATTTTTTCAAAGGACTTAAAACCTTTTTCAGAGGATACTCTTGATTTAATTTCTGCTTTGTAAAGATTTAAAATTTGCGGATGTGTTTTCCAGTCTTCTCGACTTATGGGTAAAGCAATGTTTTGCGCTTTAAAGAATTTTTCTACTTTGTCAAATGCAGGCACAATCAAAGCGCCTAACGTTTTTTTGTCTTGACCTACTACCATCACTTGGTGAATAAATTCGCTTTGAACAAGTGCGAATTCGAGAGGTTCTGGTTCAATGTTTTCGCCGCCGAGAAGTACGATAGTATCTTTGGCTCTACCGGCAAATTTGAATTGTCCGCTTGCAGTATGAATCAAGATATCGCCAGAATTGAGCCAGCCATCTGCGGATAATACTGCTTTTGTCTTCTCAGGATCTTTGTAATAACCCATCATAATATGTTGTCCCTTGTGGTGTGCAACTCCTTTTACATTTGGTTCGGTTACTTCATTTCCTTTTTCATCTAGTAACTTCAATTCTATTTCGGATAAGTTTTTACCAAGAGTCCCGATAACTGGTCTAGAAAAATCTCTCAAACAAGAAACGCCAGTTGTTTCACTCATTCCATAAGTTTCCAAAATAGGAAGTCCTATCGAATAAAAAAACCTGTCGATGTGATACGGCAGCGCGCCGGCACCTGAAAATGCAAAACGAATTTTATTTCCAAGTGCTCCCTTAACTTTTGCAAGAATTGGTTTAGACATTTGATAAGGTATAAACAATAGAGTTGTTAAAACAAGCGACTTAAATTTGTTCCACAACTTCGTTCCTGCCGCTTCTGGTTCTATAATTAAAGAAGATCCGCGCAGATAATCTCTATTTTGCGTATAATTCATGGCAGCACTTGAACAGATATTAAACAATGCTCTACGAATTGGCGGAGCGTTTTTTACATTCTCTAAAATTTTGTTGTAAAAACTTTCCCAGACTCGTGGCACTGAGAACATAAGTGTAGGATTAACTGCTTTTAAGTCTGCTGCTAAATTGGGAATACTTGTAAATGCTACAGTAGTTCCAATTCCAAGACAGGTACTTTCAAAAAGTCTATCCCCAATATGCCAAGGTGGGAGATAACCAAGAGTAGTCTCATCTCCTTTGAGTTCGAGTCCTGTGCTTCTAAGTGCCTCTTCTAATTTCCCTGACATCCAAACATAATTATTATGAGAGAGCATTACTCCTTTTGGAGTTCCGGTTGTTCCAGATGTATAAATGATTGTAGCTAAATCTTGTGGCTCGATTGCATTTCCCATTTTTTCAAATGAATCTGGTTTCGCCTTACGGTGTTTTTCCCCACTCACCATCAAATCATCGAGAGTTAAAATTTCAATTTTTGCAGTGGACTTTATGCTGCCTGGATCATTAAAAAAAATAATGGATTTTAAATCCTTTAGCTTAGATAAATTCTTTTGAATTTTATCGTAAGCTTTTACATTCTCAAGAAAAATCGCCTTACAAGAAGCATGATTAAAAATATAGAGCAAATCCTCAGTAGTCGCATCGGTTCCACGCGGAACATCCACAGAGCCAATATTGGTAATTCCCATTGCAATCCACATAAACTTTGGACCACTATCTGCCACTAATCCAACTCTATCTCCTTTTTTGAGTCCCAGTTTAATAAGCCCAAAAGAGATCAGTTGAATTTTTTCATATAAATCTTGAAAATTTAAGTTTTGTAAAGTTGGTCCACCTGCTCTAAACATTTGCGCAGTGATATTTACATTCTTTGTTCTTGCATCTTTCATAAACTCGTATAGAGTATTTTTTATTGGTGAAATTTTCTTATCCATGGTAACTCTCTTTGAAAACGACTTTTTTAGAGAGTCTACAAACAACCCAAAGAATGTGCAACTAGTATTTTAATCGTTGACCTATGTCCTAAGATGGAAATTCTGTATCTTAAACTCCACCGGATGAAGAAAATATGATTATCAGCTTCGTGCAAACCAAAGGCGGAACCGGAAAAAGTACCCTTGCAGTAAATACTACTTTTTCAAAAGCCTTCCAAAACAAATTTAAGTCCATAGCTCTAGTAGAACTCGATCCACAAGGTACCTTGAAAAACTGGTGGCAGGAAAGAACAGAAGAGAATCGTAATTCGGATAACGTTTCCTTTCATCATATTTCTAGCACACAAAAAGAAGTAATTCAAGATGGAATTAAAAATATCGCAACGCATAATGACCTGTTAGTCTTAGATATTCCAGGTGAGAGTACAAGCAAACTTCATACAAAATTCGCCTGTGCTATTTCTGATATCGTGATTGTGCCAATGAGAACATCCACTAACGACGAATCAGCGTTTGCCGACAATCTTCTTCCTATCATCAAAGAGATTATTCGCTCTTATCCGATCAAAAAAGGTAATTTTTTTATACTCCCTACTTTTACCAACGCACAATCTAACAAAGATAAAGTAATTGATTATTTCAAAGATATTTTACCTGACTATGTTGGTTGTCTCAATGTAGTTTATCCTTTCCGCTCTATTTACGAAAACTTCAACAGGGAAGGTGCGAATCTTCTCGAATTCGTTGAATCCATCAAAAACAATAAAAGAATGTATGTAGGAGGAGCGCGTGCGATAGAAGATATTGAATCCATTGCTCACTCCATCATGCAGAAACTAGCGGAGAAAACACATGACAGTACCTAAGAAAAGAAAAAAGTTAGACGGTTCAATGGAGCCTTCCTTGGTTGTAGAAAACCAGTCTACCACTGAAACAAACCCAACAGTAGAAAAAGTATCGAAACCAAAAAAAACTACTACATCAACTGCCCATAGATCCCCAAAAGCAAAAGTAGACAGGGCTTTTGAAGTGATTGATAGTATTGATAAAAATATCCAAGACAAAGCAATTGAATTAAAAAAAGTAAATGCAATCGCGCCATACCAAGGTGGTGAAGGAATCCATGTTCGTTTTAAACTAGACATGATTCGTTGGCAAGACTTTGTAGATGGTGGAAAAAATCGAACGGAAGATGATAGCCTTGTAATTGATTTTACAATTCCCTATATTTGGAATCTTCCTGTTGTAGGTGATATAACGAAAGCTGTTATCAAAGAATTAGTTAAATTACGAATTCTCTAATATTACAATACGAGGTTACTATGCATTATCTGGTCATTTTTTTCTTTGTTCTAATTTCTACTCTCCAAGCTCAAGTTGGTTTTACACAAAGTGGCAAAGCATCTTTCTATAACGACAGGTTTCATGGAGCAAAGACAAATAGCGGAGAAAAATATGACATGAACGCACTCACTGCGGCTCATAGAGATTTGCCTCTCAATACAAAAATCAAAGTCAAAAATTTAAAGAATAACAAAACAACAATCGTCAGAATTAACGACCGTGGTCCTTTTCAACATGCAAGAATTTTAGATGTATCAAAAGCAGCTGCAAAAGAACTAGATATGATTTCACAAGGAGTAACGGATGTTACAATTGAAGTAATCGAAACTCCAAATGAGCCAGCTAAAGATGCAAAGTCTACAGCAAGCCCTACTTCTTCTACTCAAAAAAGCAAAGTCCCTGTTGTTGACAACGTAGCTCCCACTAAAACAGAAACTAAATTTGAGGAATCAGAAGTTCCGAACAAAACAATTCCACATGAGGTTAATCCGAATAAACCAGTGGTTACTTCTGATTTGCCTAAGATGGAACCTGAAAAACAAACCGTCGATTTAAAAGAAGCTTCCTCTGAAATTTTCAAACCTGGATATATTTACAACCTTCACGGGATGATTCAAAATCCTAAAGGATACGGAATTCAAGTTGGAGTTTTTTCTCATATTTTTAATACTCTCAGATTCTGCAAAACTCTTACAGATTCTGGTTTCACCAAACTCCTAATCAAAGTTGATAGAGAAACTAACGGCACTATCTACCGTGTTTTGATTGGAGATTATCCGACTGAGGAAGACACAAATCCAGAAACAACAAAACTGAGAGAGAACAATCGAGATTACCTAATCAAGAAATATCCAGAAAATAAAGATCTTCCTTAATCCAATAAAATAGTTGAAAAATTGAGTGAACCTATTAAACTAAAGATTCAACGAAGAAAAGGAGATTCTTATGATTCGAAAAATTGTTTTAATTAGTTTTCTTTTTTTAATTATCAATTGTGGAAATGAGATGTATGTGGAAGTTCCAAACAACAACCAACCAATCCGAGATTTGGTAGATAACGACAAAACCAGCTCAACGTCAAACACCTACCGCCAGCCAAGTTCCGTGAGTAGCACCAACTCTTCTGGAGCTGTAGGAGGAACTACATCCGGTGCCGTAGGAACTCCACCAGCGAACCCAGCGACTGGATCGGCGACTGGAAATTATTCAGGAACACCAATTCCGTCTGGCTATTAACGTTTTCTGCTTTTCTTTTAACCCTCTTAATTACAATAGCCCCAGTTAAAGTATGAATAAATTATTTTCTTTCCTCTTTTGGGGTTTCGTTGTTATCACTTCCGTATTTTTTTTCTTTGTTGCGGTTTGTATCTGGATTTTTTCGCTTCTATTCGATCGAAAGCGAAAATGGTTTCTCCATCAATTTACAAGTTTTTGGGCATCCCTTTATTCTTGGTTAAATCCTCTTTGGATTTTGAAAATTTACGGACTCGAAAATATTGATCGAAAAAAAACCTACGTGTATGTTTCCAACCACCAATCTCTTTTAGATATTCTAATTCTGTTTCGTCTTTTCACTCATTTCAAATGGGTTTCCAAAATTGAAAATTTCAAAGTGCCTTTCATCGGCTGGAATATGCGCCTGAATGATTACATCGAACTAGATCGAGGCAAAGTAAAAAGCAACGCCAAGATGATGAAAGACTGTGCTCGGGCAATTCGGAATGAAAATTCTGTCATGATTTTTCCTGAAGGAACTCGTTCGCTTGATGGTGTTATTCGCGCCTTTAAACTAGGTGCATTTGAAATCGCCAAAGAAACAAAATCCCCTATTCTACCAATCGTGATTCAAGGAACGGCAAATGCACTTCCGAAAGGGGGAATCGAACTACAAGGCAAACACAATATGAGTATCACCATTTTACCTGAAGTGCCGTATTCCGACTTTGCAGAAATTTCATCCGAAGATCTCTGCGAAAAAGTACGAAATAAAATTCAAGAGGAATTAGATAAGAAGTAATTTACTTCTTGCATTCTTAAAGTATTCTTAGAAAATTTTGTCAGGAAAAAAGTATGAACCAACCATTAGACCCAAACAAAAAACCAAACGGAATAACTAGCGGCTTTTCTGATTATATCCGCAAAGTACAAAAAGAACTTTCTGATGATTATCTAATTGAAGTATACATTAGCCTCTATTTGAGAGCTCTTAGATCAGACGGAGTTTTAAACTACGAAGAGAAAGTTTGGTTTGCCGATAGAGTCAAAGAGTTATACGACATAGATGTATTTAAACCAATTCAAACAAGATACAATCGTGAAGAGTTTTTAGAACACGCAAAAAAAGCTGCCATGGCGCCTCTTGACTTAACAAAAATTGCAACCTATTTTGAAAAAGAAAAAAAACAAGAACTCTGTTATGAACTTGCTTGTTTTGCCACTTTCACTGGCGATCGAGAATTTGAAGCAATCGAGAAAAAGTTTTTAGATCAACTAGGCGAATTATTAAAATTATCCGACACAAAAAAAACTGAAATCGAAACTCGTTTTAAATCTTAGTGTAATTTCAAATAGATTGTGTTCTATTGGGCAGATGTTGCACTTACTCCCGAAATACCGAGATTATCAGAAGTAATTTTTAACAGGTGCGTATTGGATCCTTTTAAATATGCATCTAGAAAAATAATACTTGTTTCAGCAATTTTAGCAATTCCATCCGTTTGTGATAGAGTTGCTATATTGGGGTCTACTTTCGCGCCAAATGGATTACTAACATCTGTAATACTATAATGGTTTGCACCTTGAACCGTAAAATATGCTTTAGTTGCAATGGCTGAATTATAACTTCCTAGTCCAGAAGTAGGGCTGTTTGCGCCGTCTAACGTTCCCTGTATATAACCAGTCGGGATTCCTTTTCCAGAAGAAGTTTTATAAAATCGATTGGAATCAAAATTTGCCCCCAGACCACTTCCATAGAATATACCAGCTTTGACTTTGGAAACAAAACTATACCCCGCGTCACAAAATGGAAATTCACAAATATTATTCATTGCGAATAATCCCACTACTCCACCCAAAGAATGTCCGAGTAATCCAACCGAATCTAAATTCATTTTTTGATAAAGTAGAGATCCTGTTAGAGAATTTTGAACCTCTGCGATAGACATTACTTTATTTGTAAGTGATGCTGGAGAATATAAAAAGTATTCCACAATGAATAGATCACATCTATTTGCGACAAATACGACGTAACCGGAAGAAGCAATTCTTGCCGCATACTTTGAATAAAACGAAGAATGGACATTACCCCCTTGGAATAAAACTAAAATGGGAAGAGAAGTAGAAGAGTCCTGCGGATAATAGATATCAAATGCCACATTCCCAAAAAATGCTTGAATTCTTCCGACTGACGCAGATCCACCACTTGGTATTGAATTTGGAACAAAGTATTCTGAGTTGTTTGCCGCATTAATCTGACACCTATAACTCGTTGATGCAGCTACGAGTGCTGTAGATTTTATACCATTTCTCAAA
>DDBL01000122.1 GCA_002333425.1 Leptospiraceae bacterium UBA2033
ATACTTCTTTTACCATTTGTGCGCCCATGTTTTCGATTGCGTCTTCTAGTTCGATTTCTTTCGCAACGGTTACACCGTCAAATCATTTGCATTGGCTTCTGGGCGTTGCGCATTCTCAGTATTTGCCACACAAATCGTTATTTTGTTCTCCTTTCTCGGCTAATGCGCCGGGCTACTACGGGCTTCGCTATCGCTACGGTCGCGAACTGATGCGACTACCCCTGCGTATCCCTAACGCGATGGAGTTGTCGGATTTTCTTTTTATTGCAAGGGTTTCACCCTATTACCCGAACTTATTTTTCTTTCAAAAGTTACTCTTTTGAGATTCTCTTTGCTTTCTCTTCCCAGAGGAGGATACTTTCTTTATTCCGCTTCCCAGCGTGGGGATGGTGACCTTCTTACTTCTTTCTTTTCTTTTATATCAAACTGCGACCAAGCAGTTTGGGGATGAGCATTGCGAATGGGCGGAAAGAAAAGAAAGAAGTAAGCAAGAAAGAAAAGAAAACCCGCAGCTCAGACTTTTTCGCTTTAACACTTCGCAATGCTCCATTAAGACCTTTTCTAAGTTCTGGCTTTTTACTTCAATAGAATACTCACAAGTTGCCCCTTCCCTTACAACTTCATCTTCACAACAAGAGATACAAAAATATAATTAGGGAAGGGGCTTCATTTTAAAAGTAAAACAAGAACTACAAAATTGGGGTTAGGTCACTCCACCAACAAAGCCAATCCTTCTTCCAAAATCTCATTATTCAAAAAAGTTCCTTCTCGTAGAACCTTATCCTCATTATCCTCACCTTTCAAATAAAACACGTCCACGAGATAACGATCGTATTTGTCACTACCGTGAGTCTTAATAATCAAAAATTCACAATCCTTCAAGCGAGACTCAATAAACTTTTTAGAAGCCGCTCCCTGCGAAGTCCCAAGCTCAGGAGCATCTAACCCTCGTAATCTCAATCTTTGCTCAAAGAAAACCGAAAAGCCCAAATCAATATTTACTAGCAAAGTATCACCATCAACAACTCTCTCCAAGTAAGCCTTGTAGGTAAACATCTCTTTTGTGCTAGAGACAGACTCGAAGTAATATGAACTACCTTTCTTCTTTGACTCAATCACTGAACCGACTTTCAGTTTACTCAAATCACTCCCGTTAGTAGACTTTAGCGCATAACTACTATTAACCTTTAAACGAATAGAAAACCCTAAATCCAGATTTGGAACCGACGGTTCCAAATCTGACGAAAATTTTTGAAAACTGCGGTATAAATACAACCTCATCAACGGTCGTTTCAGCCTGTCTTTTATTGACTCATTTTCATTTTTAACTTCTAATTTTTCACTCTTACCGGCTAAAGCCAATTTAACCCGTTTCAGCAATTCATCCCTTGACCAGCCTTCTAGAATAGCCTGACTTTCTAGCTTCAGTCTCACAGCAGAATTATCTAAAAGTAACAATTCCCGATAGTGACTCCAAGATAGTTGTGTTTTTACTTCTTTCAGTTTATACAGTTGATAGAACTTTCTCATATATCGCAAATTTCTATCCGAGAAACCTTTTCCGAACTTCCGATTTAAATCTTTAGACAACTGCTTTAGCACCATATCACCATAAGCCGCTCTTTCTTTCTGACCTTGTTCGACTTCGATGATTCTTTCACCGATTTTCCAGTGAGCGAATAACGTTGTTTTGTTCCAATTGCCGTCACCTTCTTCTTGAGCATTTTTGTAAATGAGTGTGATGTCTTTTAGGATGGAGTTGTATGTTGGAGTTGATATACCGGTGGGTTTGGGGTTGGTCATGAGATTATTTTTTTTACTTGGAAAAGTAATTGCAAATAGAAAAATTTTTTAGAGTAAAAATTTCTCAATTTTTACTCTTTGAATGAGCAGCTTTTGGATAGGTTACAAAGGTGCATAGTTTCGTGGAAATATTTAATTTTTCAATTTATTAGGAAATACAATTGTTTCTTGTTGAATTTTTCTGTTAACAGATTTAATTTTAGTAAACGATTTTATTAATTTCTTTAGCTGATTAAATACATACCTATTCGTTTTATCATTTTTGTATTTTGTCATCATTTCCAAGAGATTATTATATAATTGTTTATAAATAAATATTCCTGTATCGTTCGATATACTTTGATTCATATTCTTTATATATTTAATGGCATTTAATGCGAAAATGAAATTTTTCTTTGCGCGTACGTCGGGTATTTCTGTGATAATAATATCAATAAGCATGAATAGATTATTAATTAATTGATGATTCAGTTTTTCTCTTCTTGTGGTTAAATGAATAAATTTAATAGTATATTTAAAATAAATGTACGCAATGGAATGATTGGCTATCATTAAATCTGAGAAGATGCCTATGTCATCAAATAGAAAAGTAAAATCTTTTGGTGTCTCGAAATTTTTCTCATCAAATGATTTATCTACAAACCGGTATATTTCAAAGTAAACATGGTCGACTATGATTATTTTTTGACCAATACCAATATTTTCAGTAGCCATAATCTTTGTAATTAGATTGTTCGAACAGTATTTCAGAGTATTAATTAAATCTGCATTTATAAAATGAATTTTTTCTAAAATTTGATACCAACTAAGTCTATCTAAAAATTTTCTCCAAATAGATTCCTTTTCAAAATTCATTTTAAAATCAGAATTGGTTTTCATGAATAAAGAAAGCTGATTTTCTTCCGGTAAATACGAAATTGCCTCTTCAATGATCTCAAATTTAGCCCATATTATCCGTTTCGTTACTTGATTCAATTTTTCTTTTAAACTCTTAACTAAAATTTCTTCTATGATTTCATTTGTGTCATCCCAAACCAAGTTGGTTGTAAATGTAAGTTTAATAGTCTTTAATTCTATAAGTTTGATTTTTTCTATTATAAGAATCAGGATATTTTCTTTCTGTAACCTTATTGCCTCCATTGCAAAATCATGAAATAAAATGAAAATTCCTTGTTTTAATTTGAGGATATCACCTTCTTTATCCGCAAGTTCAAAAAATTTTTCAGTTACTCTATTAATTATTAATCTAGGAACTAGGATTTCTGCCTCTCGAATATTTTTTAAGCCTATATCAAATAGGATGTACATTTTATTATCTTCCATATCCAGGACTTCTTCTGTGTATCGCATATCTCTTCTTGTTAATAGCTCTATATCGTTAGCAGTCACAGAATCAACTATTTCAAGGATATGATTCTGAGTTTGAGAAATTTGTAGGATTTTAATAGTTAAGGGATAAATTTGAAGTAAGCATATACCGAAAAGATATGAATCAAGAAAAAAGGAAATTCGACGAAAAAGATTACATTTCAAAAAATTTTCAACCAATAAAGAAGTCCAGATGAGTAAAATGCTAGGGATAAAAAGGATCGAAATACTTTTTAAATTTTTTAAAAATATATTTCCAGCATAACTTGAATATTTTTTGAAAATTATTTCATAAGAAAGAATTGTGATAGAGAATATTATACTGTATATCTGAGCTAAGATACTTAGATAGAGTGTAATTATATCTTTAAATTTGCATGTTTTAAAGTAATCAATATACCATAAAAAAATAGCTATCAATAGAATTAAAAATAGAAAAGAATAGAATAAATATTTTGAAGGACAAATTATATTTGTAATAGGAACAAACTTCAAATAGTTTAAAGAAAAATATCATTCTGAATTGAGGAATAATATCTTTAAGTTTCAAATAAAAATATTTTAATAATAAACTGGCAATGATAAAATAAAGCATAATGAATTATTCCGTTTTCATATCTATTAAAAACTTAATACTAAATACTGAAACAATGTGGTAAAGGAGAACCGCAGGAATTATGGTGTTAATAAAATTTTTAATTTTGGTAAATCTCATTTTATGTATTCTTATAAATTAGAAAAGTTTATCCCCACTCAATAATCCCATTCTCCATGATTAACAGGCAAACGATTAAATTCTTCTTTATATAATTTTCCATTTAAGTATGCTTTAATCAAACTAATTCACCTAATTCACTTTCAACAAACAAATTACAACCAATATGACAGACTTCAATATTTTCGCCTGAGCTATGATTGTGTTTAGAAATAAAAGACCATTTCATAGTATGCTGTTGGCATTCCGTTATTTGTTCGCATGGTTTTTCTTCATTCATGCGGTTCTTTAATTTTTCAAAGAGATCTTTTATTTTTCTTTGTTGAACATAGGAGATAACAATTCCTCGACTCTCTCTTCCAGTTGTATATCTCTTTAAAAGTTGTTCAAGTCCTTGTATATGGTATTCTGCCCCGCGCCAGATTTTAGCTTCTGCTAATTTCTTTCTAGCAGGGAAAACATAATCCAAAGAAAAAGTAATATCCACATGTCCATTTGAATTTCTTTCTTGGGTAACCGTCAATCCAGGCAAAGATACCTTACCCGCTAAGGCAGCAGATAATCCTTCTTCGTCTAAGTTCTTATGGTTCTTTTTATTTTCTTCCAGATAAATAATTCCATCTTCAAGAAATGAATCAAAGGCAATATTAAAATCATCCTCCGTTTCGGCGGAGAGTAAATCTAAATATTTTGGTGCTGACTTTTGTAATTTTTTAACTAACTCAAATACATTACTTTCGTTCATCACTCAACATCCCTCTAAAGTTCGGTTCCCATTTAATATGAATATTTGATGCCCACTCTTTCCAATCTTCATCAGAAAGAGTTTTATCTTTCCACCAAGCTTTTATCTTTTTATTTAGTTCTGCTTGTGTTACTGCTTTATTGGAAATAGCAGACGAATAACTAAGTTTTAAATATCCCGTGTTCAAGCTAGACAATTGAGCAATCACAGCAAGTATGTCCGATTCACTACATGCCGTTATTTCTGTAATCTTGCTAAAGTCTTGTAAACTTAATTCTTTTTCTGGTTTATTTGAAATAGTTTCCCAAATCTGCGTATTAATAGATTTCCATTTTGGTTCTATTCCGAATTGAGTAGAGAGATAATCGTTAGTAGTAGAAGTGATTTTTAAAAAATCAATCGGTGCCGTATTATTTTCTGTTTTAATTGCTGTTTCAAAATCATCACAGAGTTTATTTATAAGGTCATCCGTTTCCTTAAAAAAATATTCCCCAACAGTTTCTTTGTGCAAAGCTCTGTATTTACGATAAATCTTCGCAAAATCGTCATAAACCTCACTTTCGGAAACGTTGGAATTTATCTTTACTATTAGCCGCTTTCCTTCTTCTGAGTTTTTTACATAGTCAAAGAAATTAATAATCTTCTCTTGAAATTTAATGATTAGCTCACCAATTTTTTCTTCTTGTTCGTTACGGGTTTTTATAATTTTTAGAATATCAAACGGTAGCGGATCACCTTCTTCTCCACCATCGGCGATTTTAGTAACTCTTTTATGCATTTCACTTTTGTGTGTGAGAACTTCTATGATTCCAATTTTATTATCAAAATAAACTTCTATCGGATCTTTTGTTTCTGTAGATCGATTGACGCGATTGTAGATACTATTGAATTTCCTCCAAAAGAATAGGAACGACGAGTCGCTATATTTTTCATCCAAAAGAATTACATACTCTATTCTGTTTAGAATTGTAAAATACTGACTAGCCTGTGCTTTTGTGGTGAGCGTTTCTTTGGGGTTAGTTTTAATAAACTTCTCTAAATCATTTTCAAACTTTAAGTATGGTTCTGGTTCTTCTCGATGTTCTTTGTATATTGAAACGAAGACAAGAAAGAAATTATTGTAAGCAGTAGATTTCTTCATATTATCAAATTGAATTTCTAAAATCTTCTTATCACTAAATGGATCAAAGTCACTCACAACCACATTCGAAAAATGTTCAAAGGCATCCCTTATATTTTGAACATTGACATTTTCATACGAGAAATCAACTATCTTACAATCGTTTTTGTGTTTGGTTGTGCGATTTACTCTGGAGATAGTTTGAATTGCATTGATGCCTTTAATTTCTTTATCTAGAAATAGAGTATGCAGTTTTTTTTCATCAAATCCAGTTTGTAATTTAGCAACTACTATTATCAATCCGTTCTTTCTTAGAGCAAAGTTTTCTAAAACTTTTTCTTCCGACAAACCACCATTAAGCCCTCTGGAGCTTTCTTCGTCTTGGCTATCCGAATACACAATATAAATAGGTGCTTCCGCATACTTAGAATACTTATAATCCTTTACCATTTCCGCAAAATACTTTGTTACTTCTTGTTTATAAGCTCTTGCGGCTTTAATAGAATGAACAGCTAACATGGCTTTGCCAGTTCCGCGTATTTGTCTATAAACATCCTTTACTAATAAATCCGCTATATACTTTGCAATAGCGGATAATCGTTCTTTGTTCTCATAAATTTGTTTTCGTTCTGCGTCTTTGTATTCCTTTTTGGAGAATCCTTCTAGTTTATTGGGTGGAATATCAAACAACATCTTGGAAGCAATGGGAACAATATTCTTTAATGGATTTAAAATAAATCCATCTTCAATGGCTTCTTTCATTGTATAGGAATCAAACGGAACCCAGAGTTTTTCACTTTCTGCATATCCGCTAAATTCTCCAAAGCGGGCAAGCGTATGATCGTCTGGTGTAGCAGTAAAACCAATGATAAGATTTTTCTTTCTACGTTCATTTGAAGTTTCCGAATTTTGATCAAATGGAGTTTGCAAGGCATCAAATATATTGACCATCTCTTCATGTTGATCGCCTGCATTGGAGCGATGAATCTCGTCTATCAAAAACACAACACGCATTTTGTTTAACTTTGTGATTACTTCTTCATCCAACATTTCTCGAACAGAGCTAAATTTCTGAAGATTAACAATGACTAACCGCTTATCCGATTTTAAAGCTAATTCAAAAGTTCTCTTGTTCGTTGCTTCTATATACATGCTATTTTCAATATTCATGTTCAGCATTTTAGAATCTATCTGTGATCTAAGTTGCAAACGATCTACAACGATTAGAATTTTGTCATAAACAAACTCATTATTGCGCCTAAGATCTTTTAGCTGCAAGGCAGTCCAACCGATAATATTAGATTTTCCAAAACCTGCCGCGTACTGCAAAAGTAAGGAATAGATATTTTTATTGTTTAGATAAGATTTTCGTTTTTCTAATAATTCTCTTCTCCTTGCTTCGGATACACCGGATAATTGTTTTTCTAAAAGTTTTTCAAAATAATCGTCTTCTGTTTCATGCTCTAAAAATTCGTCAATCTTGGCTAATATCTTATCAGTTCCAAATTTTTGTTTGGGGCGAGGTGAAATTAAAAATCCTTTTTCGTCTTTAAGTTCTTTTTGCCCTTGGTTGAATTTAACTTCTCGTTCGATGAAATTATAATAGAGAATTTCTTTTTCAATAAATAATTTTCCGTAATGATATGAAAATAATTCTTTGAGTTTATCTTTCTTATCCGCATCTGGTTTTAAGAGCGGGTAAGGTTTGAAAATTTTATTTACTTTGTTTTCATATTCTTCTTTATCAGATTTATTCTCACGACATAGACCAAGCACCTCTTCAAAGAAATCAGCGATATTGCGGATAACGTAGGTTTCCCCAATGTCGGTTGTAGTAATATGAATTGCTTTCTCGAATATTTTCAGAAAATCTTTGCGGTAGTTTTCTTTCTCCTTTTCACTCAGATTGTAATTGCTATCAATATACGTATAATAAGTCTTAACCGCTTCATAATAATCCTTAATAACTTTTCCACGCCCGTTTTTACTAGCTGTCTGGTTATTAAAATTAGATTTGAGTTCACTGTAGCCTAGATAAATTCCATTTACAAATAAACAAATATCAGGACGAAACGAATAAATCTGGGTTCCATTGTAAAGATATTTGTAAGGAAACTCCTGAACGACTGAAAATATATTTTGCTCGAAGTGTAAATCTCCATGAATAATGCTACCACTCGGATAAAACAAATGCAATTTAACACCGCGAATCGTAATAGATTTATTTACATTTAGAAACAAAGCCATATTGCGGCTACTTCCGATTCTCTCCTGAATGAGTTCAATGACTTCCGCAAGCAGTGCTTGACTGTCACCGCCGAATTTTTTTAATAGAGTTTCGTAAGCTTTTTTATTTAATTCTGTTTCAGAAAGAAAGGCTTCTAAGTCTTCTTCAATGATGAGGGAATTACTGATAGTATTCGCTTTCACTTCTTTGTAGCCGAGAGTATCTACAAAAAAAGGAATCAGAAATTTCTCTTGGAGGTTTTGTTCATTCATAATTTTTCATCCCCAATTCTTTCTTCAAAATCATGTATTTCTTTTTCCATTTCTTGTTTTAGAACTTCTTCGCTTGGTAGATAAAGTTTGTATTGACTTGCGAGAATAGTTGTATTCTCTTTTGGCAAAGTGAATTGCACAACGGCATCATTTTTATCAGCAGAGAGAAGAATTCCAATAGTAGGATTTTCCTCTGGAAGCTTTTGGGTGCGATCGTAATAATTGACATACATCTGCAACTGCCCCAAATCCTGATGAGTTAATTTATGGGTTTTTAATTCGATGATTACAAAACAACGCAAGAGACGATTGTAAAAAACTAGATCAACAAAGAAATCATCTCCATCTAAATGGATTCTTTGCTGACGAGCAACAAAGGTAAAACCATTTCCAATTTCTAAAAGGAAACTTTGCATATGAGTGATAATTGCATTCTCTAAGTCTTTTTCATAATAAGCCGATTCTCGCTTTAGTCCTAAAAATTCTAAGATCATCGGATCTTTGATAATGTCAGTCGGTCTTTCTGGATGCATTTCTCCGCGAGCAACAGCCAGAACTCGTTCTTTATCGCTACTGAGTAGCAAGCGTTCATAAAGCTGGCTATTAATCTGTCGCTCTAATTGTCTCGAATTCCAGTTATTTTTTGTGGCTTCCGCTATATAATATTCCCGCTTACCATCATTTTCCAGTGGCAATAGTAATTTATAATGTGTCCAGTTGAATTGCGACCGCAGTGCGGACGCAATTGGAAATTCCTTATAAAACTGCCTACACCGTTCTAACTGTCTGATAGAAAAGCCAGTTCCATACTCCGGTTCAAGTTCTTTTGAAAGATTTTTGATTAAATACGATCCGTATTCAGCTCTTTCTTTTCCTTGCTGCTCTTCTTCTAAAATAATCTTACCAATATTCCAATACATTAAAACTCGATGAAAATCGACAGACCGAACGGCATTATCCTGTGCTTGTGTGATAATTTCTTTTACCTGACCTAGAAATTCAGTTCTCAATTTTATAGAATTATCCATTATCCGCAACCCTTATCTTTCCCGTCACTACATCGTTAACCAATGCCTTTCGTAATTCTTTTAACTTTTCTATTTGTAAGTGGATTTTTTCTATAATCTGCTCTATCGACTTTGTCTTGTTATCCAGATAATCAGCAATAGCCGCTTGTTCGTGGAGTGGTGGGAGAGGAAGAAAATCTCTTTTCAATTCCTGATAATTTATATTTCTACCATCCCTAATTCCAGTTGTGAGAGTTACAAGCAACAAGATGAATTTCTTTGATTTGAAAAGATGTTTATAATAATTTGTCATTTCATTATTGATAGAATACAAAACTGTATAGGCGGCACTGATAATACCTTGTTGATGTGCTATTTCAATTCCTCCTTCAAATGATCGAAGACTAATTACATAATCATTTTTCTTGACTAATTTCATTAAATGAAAATCTTTTTGAACTGTCATTGAATTTCGTTCATAGGATGCTTTTGCTACCACACCTCTATCTTGAGAAGCAATAAGAATTATTTCTTCAGGAAATCCTTTTTCATTTCGCTCATTAAACAAATCTTTCACCCTCTTCACTTCCCAATGTTCCGGTATCTCTCCGATCCACTCTATTCCGCTGTCTTTCATTTTAGGAGTTGTATTTCCTTTAGATGATAGAGTAGCTTTTGTTGCCGCCGACGTTGGGGCAGGTTCTTGTTGCGACGTTGGGGCAGGTTCGGAACCTGCCCTTACTCGTGTGATGTGAGTGGATACTACTGATAATCCGCGCGTGACGGTTTCGTTGATAAGAGATTGCTTGAGGTTTGCGTATAACGTTGCTTTTTTGGTAAGTAGTTCTATCTTCTTGTCTATCTTCGCTGTGTGAGTATCTAGATAGTTTGCGATTGCGATTTGTTCGGGGATGGGTGGGAGTGCAAAACAATGTGTCGTCATATAAAGGCTAGTAATTCTTTTTTGACCAGCAGAGCCTTTCATAAAAGGCTCCGCATTTTTTCTAAAAAGAGCATTATGTAAAAAATAATGAAGATATTTCTTTGTTAGTCTTTGCGAAGAACGAAAAATCATAAATTCAGTACTACCAAAGCCTATATTATATTTTAATCCACTTACTATTGCACAGTTGCCATTTTCCATACAAGGTGTAATCTTTGCAAAAATAATATCTCCATTTTTAAATTTAGTGTATCCACTAATTACTTCTTTCAATGGTACAAAATTGTAATTTGTAATTATCCCAAGCTCTTCATTAACATTTGTCATTGGAACAAATTCAATTAAATCATTTTCGGTCAATTGGTTTGGAATTCTAACTGAAACATTGCTTTCAGTAAAATCCTTCAGTCTTCTCACTTCCCAATGCGCAGGAACTTCGCCTAACCATTCAATTCCGCTATCTTTGTAGGACGGATACTTACGAGTTGGCGCTTTTTGGTTTTTCATGGTTAATTGTTCCTTCTTCATTATTCAGTTTGTTCGCTTTGAGTATTTGCTCTTGTTGATAATAGAGTTGCTTTAGTCGACGTTGGGGCAGGTTCGGAACCTGCCCTTACTCCGGTGATGCCTGCCCTTTTCCTTTTTCTAGAGGCTTCCCATTTTGCTGGATTATTTTTTATATACTCAGATATTCTGCTATATGATTCTTCATTGCGGATAATGTGTTCATAGTAATTTCGTTGCCATACGGGGTTACCTGTTGTATTACGTTCCTTATTAATTCGTTTTGCAGAAAATGTTTTTAGTTGTCGAACAATTTCTCCCAAGCCATGTCGGATTGGATGACGTGCCACAGGCTTATCAACTGTATCCGTTATAATAATAATCCCATGTATATGATCTGGCATGATTACAAATGCATCTAATTCAACAAATTGAATATGATTAACCAAATCAAACCATGTATACTCTACCATTTTACCAAATTCATTTAAATTCATTTTTGCATCTACGATTTTACCAAATTCGATTTCTGATTTTTTATGCACACAGATTGTTACGAAATACATTCCTTCCTTTGTATAATCGTAATCTTTTAAACGAATAGAGCGACGATGATGAATTTCTGGATCAAAAACCATTTTCAGTTATTCCTTACTCATTGTTAACTATTCATTATCCTGTATTTCCAGTTTATCAAGTAGTGCGAGACTAATTAAGGGAGATGCATCGGAAACAATTAGCATTCTTGTAGCCTAGCTAACTCTTCTTCTAAATCTTCCTTGGAATAATCAATGATTGGAATTTTATATTGATTCAATAACTCGATAAATAAATCTTTAGACACATCAGCAAATTCTGCTGATTTTCCCAATGATAATTTATGCGACTGGAACAGGAATATTGCCGCATACAGCTTAATATTTCCCTTGAATAAATTAACTTCTTCTCCCAAAGAAAGAAAAACTTTTTCTGGAATCTCTACATCAATATGAATCGTTTTAATTGCTGTTACAGTTGTCATTGTCTACTCCTATCGTTTGTTTACATATTTTAATGAAAATCATTGTTCCCTATTAATTGCCCATTTTTCATTACAAACTAAGCTCTGTTTCTAATTTGCCTAGCTCTTTATCAATTGAATGTATCTCATTTAGAATATCGGATACTTCGCGTAATTTTTCCGGTTTGTAAAATACCTTATTAAAATTGATTTCTACTCCAACTGTATTTTCCAAATAGCGGAATGGTTTTGTGATAAACTTTGCCATAAAATCTTCGATGGCTTGTCTATTTGTCTTTTCATTTTTATGAAAAGGAATGATTTCGTAGTCTTTTTGGTAATCCGGTGTTAGCTCCACCGTGATTTCAATTTTTTCTGCTTGCGTAGCACTTGCTTTCTTAAAAGAACACTTAACAACGATTTTTCCACAACCGAGATATTCTTTTTTACCCTTTACTGTTTTGGCTAACGTTTCCTTGTCAGAATCAAAAGAGTATTCCACACTCTGATTGACATTATTTATTAATTCTTCATTGTTAATTGTCAAAGGTTGTGATTTGTAATCAAGTGAACTAATAAAAGGCTGAATATCCTTTTCAAAGTATTCAAACAGCGATTTATACTTTCTTCCGTCGAATTTTAGGATTTCAAATTCCGTAAGCTCTCTTGTGCCTTCTGTCAATTTAGTTGGGGCTAATGGCAAAGAAGTAGCTCTTTTTTCTTCGCCCGATTTTTTATCTATTAAGATAGTAAGTTTATCTTCAAATGTTTTTCCATCTTCATCTATGTTTGTAAGCATAATGGCTTGTTTGTTAAAATAAAAATATTCCTTGTCGAACACTTTTACATAGTCGTTATCTTTGAATTTGTTTAGAGTCTTGACAATATCTAGACGACTGTCTTCATCTACTTCTTTTCGTTTAGAGCCTTTGCTTTTCTTTAAAGGTTTAAATTTTTCACTGGCATTGATGAGCATAACTTTGTTTTTGCGCTTTGGCTCTTTATTCTTATTGAGCACCCAGAGATAGGTATAAATTCCAGTATTGAAAAATTCATCTGTAGGCAACTGAACAATAGCCTCTACAATATCAATATCTAACATCCATTTGCGAATATTACTTTCTGCTGAACCAGCATCACCCGAAAACAAAGTA
The DNA here is from genome assembly GCA_002333425.1 of Leptospiraceae bacterium UBA2033. GTDB lineage: Bacteria > Spirochaetota > Leptospiria > Leptospirales > Leptospiraceae > UBA2033. Next base: position 12,859 of record DDBL01000122.1, read on the forward strand.
GATCCATTGTGAACCACAACTCCCATGCCCGTATCATTTAACTTAGAAATTAAATGTTGCATAAACAAAAGCTGACCGTCAGAAATTGACGGGAGGAATTGAAAACGCTCTGTTTTATCTTTTGTAATATCTCTTTCGTAACCTTTCCAACTTACGCCATACGGGGGATTAGCCACAACTACATCAAAGTAGTCATTGTAAAATTTATCATTTGTAAGAGTGTTACCGTGCTCTATTTTGGAATCTATTCTAAATCGACTTTCAATTTTTGCGAGAGCATAGAGAGAGTCGTTCCAATCTTGACCAAAGGTTTGCGTTAAACCCTTGTAAACCTCTTTGATACGATCTTCTACGCCAAAGAGTAAGTTACCCCCACCGCAAGTGCAGTCATAAATTTTTAGAATTTTTTTAGATTCGTCTAGTTTGGAAGTTATAATTTCTGAGATTAATGCAATTACATCGTCTGGAGTGTATTGCTCTCCTGCAGTTTCGGCTGATATACTCAAACCAGAGTGG
>DDBL01000136.1 GCA_002333425.1 Leptospiraceae bacterium UBA2033
ATCTCCAAGAAGCCTTACAATAAAAATTTTGTTTCAATTAATCCGATTTTTTTAAAAAAGAATTGAAAAAAATTAACATAGAGTTCGAAGCATAGCAAAAAAACCCTAACCCACCGCCGCCTTACATCTCTCACAAAGCCCACCCTTGTGGATATCGCGTGTATGCCGCCAGCAACGCGGGCATTCGGGATTAGCCGGTAGAGTGACTTCAACTAAGAATTCATCATTTTCGGCGGAACTTAAGAGGGTGTGTTCAACAGAATTTCCAATCGGTTCAAATTCCACTTGAGAGACTACATAGAAAAGTTCAAAGTCTTCACGGGTAAATAGTTTTTCGAGGATGGAAGAATTTTTATAACTCACAAAAAGTTTCGCTTCTAGAGATTTTCCGATTTTACCGTTTTGACGAGCGTTTTCCAATGCTTTTTGGACAAGTTCTTTTGTCTCAAATACTTTTTCGAATTTTTTGATTAGGGTTTCGTTTTTGAAAGCACTAAGGTCAGGAAATTTTTCTAAGAACACAGAAGTAGTTTTACCATAACTTTCCCAAACTTCTTCTGCTGTAAAACTAAGAACTGGTGCGAGTAAGACTACAAGTGATTCGAGGATAACGGCTAATGCAGTGCAAGAAGAGCGTCTTGTTTTAGAATCTCTTCTGTCACAATACATTCTATCGCGGATGATTTCAAAGTAATCCTGAGAAAGTTCACTCACACAAAATTTCAATACCTTTTGGTAAATCTGGTGGAATTGAAAAGTTTCGTAAGAATTTTTTAGTTCTTCTGAAAGATTGTAAAGTTGCGCCAAGTAGTATTGGTCGATTTCTTCCATTTCAGGATAAGGAACAGTATCCGCAGATGTGTGACCGGCGAGATTTCCAAGTAGATAACGGAAAGTATTTCGAATCTTGCGATATTGCTCACTTACGTTTTTGATGCTTTCTTTTCCAATCTTCACATCATCTCGAAAGTCCTGCGAAGAAACCCAGAGACGCAAAATATCAGCACCATAGACGTTGATGATGTCGGTTGTAGGATTAACTACATTACCCAATGACTTAGACATAGCATGACCTTTTTCGTCTAACACATAACCATGAGTAAGCACAGTTTTAAAAGGAGGTTTATTTCTAAGTGCCATCGAAGGCCAGAGACTTGATTGAAACCAACCTCTATGTTGATCCGATCCTTCTAAATACAAGTCAGCAGGTGATTCTCCTTTGTAATCCAAAACGGCAAAGTTAGAAACACCAGAATCAAACCAAACATCTAAAATATCATTTTCTTTGATAACGTCTTTTACGTCACCGAACGGCAACTTTATATTAGGCGGAAGTAAGTCTTTTGGTTCGCGAGTATACCAGACTTCGATACCTTCTTTTTTCACGATGTCCACAAAGTATTTCACAGTCTCAGGTGTCATGAAAGTTTCGCCGTTTGCCAATCGAAAGGCAGGAATTGGAACTCCCCAATTTCTCTGGCGAGACAAACACCAATCAGGACGATTTTCTACCATCGAGCGGATACGAGTGATTCCCCAATCGGGAACCCATTTCACCTTGTCGATTGCTTCGAGAGAATTTTTGCGTAAATCCTTTTCGTCGATTTTAAAAAACCACTGAGGAGTAGCTCTAAAAATCAAAGGTTTTTTACTTCTCCAGCTATGTGGATATTGATGCTCAAACGTTGAATAATGAACTAACGCATTTTTTTCTTTCAATAGTTCCACAATCTTTGGATTTGCTTCAAATACTTGAATTCCTTCCATGAGCGCAAACTCTTGAGTATACTTTCCACGATCGTCGACTGGACTAAATGGTTCAAGCCCTGCCGCAAGTCCTACTTTATAGTCATCCATCCCATGACCGGGTGCTGTGTGAACACAACCAGTTCCCGCTTCTAGAGTAACGTGATTTCCAAAGAGAGGAATAGAAACTCTGTCGATAAAAGGATGTTGGAATTTTAATTTAGATAATTCATCCGAAGAAATAGATTTTACTTTTGTAAGTTTGATTTCACATTTTGCCTCTACGGATTCTTTTAATCCATCGGCTAAGATCATTTTTCCGTGAGACTCAGAGGAATACACGGAATATTCGATGTCTTTGTTAAAACAAATTGCTAAGTTTGCCGGAAGAGTCCAAGGTGTGGTTGTCCAGATGAGGCAACTCAGATTAGCCTCACCAATCACTGAAAATTTTACATAAATAGAAGGAGAAGTATGGTTCGCATACTCTATCTCTGCCTCAGCATGTGCAGTGCCTAGCGCAATACACCAATACACAGGTTTTTTACCTTTGTAAACATAACCGTTACTAAACAAGTCTCCAAAGACTTCAATGATCTTTGCTTCGTAGTCAGGACTCATGGTGAGATACTTTCTATCTTCATCAAAGAAACAAAGAAAGCGACTTAAGTCTTCGCTTTGTTTGCCCACAAATTCATTTGCATACTCGCGGCATTTTTTACGAAGTTCAGTTGGACTTGTATTCGGCGCATCCTTACCTAGATTTTTTAGAACTTGGACTTCAATTGGAAGACCATGACAATCCCAGCCTGGAATAATATCTGTATGAAAGCCGGCTAGGTGTTTGGATTTTACAATGATGTCTTTTAGAATTTTATTTAAAGAATGTCCTACGTGAAAATTTCCATTTGCATACGGCGGTCCGTCATGCAGCACATACGTCTTAGCCGCAGAGCGAGATTCCCGCATCTTGGTAAAAAGTTTTTCTTTCTTCCATTTTGTAATCGTCGCTTGCTCTCTTTTGGAAAGATCCGCTTTCATCGGGAATTCTGTCGTCGGTAAAATAACTGTTTTTGAGTAAGGGTTTTCTTGTTTCTTATCTTCTTTCATACACCTGTCATTTTTTTTAAATAGGGAAATATTTCTATTGGAAAATTAAGCAAGAATTACCAGGCGAAAGTCGCGAATCCTTGGAGCGAAGGGTGGAATGAACACAGATAAACACCAATTGCCCTGAGGGGGTCGAAGGGAAAGATATGATATGCTTGATAGAACGTCAGTTCGGTATTCATTTGCTCCAATGGAACATAAGCTGAAAGTAATTCCAGAAAAGGGAAATTATCTATTACAGAAAAATCACCTGAATAGAAAGAATGGATTTTATATTCCGAAGAAGATTTACTTAGCGCAGAAACCTTATTATCCAGTGAAAATACTTTTCTTCGAAACGTATGCTATTTGAGTCAACAATCAATTGAAAAAGCACTAAAAGACATATTCATATTTCTGAATATGTCTTTTGCAAAAATTCATGATTTAGAAGCGTTATGCGCCAAGCTTCCGATCTTGCGTAACGATTAAATTAAATTAGTCTATATCAGACTTTTTCATAAAAACAAATTCCTACTCTTTGGATATGATCGAGTAGATCAGAATTATTTATTTGATGGTAAATCGAAATATCAAAATTATAAGGTAAAAATAAATCATCCAATTTTAAAAGAATTTGATTCAGAATCGTTAGGTTCAATACTTTTCCTTTAAGAGTAATATCAATATCAGAACCATTTTTAAAATTTCCCTTTGCTCGTGAACCATAGATAATCGCCTTTTCTATTTCTGGAACTGTAGCGAATACGCTTTGTATGTCGGTGATTGTTTTTTCTTTAAGTCCAAATTTCATAATAGAGTTTGCATTTTTTCCAAGTAAGCAACAAACAGAAAAAAATATTTGTTTCTAATTTTATTTACTATTTCCTCCGCAATCTCTTCACTGTAGGTGTGAGAAGAGGCAATTCTACTTTTTATCATTCCCATCCATTCATCGCCATCAGTAATTAATTCACTTTTAAATGCTTCCGTTATTGCATCTCTTGATCCATAAATAGACTGAATACCTCTATCAGTTAAAAAATCTTTCATTACATTCCACGCCAACTCATACGTATACTCAAATGCTTGTATGAGACCTTGTTTTTCTAGTTCATTGAGTTCGCCTTTATCAATAAATTTCTTTAGTTGTGAAGTTGCTTTTTGGTAATTGGAAAATCTTTGTTTCCATCGTATATCTTTTTCTTCCATTTAAGTATTAATCCTCCGTCTCATTTATATGCTCGATAAACTTAGAAAGCTCTTTGCCAATTTCAACCAATTCATTGTTATTGGTATTTCTACCCGTTGCATCATAACCAATATATTCTGCAATCGCCATGAAGATCGGATAATCGTCTAAAGCCTTTTGTATTTAGCAATTTTAAAAGGTTGATATCATCTGGAAACTATTTTCCTTTTCTTCTTCGCTAGAACGCGACCATAACAGATATATCTTGTTAGCCTACGTTTCTGAAAAAAAACTTTTACTATCACAATTATCTCGTTTATTTTCATAACGTTCTCTCAAAGTAAATAATATATGGGATTACTTTAAAAGCAAGTTGAAAAACTGTTGTCTGAACTGTGATTTGTGTGATTATTCTGATTCGGAATTAAAAATATTTTTTAAGTAAAACCTTGAATTTATCTGAAAGTTTATTTGACTAATACACTTGTAAATTATATCTCTATTTTATGTTTCAATTGCCTCCTCTAGACGATGAAATTTTATTCGAAAGATTAATTCTCGATATATTAAATGAAATAGAGGGCAATCAGTACCAACTATTTGGAAGGAGAGGGCAAGAACAAAAAGGCATTGATATAGTTAATATTCGATCTATTGATGAAAGAACCGTTATTCAATGTAAAAAGAAAGATATTAATCAAGAGAATAAAAAAATCAGTAAGCAACTAATCCAAGATATTGAGACTGATATTAAAAAACTAAGAGGGTTGAATTTTAAGTATACTAGATTTATACTAGCTTCTACTTTTAAAAATGATGCGGCTATTCAAGAGTATCTTTTAAGCAAATCGGATTTACTCGGAGTTAATTTTGAGTATTGGGGTTGGGAAACGATTACGCAATATTTGAGTAAATATCCAAATCTGGTAACTAAGTATTATCCACAATTCATTCAAAAACAGAACTATAATTTTGACGACCAAACTTTCCTGTATTCGATCAGAAATAACATCAAGCGATATTTAAATGACTATGCTTTGAGTAGTCTTATTAATGAAGAAGAAATTACAATCCAGTTAACTGCAACTTCTGGAGAGGATGTTATTACAAATCCGATTAAAAAAATTATTTCTAAAATCAACGACAAAGAAACTAGAACAGTAATCGTTAGTGGACAAGCAGGATGCGGTAAAAGTTTTCTAGTCCATAAAGTAGGAATACAAATTATTGAAAGTTCTAAAGAATTCATTCCTGTTTTAATAAACCTATCTCAAGTTGACACCGAACTTTTAGAATTAAAAAACTTTGATTCCATTTTAAAGAAAATAATCAATGAATTTATTCAGAATGCATTATCCTTTGATGATAGGAAATACTTTTTAGAAAAATTTGATTATTTGCGTTCGAAAGGAAAGATTCTTTTTATTTTCGATTCATTCGATGAAACTCCAGGCATAGAGCGATTTACCCACAACTCAGAAAGAGCAAAGCAATTATCTTTTTTTATCAGCCGATTCATAGGAGAATCCAAAGCTATTATTGCAACAAGAGATCAGGCAAATATTTTTACAAAAGAAATTGGATCAAAAGCGAATTTTAGACTAAAGGATTTATCAGAATCAGATATAGAAGATTTTCTTTCAGACAATGGATTTAATGAAGAATACTATGTTAAGCAAATTAACGGCAATATGGATATTTATCAATATTTGCAGAACCCTATGTTCCTTGCTTTATGGGTAGATCTTTTCAACGAAGAGAGAGGATTGCCCCGTAGCATCGCTGAAATTTTGCGAGACTATTTGCTAGAGCGTTGCAACCGAGAAAATCATAAGGAGACAATGCTTGAATTAAATATCAATTTAAAGGATTATATTTATTTTTTCTCTAGAGTAGCGAAGAGTATGGGAAGGAAAAATTATTGCGAAACTTCAAAGGTTAAAGCCGATTTTCCGCAATTGAATGTAGAAGACTACTTGCAGTTCGGATATCAGTTTGGAATTATCCGGTTTTCAAAAGATAAAATTTATTTTAAACACCAGTGGTTCTTTAGTTTTTTTCTAGCAATCTCGTTGTCACAAGGAAGCAAACAACAAATAGAAAATACAATCTTTGACAGTATAAAAACAGAAACAAATCGAGAGACTATAAAAATATTATTCGAGCTATGTGACGAACAGTTTCGATCTCAAATCATAAATACTCTAATCAAAGATATTAGCCTTATCAAAAAAATAGATAGTTTTTCCAATCCGCAATATAAAAACATAATTCTTAAAATACGTTTTTTGAAATCTATTCATAGTTATTCTCGAAATCTTTTATCAGGAAAACAAAAAGATTTGTTTGCTTGGGCTGAATCAATGTTTAAGACTGGAAATATTTTAATAATCAAGCATAGCATTGATCTAATTTGCTTAGTTGAGGATAATGCCGAGTTAGTCGAACAGATTTTAAAATTAGACAATGAATGGTTGAATGAATCTCTATTTGAAAATTATTTTCATATAAAACTGAAAGAGAATTCGTTTAAATTGCTAACTGAAAAATTTTTAAGAACTAGTTTTTTTAGGAGAAAAATTGGGAAGTTTAGTCTAGTTAAATATTCAAAATTAAAAAATATTCACAAATTTCACAACACAGAAATATATTTTTGGATATTTTTGATTGTTATTACTTTTCTAAATCGGATAATGAAATGGTTTGAAATTAACGATTTTTTAGAGATGGTAATATTGGATTGTTTATTAGTTTTTCCTTTAGCATTTAATTTCAGCATAATAAGTCAATTTTTCCATTTAAGAAAAATAAAGCCAGTGAATGGAATTAAAAAGTTTTTAAAAATTAGTTTATTAAGACTTCTTCCCTTTTATTTTTTTATATTTCAACTTTGGATGGCATTACAGAATAAACAAAATACTAGCACGATGGAATGGACTGATTTTGTTTATCCATTTGCAATGACACTTTCGTTCATGCTCCTAATCACTAGATTTATAAGAAGAAAAGAAATTCAGGATCAAGCAATATACGAAAATATAGAACTATCAAAAAATATAACGAAAGAAGAAATAGAGGACAACTTAGATTTTCTTGAAACAGTTGAATATAAAATTAAATTCATAAAAGATATAAGTAAAATGGAGAATAAACCATCTGGGCAGTGGAATCTCATATTTGAAAATAATTTCGATGAATCAATGATTTATTTAGCAGAGCTTGAAGAAAAATGGATTGGGTTAGCGGAAAATTTTGACTTTTATGATAAAGAAAGTATTTTAATCGATGCATATTTTCCACTTGCCCAGAAAAGTCGGAAAAAATAAAAACTTACAGAGTTTCAAAAAAAAAATCTTTATTCTATGAAAAGAATTATTGAATCGCACAATCCGGCTTGGAAATACTTGTATGAAAAAGAATCAGATAAACTAAAAAATATTTTTAAAAGGGAATATAAATCTTTAAATCATATCGGTAGCACTTCGGTAGAAGGACTTGGCTCTCAGCCAATAATTGATATGAGCATTGGTATGAATGAATTACAGGATAAAGAATATTATGCGCATAAACTAGAAAGTCTGGGTTATAAATATGCAAATGGCTCTGCTTTTGAAGAATGGATTTTGTTTAAGAAATACAAAAGGCATAAATTTCACTTACATATAATGCCCTATAACTCCAAACGATTAGTCGAACAAATCATATTTAAACTGATGTTACAAAATAATCCTGACATCGCAAAAATGTACGAACAAAAAAAGAGATACCTAGTAGATTATGATGATCCATTATTTTATCACATGGCAAAAGAAGATTTTGTGAATGAAGTGGTAAAACTTGGTATGAGTTCAAGTTAAGTTATTGAAGAATATTTTAATCTTTTTGATTCAATATTTAAAATCATTTGCTATCACTAGTGACCATTATCCCTTCAATCCAACCACCTCACAAAATGAAAATCACTTGACGACAATAACCAAAACTTAAAAGTCAAAAATACGTTCATTAGAAAGGGAGCAGGTTATGTACAAAGGTGAGAAAATCAATTCTATATCACATTTGGTGGGAGCAAGTTTAAGTTTAGTCGGATGGATATTACTTATAATTTTTTCTAGTTTAACACATGATCCATGGAAGATTGTAGGTTGTACGATTTATGGATTTGCGCTTTTTTTTATGTATTTATTTTCAACGCTCTATCATAGTTTTAAGGGAAATGCGAAGAGGATTTTTCAGATCTTCGATCATATTGCGATATACATTCTGATAGCTGGAACCTATACTCCGATTACTCTTGTGACGTTACGCGGCAAGATGGGTTGGATTATCTTCGGACTCGTCTGGGGAATCGCGCTTGTCGGTACTGTTTTTAAAACTGTCTGGACTGGAAAATATGATCGGATAAGTACCGCCTTCTACGTGTTAGCCGGTTGGACAATCTTACTTGATATAACTGAGTTGTATGAAAAATTTCCTCGTGATGGATTCTATTGGATTTTTGCCGGTGGCGTATTATACACAGTTGGCGCATTTTTCTATTTGAAAGATAGTATGCGCCGTAACCATGAGATCTGGCATTTTTTCGTTTTATTTGCTAGTCTTTGTCACTATGTTGCGATTTTCTTTTATTTGATTTAAGACATCATTCGCTTTCCCCTTGATCGAGCAGAGCAATTAGGTTTGTTTTGGTTGTTTCTATCTTGGCTTGTTTTTTCTCTTCAAAATTTTCAGCCTTGGCAAGCAGATACTCCATAGTAATCGGAAGTAATAGCCTTGATAGAATGGTTGCGATGATGACTCCCCCAATCACAACTGTGGCTAACGGTCGTTGGACTTCCGCTCCTGCCATGCTAGAAATTGCCATTGGGATAAAACCAATGGCTGCAATTAGCTCCGTTGTCATCACAGGTCGCAAAGATTCAATCGCCGCAACTTTCACTGCAAGCGAAAGCTCAATGCCTTCTTTCAATTTATCCTTGAGAGTGGAAGCATAAACCACACCGTTTAACACGGCTATACCGCTTACCGCGATAAACCCAACTCCAGCCGGAATACTAAAAGGAAGATCTCGAAGTACAAGGCTTATGATCCCACCAGAAGCGGCTAACGGTACAACCATAAATACTCCGAGAGCATAGAACACATTTCCAAAAGCTAAAATTAACATCCCGAAAATAATAGCCAGTGCAATTGGAACAACTAACATGAGTCGATTCTTCGCGCGGGTGAAATTTTCAAACTGACCACCCCACTTGATTTCATATCCCTGCGGCAAATTAGCAGTAATCGCTTTTGTCTTTGCTTGGGCTTCTTCTATGTAACCTACTAAATCGCGCCCACGAATATTGACTTCCACAAACAGTCTTCTTTTTAGAGCCTCTCTTTGAATAGATGCCGCAGATTCAATGAGTTCAATGTCAGCTACTTGACCGAGAGGAATTGTTTTTCCTGTAATCGTCATCACAGGAATATTATTGATTTGTTTGAGATCTTTTATAATATCCAAGTCGAGGCGTAATACTAAGTCAAATCTTTTGAGTCCTTCAAAAATTTTCCCCGCGTTAGTTCCCACACGTAACATTTCCACTGTCCGTAAAATTTCAGAAGCAGACACACCATAACGCGCCATCAAATCATAATTTGCATTGACACGAAGAACAGGTAGTCCAAGAACTCTTTGTACACGAATATCGCCCGTTCCCTGTATTTCTTTCATAACACCAGAAATTTCATCTCCAATTTTTTTGAGATTGTTTAAGTCATCTCCATAAACCTTAACGACTATATCTGCCTTCGATCCGGCTAACAGTGAGTTAATCCTATTTTCAATTGGTTGGGACATACTAATATAGCTTGAAGGAATATTTTGTAAAACTTTCTCCTTAATTTCAATCATGAGTTCTTCTCTTGATTTTTTCTTTTTCCACTCACTTCTATCTTTGAGTTTAATCATGATGCTTGTCTCGTCAGTCCCCAGTGGCTCTGCTGCTGACTCTCCTCTCCCTACACGCGAAACTACACTTTTGATTTCGTCAAAATCCTCTAAGATTTTTTCAATCTCCATATTTAGATCTCTAGAATATTCAATGGAAGTAGACGGAAGTCGCTTAACGTCCATTTCCAACTCACCTTCATCAATCCGTGGAATAAACTCAGATCCCAAGGTAGTTCCGATTAACAACGAGAAACCCACAAGAGCGATAGCCGCAATAGAGAGTTGTTTCTTTTTTCCAAATCCCCAATCTAATAAAAGTTGGTATTTGTTTTCGAGATAATCCCAATAATGGCTTTTGTGAAAAATGGGTCTTTGAAATACAATAGCAAGACTAGCAGGAAAAACTGTAAGTGAAAATAATAATGCAGCCCCTAGTGCCAACGCAACTGTAATCGCCATCGGTCTAAACATTCTGCCTTCCACACCTTCTAATACCATAAGAGGTAAATAGACTAACATGATAATCGCAACCGAAAATGCCGCCGCTCTTCCCACACGGTTACAATTTTCTAAAATGATACTTTCGGTAATTTCAGCTATTTCAAATCGGTTCATTGGTTTTTGGAATAAATACTTCTTGGTCACAAAACCAGCCATAACGGATTCTAACATCACAATCGAACCATCGACCAAAAGTCCAAAGTCAAGTGCGCCAAGACTCATGAGATTTCCAACTACGTCAAGTTGTTTCATGAAGATCACAGCACATAACATGGAAATAGGAATAGCCATAGCAACTAACGCTCCACCTTTCACAGTTCCAAGAGTAATAATGAGTGTGACTAATACGAGTATGGCGCCCTCTGTTAAGTTGATAAAAATAGTAGAAAGTGCACGGTTAATAAATTCAGATCTATCATAAAAAGGCTCAATTTTCATTCCTTCTGGAAGTGTGGATTCAATTTCTGCAATTTTAACTTTTACATCTCGCACAACGTTTCTGGAATTTTGTCCAAGGAGCATAATCACAGTTGCCCCCACTACTTCTTTTTGTTGTTTGCTGGCAATTCCAAAACGTAGAGCCGGACCGATTTTTACATCTGCAATTTGACCAAGTAAAAGCGGAGTTCCATCTGCCGCAGTTCGCACTGCAACTCGTTTGATCTCATCAATCCCTTCAAACTGTCCCTCACCGCGAATTACAACTTGTTCTTTTCCTTTGATGATGTAACCACCACCCGTATTCGTATTGGCGGATTTTATATCATCGTAAATTTCTGACAAAGTTAAATTATGCGTAACCAGATTACGCGGGTCAATGATTACTTGAAATTCTTTTGCTTCTCCCCCGATGGAATTCACTTCAATTACTCCTGAGACAGACTTAATGCGCTTAGAAAGTTCCCAGTCAATGTAGGTTCTAAGCTCCATTGGGCTATGTCGATCAGATGTTAGCGCAAACTCATAAATATCCCCGAGTGCAGTAGCAACAGGGGATAATTCAGGTTTTCCGTATTCAGGTGGAATTTCTTTTTCTGCTACTTTGAGTCTTTCAGTTACCAATTGTCTTGCAAACCAAATATTTACACTGTCCTCAAAGATCACAGTCACACTGCTAATTCCTGTTCTAGAGATAGAACGAATTTCTGTTGCTCCAGGAATTCCCATCAACTGTAACTCAATTGGATTTGTAATGAACTGCTCTATCTCCATTGGCGACAAACCAGCAGAAACTGTAACAGCGGATACTTGTACGTTAGTCACATCGGGAACAGCATCTACAGAAAGTTTGCTTGCACTATAAAGTCCGATAATTGAAACAAGGAGGGTTAAAAGTAAAACGAGGTATTTTTTTCGAATAGAGAATTCTATTAGTTTTTCTATCATTGATTTCCTTTGGTAAAGATCACAAAAGTAATCTATTACAAAAAAATTTTAGATTTCGGTAACGAGAACACCGTTGCGCTTTAGACCCATAAGGTCAAATAAAAGTTTTATGGTAAAACTTAGAGATCACCAAATAAACTTTGGAAATTGTCGGGTAGGGATGTAAATTTTAGAAATTCTTTTTTAAGTGGGACTACATTATCCGTAAATCGGATTGGTTCTTTCGTTTTTTTTAGGTATTCGGTAAAACTATCTGCACAGTTTACGAGAGTTTTGTGCAGTGCGGAAAATTCAGAAGTGGAAAAATCAATTTTTGAAAAACTGGTGAAGCTAATTTTAGACAAAGGCTCTAATTCTTGTATCAATTCTCTCTCCATAATTCTAATTTCGGTAAAATGCCTTACTTTTTTTGAAACAAAAAGAATTTTTCCAAAGTGGAAGTGACATAATAAATTGACTAGAGAAAATTGTCAACTCGATGACAATACTAAGAACAATTTATCAAATTCTCTTGTGATATAAAAATTCCCTTCATCCTTAATTGAGCTAGATTTTGCTTTGATGTTCAAATCCAGAATCAACTCGTATAAAAAATCCAAAGCCTGAGTGGTAAATAACTTCGTTTCCCGTCGCAAACGCCCTTTTGTGAACTTTTTTCGCCCATCTGAATAGGAAGACATTCCCAAATACTTGAAAAACTCAGCATCATTGTCGTCTCTAAATCGTTTCAGAAGGATTTTTGCCTTACGAACCTCGTCTGCTCGGTTCAGAAGTGCTGTTAAGAGGGAAAGATAGACGAATGTGCTCTCAGGTCCGGGTTTGAACTTGGAGAATTCTCGAAAGAACTCATGCTTATTGTTAGCAAATAACAAATCCACTAACTGAAACGGGTTAAATTCTGCTCGGTTAAACAAAACCTCTTCAATATCAGGAAGGGCAAATTCCTTCTTATTTAACATGAGCTTGAGTTTTCGAATCGCCTTGATATAAGCACCTGTGTTTGGCGGAATCCGGTGGATAAACTCGTCCCTAGCAGCATCTTCTAGGTGGACTTTTTCGGTCTTTAAAATTCCTTCTAGGGCAGGTCGTCTTTCATCTGCGTAGAAGTTCCTACTTTTTAGAAGCGCGTATTTATTCTCGAAAAGGTTGGATAATTTTGCTGGAACATCTTTCGCATCATAGTGGAGAAGAACATAGACTTTCTCGGCTAGGCTTGGAATATTTCGCCTAAAACTATCATACATTTCCTTTTTACCAGCAGTAAGGATGGCTTTAAAAAAATCAGCGCCCGAACGTATGATGAGCAATTTCTGACTAGAAAACATGCTGAAATTGAACATCTCCGAGAACAACTTCTCAAAATCTCCTGACTCAGCCACATAAACCACAATCTCGAGCGGCTCTCCATTAGAAGTAAGATCCGTGCGATAAACATCGGTCACCAAATCAAATTCAAAGGAATCTGTGGAAGCATAGATAAATACTTGGGGAAGTTGTTTTTTGGTCTGGTAAGCCGCCAAAAATTCGGGGAAATTCTTAAATTCTGTGATTTCCTTTTTTTTTGCTTGTTTTTCTGCCATATTTCTGGTACACTAAACCCGATACTTATAAAGAGGTAATTTTATGAATTTTGGTGAAGGTGCACAAAGAATCTCTCTCGTTTCGGAGCCGTTTGCTTACATTCGCCCTATCTATACTTACGCTCCTATCGAACAAGTAAACAAAATTTACTCGAACGAGAACTATTTTAACTCATCTGCCTTTAAAGAATTCAAAAACGCAAACAAACAAAACTCCGACAAAGATAAAGCTCCCCAAGAACGCGGCGCAATCCTAGACATTTTAGCTTAGATTAATCCTGTCGAATTAAGGGACTCCTAAAGATTACCACCGATAACAGAACGATAAAAGATTCGATGGTTTTTATTTTAGGTATTGAATTAGGAAAAATGCAATTAAGCGACAAACACTATGAAACGGGAATGAATATCATAAGCCATAATCCATCGGTGCTCTCGGTGTTCATCGGTGGTAATCTGTTAAAAACTCCTCCCATGCAGAAAAATACTGATAGAATTTTCGAA
>DDBL01000035.1 GCA_002333425.1 Leptospiraceae bacterium UBA2033
GGTTGAATGGTTTTCTTTCGCCGTCTTTTTTAAATTCTGGTTTATAACTTCTTCTTGGTGAATCTGAGTTATCCCTGTCTTTGTCTCTTCCTAAGAAATTAGGTTTACCTGCTGGTTTACGGAAATTGCCACCTTCTCTTTTATCGCTGCCACCACGACCGCTGCCGCGTTCACCGCTACCGCCGCTACTGCCGCTAACGCTATTTCTGTCGTTTGTAAATTTTTTATTGACTGGCTTGTATTTACTTTTATCACTGGAAGAGGAGGATTTCTTATCAGGCTTTTTGGAATTGTTTTTTTTTGGATTGTCTGTCATAGGATTAAACTCAAATTCCAGTTTCTCAAACGAGACTCTAGTGCAAAGAGATTTATTCTATTTGATTTCAAAAATGAAGAGATAAGCATGGTATAAAGATTATCTATGAATCCTTTAAAGAAAAAACCCAGAACAAAAAATCTAAATCCAGTCCCAGAAAAACCAGAATGGCTGAGAGTAAAACTCCGATTTCCTACAGAGGACGACCCTGTTATGGACGTAAGGAAAAACCTAACACAAACACGTCTGAATACAGTTTGCGAAAGTGCCTCTTGTCCCAATCTCAATAATTGTTGGTCTAGAAAAACAGCGACGTATATGTTAGCGGGTGATATTTGCACAAGACGATGTGCATATTGCGATGTTGCTTCAGGAAAACCATTTGCTTTAGACAAAAATGAACCTGTTAGAGTTGCCGAATCAGTAGAAATTCTAGGACTTCGCTATGTAGTCATTACTGCGGTAAACAGAGATGATCTCCCTGACGGTGGAGCATTGCATTTCCACGAGACAGTTTTAGAAATCAAAAAAAGAAGTCCCGAATGCAGAATCGAATTACTAATTCCTGATCTAAAAGCAAAACGGGATTCTCTAGATTTAATTTACTCCGCAAAACCAGACATTATCAATCACAATATCGAAACTGTAAAAAGTCTATTTCGAGAAGTAGCACCTGCAAAAAATTACGAAACTTCTCTGCGTGTTTTGAAAGATATTTCCGAACATGGATTTGTAACTAAAAGTGGAATCATACTTGGACTCGGCGAAACTTTGGATGAAGTAAAAGAATGTATCCAAGACTTACGAAATCACGGAGTCAGTATGCTTACAATCGGTCAGTACATGCAACCTACTCCAACCCATTATCCGGTGAAAGAATTTGTTCGACCAGAAGTTTTTGTCGAACTAAAACAATTTGCTTATTCACTCGGATACAAACATGTGGAATCAGGTGCATTAGTTCGTAGTTCCTACCATGCAGATGAACAAGCTGATTTTTTAAATCGCGCATAATCCATGTTAAAGGTAAATGTATATTTCGATGAAGAGAGTATTAGGCAAGTAATCTATGACTCTCTTGCCACAGAGCTTCCTAAAATCGAAGAAATATGCAATTACGACATCAAACAAATTATCTATGACCTCACCAAAAAAATAATCAGCGACAACATTGAATGGGCGGATGCAGAAAAGTTTGGAAAAAATAAAATGTTAATCTATCACAAAAATAAAGTTCTGCAGTTAGACACCACAGAACTNNACAGAGACACAGAGGTTTTGGGAATGTTTGATTTTTTCTCTCTGTGTCTCCGCGCCTCTGTGGCAAACCATTTATGCGATGTAGTGTCTAAAATTTTTGTTTCATTTGAAAATCGTAAACTACTTCCACAACATCATTTGTATTGATGCGGATAATACCATTTTCCGTATGAACGACCATGATGGAATCTTCTTGGTTGATAATAGCGCCTACTTCTGTTCTACCGTTCACTAAAATAATTTTCTCAATTCTCTCATAGTATTTTAAAATGTCTCTATTTGACTCTAGGCGTTTTGGNNATCATCTCGTTTGCGATTTTGGGATCTACAGAGACAATTGTTTTGATTTCTTGTTGTTCATTTTTTGTGAATTCAGCTAACTTTTGTTTTTCAGAGGTTGTTTCTATTAGTTTTGCTAAAATTTCTTTTATACTTCTAGTATCTAATTTTTCAGACAATAAAATCTTATCGCTCGCTGGGAGTTCTATTTGTTGGTCTTTATCTAAAACTACTTCCGAAGACAATAAAGTTTGGTTGAGTTTTTTTAGTCCTGCATTTTTTTCTATTTCCTCTAAAGGAATTTTTTCAAAAGAAGGAACTCTCGGAGATACAGCAACAGATCCTTCTACAACTTTTATACTTGCAAACTGATCTTTTTTGATTTCGAGGATAAACGCTGTTCCCCGCACACCAGCAACTATTGTCGGTGTAGAAATGGTAAAAGTATCATTTTTGTTTTCTTTACGAACAGAGGCAAAAACTTTTCCATTAGTCAGTAAAAGTTTAATATCAGAATTTCCAGTTGGATTTTGTAAAAGCTGTGTAAAGTCGAGTTTAGAATTTGCACCAAGTCGAATCGTAGTTCCTTCGCCTAATTGCACGTCCACTTTGGATTTTGGTCCTGTGATGATTTTGTCCCCAGTCTTAAAAGACGATCCGAGGGCTGCTTTTTCTTCGGTTAAATCAGCATGTACAATTCTAGAATCTCCAACACTAAATACTACTAGAGCAGAAAGAGTATTGTCCTTTTTTTCTTGTTTTGTTTCAATTCTGTCAGCAGGTTTACGGCAGTTTGGTAATAAAATAAAACCTGTAAGTAATAAAATAGAAATTAGTTTATTCATAAATTCGATTTCCTTTTGTGTGAATAAATTAAATGATGATAACACAGCGTTCAATACAAGGAAAAATCTTAAAAGCAATTTTTTCAAATCGGACTATATTTTAGTTGGTATTAAATTCCATGAGAAATAGTATAAACTTTAGGAGTAATTAAATGGAAAATAATTTATTTTCAAAGAATCGTGTGAAAACTTATCTATTTATCACAGTCTTGTTTGCTTTACTAAATTGTTCAATTACACAAACCCAACAAAGGGCTTTGCAAAATTTTGGTGAAACAGCAGTTATCATGTCAAATCTTAGTTCAAACGAACTCATAACTATGCGCGATGCTACGATTTTGATGAACATAAATCGTATTCAACTAGAATCAATGGAAAAACCAAAAGAAGAAAACAACTCCAAAGAAAAAGCAGAACACAAAGATTTGGATGGCTCATTTGATATTCCTGTGATTGCTCTTAGACTAAAAGCGATCACGACCATTCGATCTTACGCAAACTTACTATTATCCCTTGCATCCGACTCATCCAAAAAAGAATTAGAACAGGCTACAAATAGTTTTCTTTTCAGTGTAGAAAATCTTTCTGGTGAATACAAAAAATTCGACGAAAAAAAATTAAACTCCATTGGAGAAGCAATCAAACTATTCGGTGGAATTTGGACTGAATACAAAAAGAAAGACTCAATCAAAACAATCATCCTAGAATCAAAAGACCAAATCGAACTTCTCTGCGACTTACTTGCAAAAGACTTTGATCCAAAAGGCAATCGACTTGCCACATCGTTTATTTTCACTGGCGAAGAATTACTCACAAGCTCAGAAGAAAAACTAGATCCAAATGAAGGAAAATCAGAAAAAATTAAAAAGAAGGCACTTCTAACTTTTCATCTAGCAGAAAAAAATATTCAAAAAAAAGAAACGATTTTACCAGAAATCGCAAAATCAATTTTGATATTAAAAACAGCGAATGCAGAATTGTATGAAACATTTAGATCAGAAGTTTATACAGAAAAAGACATCATTCAATTTGTAAATACTGTAAAAGCAGTGCAAGACTACAGGGCGATTTTAAAATAGGAATTTAAGCATGGGAAATAAAGAGATAAACTACTTAGATATGTTGGACGCATTAAAGATGTTAGTTGATAAAGCAGAAGGCAATGAAAAAATAGCGTTACGCGCCAAACAAAAAGATTTTATAAAACAAGTTAAAAAAATCATCGCACTAGAAATAGAAAATGACAATGAAAAATATGCCTCTGCCATCAGTAGCCTAGAAAAAACAAATAAAGAAATTCAATCCGCAATTAAGGATGTAAACAAAATTTCTAATGTTCTAAACTCCATTACAAATACGATGAATGTAATTGGTGAATTTGTATAGATCGCTTCTTCACTACTCAGGATAAATGATTGCCGCAGAGGCACAAAGACACAGAGAATAATGGGGGATTGCGCTATTTTTATTAATATTCTTCGAATAAAAGAGAGCCAATGAAATATTTGGATTCAATTTTTACATTGTATTACAATAATAACTAATACTANNATACTAAATTACTGAAATAGACTCTCTTCATCAAGACGCATATGAATAAAGCTAACACAACCCAACATCTCTGTGTCTTTGTGCCTCTGTGGCAAACCGTATTTTGTAGTTATGTTTTGATTGTATTTTTGTCTTGTAGTTTTTTTGGGGCAAATAGGAATTTAACTCCAGAATTAAAATTTGGTGGCACTGAAAATTCTTATGATTTTCCTAAGAATGTTGAGTGGATAAATGTAAATAGTCCACTTTCTAAAAATCAGTTAAAGGGGAAAATCGTTATACTCCACTTCTGGAAGTATTCTAGCATTAATTCCATTCACTCGATTGAAGACCTAAAAAAACTAGAAAAAAAGTGGAAAAAAGAACTTGTTATAATAGGAATTCATTCTCCCAAATTTACAGCAGAGAAAAATTTAGAAAATCTAAGACAAGTAGTTTTGCGACTTGGAATAGAATACCCAGTTATCAATGATATAAACTTTACTCTATGGCGGTTATATGGTATTAACTCCTGGCCTAGTTTTGTTTTAATCGACCCTCTTGGAAAAGTTGTTGGTATTCAAGCAGGGGAAGGTATTTTAGAAGGTTTTGACAAAATTCTTTCTGGGATGTTTGAAGAGTTTAATGGTTTAGGTTTAATCAATCCAAAATCTGTATATTCACAGGACAATTCCAAACTTGCTAACACAAATCTTTTTTTTCCAACTAAATTACTCCTAAATGAGGATGCTACTGAATTGTTTATCGCAGACTCAGGTCATAACAGAATCCTAAGAGTAGATACAAAAACAAACAGAATAATAGACGTTATAGGGAATGGTAAAGCTGGATTTGAAGATGGAAATTTTGCTGTGGCTACATTTTATAATCCGCAAGGACTTGTTTTAAAAGACGATAAACTATACATCGCAGACTCAAACAATCATTCTATCCGAGAAACAAATCTGAAAACAAAAAAAGTTTCAACGATAGCCGGCACAGGCAAACAAGCAACTACCTTCAATGTTTCAGGAATTGGCAAAAATGTATCCTTCAATTCTCCATGGGATTTAATCGAACACAAAAATAAACTTTATATTACAATGCGCGGATCACACCAAGTTTGGACACTAGATTTACTCAACTTAGAAGCGGATGTTTATGCAGGTTCAGGAAGTGAAAATCTTTTTGACGGCAAATTAGAAGAAACCTCATTCGCACAACCAACAGGAATTACAAAAGATGAAATTAAATTTTACATAACAGATAGTGAAGCAAGTGCGATTCGTAGTATTGATTTTAAATCATCTAAGTTAGTAAAAACGATTATTGGAAAAGGACTTTTTGAATTTGGAGATTTTGATCATTCTTATCCCCAAGCAAGATTACAATATCCGATGGGAATCACCTACAACAACGGCAAATTATACGTAGCCGATTCATTGAATAACAAAATCAAACTAATTGATCATTACGAAAAAACATCCACCACTCTAGCCGGCACAGGAACATTAGGAAAAACGAACGGCAAATTAAACGAAGCCAGTTTTTTTGAACCATGCGGAGTTGCTGCATTTAAAAATAAGATCTATGTTGCTGATACCAATAACCACTTAATTCGAGTCATCGATTTAGAAACCCAAACTGTCACCAACTTCGAAATCCAAGAATAAAAGATTACCATGCGAAGGCGTTGGGTTTGCGACTAAGCAAACGGGCAGGAATGAACACCGATGAACACCGATAAAAGATACGATAGTCTTTTTTTATTTATGAAGTGGAATTATATGAGCGTAAACAACGAACGTTATGAAACAATAAAGAATAGATTGAATCAAAATAATATCGGTGTGTATCGGTGGTAATTTTTAAAACTTCCTCTCTGCGTCTCAGTGACTCTGTGGCAATTTTATTTTTTCAACTTGCCGAAATGTTTTAGTAATCCGATATTGTTTATTGTGCACTTTAATAAAATAACGAAATTATACATCGTCCTAACTTCTATATTTCTCACTTTTCTTTTAATGGCAGAGCTAACAGGTAGTAAACTCATTACTAGTTTTGGATTTGTTATGACTATGGGAGTGATTCCTTTTCCGATTACATTTATTGTAACTGATATTCTAAATGAATTTTATGGCAAAAAAGGAGTTCGGTTCACAACATTTCTTGGAATGAGTATGATACTACTGGCTTACTTTTTAATTGTCATNNAGCTTATCTAATTGGGCAACTCATTGACATACAGATATTTCACTTTATCCGCACTAAGACAAATGGAAAACATGTTTGGCTAAGGGCAACTGGCTCTACTGTAATTTCGCAATTGATTGATTCCTATGTAGTAATATTCATTGCTTTTGGAAAATACGAACCAACTACTCTATTTGGATTTCCATTTTACTCTCTTATTAACACACCTACTTTAGTTGGAATCGCAACCACAAATTTTGTTTATAAACTAATTATCGCAATCATTCTAACTCCCGCTATTTATCTATCTCACTTTTTAATAGAAAAATACCTGGGTGAGGAAATGAAACACTTACACCACAACTAAATAAAATCCAAAGTGACCCAACTGTATTAGAAAATGAAATAAAATAAAAAATCTAATTGTAAAAAACAAAGATAGTTTTGAATGTATGGTGAAATAGGATTTTATAATGAATGGTGAATTTGAAAGTTTTAAAAAGTCTTTGGAAAATGTGAGTGAAGTTCTCCCACCGCTAAGTGGAGAAAGTATAGAATTGTACCTATCCGAACTAGATACCATATCTGCCGATGGAATAAAACCAACTATACTGGTGATTGATGAAGATCCAAAAACAAGGGAAACATTACAAATCTCTCTAGGAAAAAAATACAATCTAATTCTTTGTGAAAATGGAAAAGACGGAATTTCTCAAATAGATTCCAATGTATTCTGTGTAATTTTAGACATAAAACAAAGCGGCAAAAATGGATTTGATACCTTTGTAGAAATTAAGAAAAAATTTCTTTATCTGCCAATTATTTTTCACTCTGACTTTCAAGATTTGAATCCACATGAAATTATGAAAGACTATCGTCCTTTTGGTTACGTTGCAAAAGAAGGAGAAAGTAGAGAACTTCTGGATACTCTTGCTGTTGCTGTGGTCTATTATCTACAAATTAACAAAAATGTTTTACTCATAAAACAATTGCAGAGGATGAACCAAGAACTAGAAAAGTCCAAAAAAAAATACAAAGACCTAGTTGAAAATTCATTAGATATTATTTTTTCGTTAGACTCAGAGGGAAATATCCAATCTATCAATAAAGCTGTTTCCAATATTCTAAAGTACAATGTAAAAAAACTTCCAGGCAAAAAATTCTTCGATTTAATTTACAAAGCAAATATAGCCAATCAGATTAGTTTAAATGAAAAAGTTTTCCAAGAAAATTTTTACAAATTAATTGAAACACAAAGTCATGTTTCTTTTAACTGTGAAATGGTAACTGATTATGGTGAGCCTATCGAAATGCATTTGAAATTAAAATACCTCCCCACCGACGATAGTTTTGTTATTTTTGGTTCAGCGTTTAATATTGAAGATGACATTTTACTTAGATTATGTGAATCCGAAAAACAAACTTACAAAACAGGAAACTATCTCACACAAGTTGATATCATTTGCAAAAGAGTGTCTAACGCATGTTTAAAATACATAGACAATGAAGTTGTAGTTGATTTGAAACTCTGCTTAAAAGAATTACTTGTTAACTCAGTCGAACATGGAAATCTTGGAATCACATTTGAAGAAAAAAGCGAATCACTGTTAAACGATGAATACTTTGAAATGTTAATCAACAGACAAAAAGATCCCAAAAATAGAACCAAAAAAATCATAGTTGAATATTCTCTTCTGCCAGACAAAGTAGAGTTTAGAATCACAGATGCGGGTGATGGATTTGATCACCAGAAAATGATGTCTAAGTCAAAAAACGATATTGATCTAGTCAGATTAGGTCATGGTAGAGGAATACTTATGGCAAAAGGTTTTTTTGACAAGATAGAATTTAATGAAAAGGGTAATTCTGTTTATCTGCTAAAGAATTTTAAATAGATTCTTTCTAAAAAGTATTAGGTTTTAGCTAAAATTCTAGATCTTCCAGAATAGAGTAAGTTAGCAAATAAAAATACTGGATATAAAACAAACAGCCAGACTGTCAAATATCTAACTTTACTAGTAGCTCGAAAAGAGCGGTTAAAGTACTTTAGCCAGTGTTTGTAAACAGAGTTCCATTTTTTTTTGGTAAGAGAGTAGATTGATACTTCATATTTTTTTTGTGACTCGATAATTGTAAGAAATTCTAATCTTTCTTTGGCAACGATAAATCTGTATTTTTCATGGCTATCATAGTACATTTTGAAATTATAATAATCCTGAATTGTAAGCATTAATTTGTTTTTTAATGGCAAAAAATCTTTTTCCAAGTTTTGAAAATTCTGCGTTTTAATAGCAAAATCAACTTTGCGATGAACTTCTTCTTTGAGAGAATTAGAGTAAAATACCTCTTCTAATTTTAAATCACTTTCCACAAAATCATAATGAATTGCACCAACAAAATAGATAGTAAAAAGAGTGGCTAATAATGCATAACCGAGCATCGAATAATGAAATTTTTTGTAATACCAAAGTACATTAAATATTCTAAATAATCTAGGTTTATGGTTTACTTTTTTCATAGAAGATATTTGGAAATAATCTTTTGATAATTGCGATAGTCAACGCATTTTTCTTGTGCAATTTATCTTTGGTTTATTTATGTATTCAAGGTAGTTATGGAATTTTTTAATAAAAACGGGTTCAAATCAAGTTGGATAAGGGAAGGCAGTGGTAAAAAGATTCTTTTTTTACCTGGCTGGGCGGAGTCCCATTCTGTATGGAAAGAAATTTGTCCAAGCGATTTAGCATATGAAAAAATTTTTCTAAATTTAGGTGGGCATCACCCATCCGAATTTCCTAGCGGTAAACCACAATTAACCCTAGATGAATTTCTAAACTCTCATTTTGATGTAATCAATCATTTAGCGGATAATGATAAGTTAATCCTTGTAGGACATTCTACGGGTGGATTCATTGCGATGATGTATACAAATCAGTTTCCAGATAAAGTAGATAAGATTGTCCTAGTTGGTTCTTATATAGAAGGTCCAATTGGTGGATTGGTAAATCTAATCAAACTATTTGGAGAGTGGAATTTTTTTGCCTTACCAGATTTTATTTTCAGATTGTTTCAAAATTCTAAATCTATTTTTTATGACGTAGCACTCTCAGTAAATCCAATCAAAAGAGAAGAGTTTTTAAATCGGGACTATGTAAAAGAATTTTTCCCATCCTTCTTTGAAGAATATAAAAAAATGAATCCAAAATCTCTTCGTATTGTAATTGAAATTTTAGATTCCATTCGTCTGTCAAACTTACAATTAAAAGAAAATCTTCCACTTCATTTCATCCACGGCGACAAAGACCCAACTGTTCCCTACTCCCAAATAAAAAATTTCTGTGATAATTATAAATCCGCAAACCTAATTACCATACCGGATACCGGTCATTCACCTCACTGGGAAAATCCAACTTTGTTCTGGAAATACTTTAAAAAGATTACCATGCGAAGGCGTAGGTCGCGAATACTTGGAGCGAAGGGTGGAATGNNGATACGATAGTTCTTGAATATAAGCATTTGGTATGAATCCATATCATTTTTTATCGTTCTTCTATCGATGTCCATCGGTGTAATCGGTGGTTAAAAAATCATTAACTTGACAGCATTGAACATTGTATCCAATCTCTGTGACTCAGTGTCTCTGTGGCAAATCCTTTTTCAAATCTTTCCATACCAGATAGTATATATTTAAAATTAAACACAATACGAAAAAATCTAGACAAATTCAATTGAGTTTATCAAAGTAAAAAAGTTGAAATTGGAATAAGAACAACCATGAACCTAACCCAAGAAGAATTAAAAAACAAATTAGAAACCTACCTTACCAATAGGCTTTCTGGAAAATCAAGTGTAACCCATATGATTCCACTCACTGGTGGAGCTTGCCAAGATAATTACTTACTGGATTTAAAAGTAGATTCAGGAGAATTTAGCGGCGAACATAGATTAGTCTTTCGAACAGACAAAGGTGCATCTTTACTTGCAAGCCTTTCCCGAATTGATGAATTCAAAGTCTGCGAGTTGACTTCTAGCGCAGGTGTAAAAACCCCAAAGCCCTATTGGTTAGAAACAGATCGCGGTTTGATTGGAAATCCATTTTATTTTATGGAGAGAATTTCAGGAAAAGCCACAGGGCGTTATATCGTAAAAGATCCAAGCCTAAATAAAATCCGAAAATCTCTCACAGAAGAACTCGCAGAGAACCTAGCAAAGATTCATAAGCTAACACCGATTACCTGCCAAGACGAAGAACTCAAAAAAAATCTCACCCGTCATAAAGGTAACTCTCCAAGCGCCATCGCACTAGAATCAGTTCAAGACTTACGAGATCTGGTTTCTGGATTAAAAGAGCCACACCCTGCGATGGAGCTAATCTTCAATTGGCTCGAAAAAAATGCAGTTGTGACTGATGAAGAAGTTTTAGTGCATGGTGACTTTAGAACCGGCAACTTCTTAGTATCCCCAGAAGGCTTACAAGGTATCGTAGATTGGGAATTTGCTCATTGGGGCGATAGGCACGAAGACATTGCTTGGCTTTGTATGAGGGACTGGAGATTTGGAAAGTTAAACAAAGAAGCGGGTGGGTTTGCTGACCGAAAAGAATTTTACTCTCTCTATGAAAAATATTCAGGCATTCCAGTGGATTCAAAAAAAGTTACCTACTGGGAGATAATGGGAAATATCCGCTGGGCGGTTGGTTCAGCGCAACAAGCAGAAAGACATTTGAGCGGAGCGGATAAAGGAATCGAACTTGCCGCGATTGGAAGAAGAACTTGTGAAATGGAATTTGAAGCGATGAGGTTAATTGAAGATGCAAGATAGACCAGATGCAAACACACTACTTGAGGCTATTCAGGATTTGATTATCAAAGAAATCCTACCGGCTATAAAAGATAACGACGGACTTTCTTATAAAACACTAGTGAGTTGGAATATGCTCGGTGTAATTGGACGTGAGCTTAAATACGGAGAAATTTTTTTAGATAAAGAAATCAAAAGAGTTTCAGACTTTCTTCGAGAAAACTCTATCGCATTTATCAACACAGATTTAAAAGACCAAAACTATCTAGCGAAAATGGAACAATGCCGCTCTTTAAACGAGAAGCTAACAGACTATATCCGCAAGAAAAAAATTGCAAATGAAAATTCTGANNATGTCCGAAAGAAATAAATTTATAATTAGAGTAATATTGCATTTTGAATTTTATATTATTGCTTTTATTGCTCCCCTAACAGCTTACTTTGGAGCTGTATCGGGAGGATTCAAAGAAGAGGAACTTATTTTTGTAATATACAGTGCATTGATTTCAATTGTTGTAGAATTTCCTATATTAAAGCCAATACAAATTTATCTCCTCTCAGAACTTTTAGAAAAAATTGAAAATCCTTTGTTGAATCCTGTAGAAACAAAGATCGCTATATTAAATTATCCAAAAATTGAAGCGAAGCTTGGAATGATTCGATGGGTTTTGACTTTATTTGTTGCCTGGTTAAGTCTATCTTTTTTTATCAATCTCACGATTTGGAATTTAATACCACTTTTTCTTATCATGTTATTTGCTTCTCCCATTACTGCGCTGATTCGTTATTACTTTTTTGAAAATCAATTTATTCCTTATTTGCAAAGAGAAAAATTAAGGAACGTTAGTTTAGTGAATCAAAAAATAAATCTTTTTAATTTATTTCAAAGAATGTTTTTAACTGTAGGTTCTGCTCTTTTAGTACCTTTAGTAATTTTGGGGTATCTTCTTTTTTTAAGTAATGAAAATCGAATTCAAATCAATAATATTAGTTTGCATATTAGTTTTATTTCTATTCTATCTTTTGCGACTATTTTTTTATTGGTATTTGAAGCGACAAGAGGTATGAGACTTGAAAGTAAAAATATGATTGCAAGTTTAGAAGGATTACAAGTAGGAAATTTATCTGGAAATAAAATTCCAATGCTCACTAAATCAGAAATGGGAATTACTGGTCAGCATATTAATAATCTTGCAAACTCACTATTATTGTATGAGCAACAAAACCAAGGGTTAAGTAAAAAGCTTTTACGGCTAACGGAAGAACTCACTTCCAGTTCTTTTTCTTTCACAGAAAGTTCACAAAGTCAGAGCAGAGCATTTGACGATATGATGAAGAAAACAAAAGAAGCCACGTCGATAAATAGTTCCATTAATCAGGCAATGGAAAATCAAAGTGAAAGTGTTAGTGATCTTCAAAATCAAATAAAAGAATTGTCTGAAACATTCAATAATTTATCCAAAGAAATACATAAAATATTTACTAAAAATTCTAGCTTGCAAAAAGATTCTACTATCACTTCGCAAATCTTGGGTACTATGAAGAACAATATGAATTCAGTAAATCAAAGATCTAAGCAGATGGTTCAAATTATTTCTATCATTAATTCCATTTCTAGTAAAATTAATTTACTAGCCTTGAATGCAGCTATTGAAGCAGCGCGGGCGGGAGATGCAGGTCTAGGATTTGCTGTTGTTGCAGATGAAGTATCAAAATTGGCGGATCAAACAGCTAAGAGCACAAATGATATTGGAAAAATAATTTTAGAAAATAAGAATGAAATTGAAAATGGAGTAGGAATTTTAGGTGATATACTCAAGTCAATAAACCATATGTACAAAACAATGGATTCGATTCGATCGGATATAGATTCTGTTTCTGGTAGTCTTTCGGAGCAAAAGAAAACCAATGATTCCTTTGCTAAAATTATTTTGAAACTAGAAGAACAATTCTTACGTGTTATGAATGAACTGAAGAAACAAAATATTTTCATAAATGAAATTGATAATTCTATTTTAACAACCCAAAGTGCGAATAAAGAAAATTTTGCGTCCGCCAATGCGTTATCACAAAGTGCTGAAGCAGTCAGTAGTCTTGCTTCCGAACTTACCAAAAAACTGTAATTGAATTGAGAATAACAAGGAGTAACCAATGAAAGCAGGCGTTCTTTACAAAAATGAATCTCATTTAAAAATCGAAGATGTTAGCGTTCCCGAAATGGGGT
This sequence comes from Leptospiraceae bacterium UBA2033, assembly GCA_002333425.1. Taxonomy (GTDB): domain Bacteria; phylum Spirochaetota; class Leptospiria; order Leptospirales; family Leptospiraceae; genus UBA2033. Next base: position 13,448 of record DDBL01000035.1, read on the forward strand.
TAAACGATGTAAAACTCGACGTAAAATGTTGTGGTGTATGTGGTTCTGATATTCATATGACCATTCACAAACAAGTCCGCTTAAAATACTATCCTTGCATACTAGGACACGAAGCATCAGGTGTAGTAAAAGAAGTAGGAGAAAATGTCACTAAGTTCAAAAAAGGAGACAGAGTGGTTGTTTCTTCTGGGCTTGGTTGTGGGAAGTGCAAATACTGTCTTGGCGGCAGACACAACTTATGCGCTGAAATAGAAGTTTTAGGTTATAGAATGAATGGAGCATTTGCAGAGCAAGTAGTCATCCATGAAAGACACTTAAATATTCTTCCGAGCGAAATTCCTTTCGACCAAGGTGCAATCCTAGCAGACGCAGTGTCTACTCCCTATCATGCGCTAAAATTTGTAGGAAAAATCCAAGAAGGAGATGTAGTTGCAGTCTATGGATGTGGTGGTCTTGGGATACATGCTGTTATCCTCGCACGTGCACTCGGAGCAAGTAAAGTCATTGCACTTGATGTAGACAAAGGTGCATTAGAAAATGCAGGTCGTTACAAGGCAGACGAGTTAGTGGATATTAAATCTGTTAAACATTCTGGAAAAACTCTAAGAGAATTGACAGACGGTGTGGATTTGATGTTAGATTTTTCCGGTCATTATTCCAATGTAGAAGACTGTATACGAGCAATGAACCCGGGTGGGCGAATGGTAATTGCTGGAATTGGAAAAAATCCTCTCCAAGTAAATTTCCCATTTATGCTAATAGACAGACAAATTTCAATCGCAGGATCTCTCGGATGCGACTCTCGTGCAATTCCTGAGCTAATAGAACTTTACATGAGCGGCAAATTGGATTTATCCACTTCGATTACATCTCACCATCCTTTAGAAGATGTAAATGACTGTTTGGAAGATTTGTATCATCGTAAAGGAAATCCAATTCGATTTATCATAACCCCAAACGGTGGAATTTAAAAGATTACCACCGATTACACCGAGGGACACCGATAAAAAAACGAGAAATTAAAGCTATCTGTGTTCATAGCCATGGCGGGTGGTGAAAAAATTCTCCTAATGAACTCCTAATTTTTTCTGGAGTTCGTTAAACTCGTGTCAAGCAATGCTGACTTTGGACTTACATCGAATTCACGTTAATGAAATTTAGCATCGTTTCAGTTGTTGTAATAAATTAATAGACCTGCATAAAATACGAAAAAGAGAGTAGAAATAATTTCCTTATCTGGTATTTTAGAATTAGGTTGTTGTTCTTAAAAAATCAAAATGGAAAATAAAATGAGATTCTCAAAAAAAATAATAATTTGCTTTTTCCTATTTTTTTATATACAATGCAATGGTCCTAGTGCTTCAAGAAGTGCTCTAGAATACTTTCTCATGAACAATGTTCTCACAGGAGAAACGCCTACTGCGATTTACACAGTAGGAGGAACTGTTAGTGGGCTAACAGGCATTGGTCTCACTTTACAAAATAATTCCAAAGATGATTTGAACATTATCCAAAATGGAGATTTTGTTTTTAACACAAAACTCAGTAAAGAGGAGACTTATTTAGTTTCTATTAAATCGCAACCATTAGCACAAACCTGTATTATCTCGGGTGAGTCAGGTAAAATAACTGATGATGTAACTAGCGTAATTTTAACTTGCAGCTCAAATTCGGGAACTACTCCGAATTCACCCAGTTCTCCACCATCTACACTGACTTACACTGGTAATCCGTTCACCTATACACAAAATATTCCCATTGCCACAAATACTCCCACATTCACTGGAACTGTAACGACTTGTTCGGCTAATCCGTCTTTACCGACAGGACTTACTATTGACAATACAACCTGTACAATCACTGGAACTCCAACAGTCAGCCAAATAGCGACTAACTATACAATTACCGCAGCAAACACTTTTGGAAACACAACTGCCACAATTAGCATAACCATAAACAACACTGCTCCCTCTGCACTAACTTACACGGGAAATCCTTTTGTCTATACACCCACTGGAGCTATTGTTCCCATTACTCCTACTGTAACAGGAAGTATAACAAGCTGCTCCATTAGTCCAACTCTTCCAGCAGGACTTACCATAAATAGTACAAATTGTGTAATCAGTGGAACTCCGACTGCAATTTCACCTTCCACTTCTTATACTATTACTGCATCCAATTCAATAGGAAGCACAACGGCAGTAATTAACATCACGGTAAATACATCACCTCCTTCAGGATTAATTTACGCTGGAAGCCCTTATACTTACACACAAGGATTAGCCATTGTCACCAATACACCTACAGTTTCGGAAGTAGTCACAAATTGTTCGGCTAATCCATCTTTGCCTGCTGGACTTAGTATTAGTAGTACAACCTGTGCGATAAGCGGCACACCAACAGGAACACAGGCAGTGACAACTCATACGATAACCGCAAGTAATGTATCAGGAAGCACAACGGCTAACATCAGTATTACCGTTCAAGATCTCTGTATTTTTTATGGAGGAATTGGAACTCCAGCGAATTGTTTTATCGGTGGACAATTTTCGGGAACTCCCCTTACTTTTACAGGAAATGTAACAACACCTTACGGACCTTCCCAAGCAGATGGCTGGACTGCTGGAACTACAAATGGAGTTGGAACTGCGGCTACTTTTTATTATCCGTGGGGAATTAATACAGATGGAACAAGTCTTTATGTTTCGGATTATATTTATTGTCTTATTAGAAAGATTGATTTAGCAACGGCAACGGTGACAACCATTGGTGGGGCAGCATCGTCTTGCATATCAACCGATGGTATAGGCACAGCAACGGCAAGGTTCAATGATCCAGCAGGAATTACCAATGATGGAAAAAATCTATACATTGCCGACTGGACTGGAAATAAAATTAGAAAAATGGATTTAACAACAAGCACAGTAACTACCATAGCTGGCTCAGGAACTAGTGGGGCTACCAATGGAATAGGAGCTGCAGCGAGATTTAGTGCACCTTTTGGAATCACCTACCATGCCGGCAACCTATACGTTGGAGATGAAGGAAACAATCTAATTCGAAAGATTGTCATAAGCACTGGTGCGGTAACTACACTCGCTGGTTCTGGAGTACAAGGATTGATCAATGGAACAGGAATTGCCGCAAGATTTAAAAAACCAGAAGGAATGGCAACCGATGGAACAAACCTGTATGTAGCCGATGCGGGAAATATGGTGATTCGAAAAATTGTTATAGCTACAGCAGAAGTAACAACTTTCGCAGGATCCGGAGAGCAAAACTGGTTAGATGGTCCCCTCTTATCGGCATCATTTGATCAACCACAAGGAGTCATTTCCGACGGAACAAGGCTCTATGTAGCAGATACATTTAATAATGCGACTTTGTCAAGTCGCACAGGTTTGTAGAATAGAGTCAAAGTGTGCATTAACAATGTCCTCGTGAATTTTAATAAATTGGATTTTTCTTTTCTCGAATAGAATCAAAAGAATTTTCTGAATTTGCG
>DDBL01000250.1 GCA_002333425.1 Leptospiraceae bacterium UBA2033
GGAACGGGAACGGGAACGGGAACGGGAACGGGAATGGGAACGGGAACGGGAACGGGAACAGTAGGTACACCGACTATATTTGCTGGAAATGTTGACAATGCGGGCAATTCTGATGGAACAGGAACAACAGCATCCTTTTTTAATCCGTATGGGCTAGTTACTGATTCATCTGGGAATTTGTATGTAGAGGATAATGGAAATCATAAAATTCGTAAAATTACTCCAAGTGGTATTGTGACTACATACGCTGGTTCTGGTGTCTCAGGCAGTGCTGATGGAATTGGAACAAGTGCTACTTTTGGGTATTTACAATACATTTCCATTGATTCAAATGGAAATCTTTTTATACCAGATGGAGGTAAACTAAGAAAAATTGATACTTCTCAGGTCGTTACCAGTATTGGAGCTATTAGCGGAGGAGGGATTGCCGTTGATCCTGCTGGTAATTTTTATTTATCAGGGTCGAATGTTATAAAAAAATATGATTCAACCGGTACTTTATTGAATACAATCGGAACTGGATTTCCTGGTTCAGCGGATGGAATTGCAACTTCTGCTAGTTTTAAGCAACCTGAGGGATTAGTTAGTGATTCTACCGGAAATATTTATGTTGCAGATTATAGTAATGGTAAAATCAGAAAAATTGATACGAGCTTAACTGTCTCTACTTTAACTTCTGCTTCTGCCGCATCTATAACGATAGATAATAGTGGCAATTTATATATATATGGTATCCGCAAAATCACTCCTACAGGAACAGTGACTACAATAGTAAATACGTCCGGCTATCCGGGAATGGGAATAGCTGTTGATTCTAAGGGTAATATTTATTACACAGAAGGTCATGCAATTAAAAAGATCACCTTCCAATGACCCACCACCTAACCCAAATTATGCGCAAGGATTCTAAAATGAAAAAACTACTTTTATGGGTAATCGGCATTTTGCTCTATACGCACCCACTTCTTTCCTTTGAAATAGACAAGGTGTTACCAACGGTGCAAATCCGAGATGCAAACCAAAACTTGGTAAGAGTCAATGAGAATATAGGAATTCCGATCGTTCTTTTTGCGTTTAACCTGAAGTGTGAAACTTGTGATACTACCATACAAAGTCTGATGGAAGAGCACACCAAAAGAGGAGAGAGCTTACAAATCTTTCTTATCAATACGGATTTGATTAGTAAAAAGCAACTAGTGTTGGATAAGTTAGCAGAGATGAATTGTGATTTGCCGGTGCTATTTGACAAAAATCAGGATTACACCGAAGGAGTTACGTATCCCTATACCGTTTTGGTTGATGCAAATGGATTTGTCCGAGACGTTGTTTCGGGTGATAGCTCTGCAAATCAAACCAGAATAAAGAATCGAATAGAAAGCTTCTTTGCAGTAAAAAAAGAACCAAAACCTTCGAATGTGGCAAACAAAGGTAAACCGTCTAACAATAAAAACGAAACTAAAACTTCCATCGGAAAACAGGAATTACCCACTAGCGATCGAAACGAATTACAACTTGCTATTCAGACAAGTAAAGAGAATTCCCTAAAAGCATTCAAAGAAATAGAACGACTAGACCAAGCGGCAAATCAAAAGTATGCGGAATACTCTACAACCAATCAAAAGCTTCAAAATGAAGTAAACGAATTGCAAACCAAACTAAAATCCATGGAAGAAGAAGTTTCCAAATCTAAAAGTAGTAAGAATATTTCCTACTTAGCTTTTGGTTTATCCATTTTGTCTTTCTTGGCATCGGTTTTTTTAGTGCTTCGTTTACGAAGTAGTAGATAGAAGTAAGATTTTTTAATTGAAAAATAGAAGTCATTGAATAAAAATATAAATAACCTTAAAAATTGGGGAGGATGTCAAAAATGAAAACTTATACTCTAATTATCGAAAATGATGAATTTGCAGAAATACTACGTGGAATGCTTGAGCAAATGCAATTTGTTAGAATTCGTTCAGAGCAATCACCTACTCCAATCAATGAACCTTTGACTTTACAAACTCTTATTGAACTTGAGAAAGAACCGGTTTGGGATGCTACTAGTATTGAAAGAAATTATAAATTCAATAGAGATGCGATAGTTGGCAAACTAGATTGCAAAGAGACTGCAGAAGAACTCATTAGCTTGTTAAGTGCCTAGTATGCGTTATATTTTTGATACAAATATCATCTTACATGTGATGCGAAATTCTGAGACTTGGAAAAAAGTAGATGCTCAATTTAATTTTAGTAATCCCGAAAACAAAATTTATATTTCAATCGTTAGCGAAGCAGAAATTTACTCTTTAGCAAGACAACTAAATTGGGGGAACCCAAAAATTGAACAATTAGAGAAAATACTAAGTAATTGGACTACTTTATATATAAATAAAAGTCTAGTGAAGCACTATGTAGAAATTGATACTTATAGCCAAGGCAAACACCCTACGATAAAACTTCCTAAAAATATAAGCGCACGTAATATGGGCAAGAATGATATTTGGATTGCGGCAACTACGATTCTTGCAGAGGCAGAATTACTTACCACAGATAAAGACTTCGATCATTTGGATAAACAATTTTTAAAGGTTCATTATATTCAGTAGCTCAAAGCAAGCTACAACAAAGGAGTTAGTCATGCATTGCTTAAGAAATTCTAAACAAACAACTTTACTATTGGTTATCCTATTTCTGTGGGCTAATACAGTATTTGCGTTCGAGCCAAATAAATCTATTCCCACAGTATCACTTAGAAATGCAGATCAAAAGTTAATTCGGTTGAATGAAAAAATCGGAAAGCCGATGGTGCTGATGGCTTTTAATCTTGCATGTGTGTATTGTGATCCCGAAATCAAATTATTAATGGAAGAGAAGAAAAATCTTGGCGAAGATTTACAAGTATTTCTAATCAATGCAGATGTAATCTCAAAGAAAGAAAAAGTACTCGATAAATTAAAAAAATTAGAATGTGATTTGCCAATTCTATTTGATAAGAACCAGGATTATACCGAAGGCGTTGCATTTCCTTACACAATTATTATTGATTCGAAAGGAATTGTAAAAGAAGTTCTAACTGGATTTTCTGAAACAACAAAAGCAAAGATTTTAAAAACTATCAAGGAAATAAAATGAAATTACTAATAACGTTGTTGAAAAATAAAACAGAGAGAGTGATTTCACCCGCGCGTGGTGCGGGTGAAACTCATTTATTCTCTAATTTTTCAACAACTCTATTAACTCTGATCACGGTCTTAGTCATTACTTTTTGCCAATCAACTCAAAAAGAAGAACAGGTTAAAAACTCCGGTTGGGTGGAAAGCAAGGGAGAAGGCACTTCTGAAAACGATGCACTAGAAAACGCAAAAGTAGAAGCAATCAAAAGTAAAGTAGGCGAACAGATTACAGGCAAATCAACAGTAGTCAACGCACAGCTAGAGTCAGGTAGTGTGCAAAGTTTTTTCAAGGGATATGTTTCACAAGTAAAAGTAATAGAAAAAGGAAAGAACAAAGGTTTGTTTACTGTTCGAATACTATGTTATGTGGATGAAAAAGAATTTAACAATTACATGGAAAATGTATTAATTTCGAAGAGTCGTCCAAGATTTATGACACTCATAGAAGAAACAAATCTAGGGAAAAAAATCACTCCCGAATCAGGCGAACAGTCCTCTACAGAAGCCGCGCTTTCTTCTAAACTAAATGATTTAGGATTTGATTTTGTGCAAAGAACAGGAACAGTAATCAATCTTTTAAAAAAGCAAAAAGGGAATCTAAGTCTTGCCGCACAGGGTAATTCTGATTTGGCGAAGAAAATAGGAACAGAAGTCGGGACTGAATTTGTAATCATTGGAACTGTGCAAATAGAAGAAAAAGAAAAACCAGATTCTAAATTTAAGACCGTACATTCTACATTGAATCTGAAAATCGTAGATGTAGGAACCGGTGCCATTGTTGCTTCGGGAGAATCATACGGAGGAGATGCAAGTTCTAATCCTAAGTTTGCATCTATGAATTCTGTGAGCTATGGAGTGGATGAATTGTTAAATGGAACCACGGGGCGACCTAGTATTATCCGCCAGATGCTTAAAAAATGGAACCCTGGAAGTGGTTCAGAAATTCAACTTTCTCTTGAAATCTCTGACTTTGCAAAGTTAGATAAATTCACAACTATGCTAGAAGATTTGAACAATAAAATTGTAAGCGTAGACTCAAAAGGCTTTAAAAAAGGAAATTCACTTGTCGTAGTATTCTACCGCGGAACATCCATGGATTTACTTAAAAATCTAACCAATGATGAAATGATTAAGAAAGACTTTAAGATCACAGTCAAACAACAAACCGCATCACAAGTCTTCTTACGTGTAAACTAAACTTCTTTCACAAAATTAACTTTATCCAACCGAAAACGTTCGCCATACACACCGTTAGGCGCACGTTTGCCGGCAGTGATGACCATCGTAACGATCGCATCATAAGGGAGATTTAGAAGTCGTTTAATCCTTCGCGAGTCGTGAAATTCAATAGGGCAACTATCGTATCCGAAGGCACGTAAGGCTAACATTAAGTTTTCGCAGGCGAGAGAACATGATCTGACCGCCCAAATTTTCATATCGTTAATGCTTACAGGCTCTCTAGGTGTTGGAACAAATAGTCCTCTAAAATAATAAAGAATACTTTTTAAAAAACCAAAACTATCTAAAATTCCTTGTGTATAAAAAAAGGGAAGCAAAGTTTTATAATAACGAATATGACTTTCTGGAATTCCGCTATTACCCTCTTCAATCTTTTGTAAAATTTCCTTTCGATTTGTTCGCCATGTTCTTCGTCTTGCAACACATACAACTAACTCGGCAGCAGTTTTTGCTGTGGACTGATAAAGGCAAGCTTTGATTAGCCGCTCTTTCTTTTCGGGACTTCTTACCCAATAAAATTCCCAGGGTTGCAAATTAAAAGAACTTGGAGCAAGAAGTGCCATATCTAAGCACTGTCGCATAACGTCTTCAGGAATAGGATCTTCCGTGTAAAATCTTACACTTCTTCTTGTCTCTACCACTTTTTTAAATTCAAGTGGATCTATTTCAGGCAAACCTTCCTTCAAACTACTACTCCTAATCTCATATTACTTTATTACTCGAAGCTGGCTTTATTTCTTCAATCAAATAATAATAGAGTGATGAAAAATTAGAGAATAAATGATTTTCAGGGGTTGTGTAAAAAGATATGCCACAGAGGTTAATAATATATTGGACGTTATTGCAAGATTATACGGATACGCAGGAAGTTTATTTAATATCTTAGAAAAAAATTCAATAAACTCTTTGTGCCTCTGTGGCAAAATTTTTGTTTTTACACAGTCCCTGAAACCACTTTCTCTGTTCTATTTTTCAACAAATCTAATGGACGGAAGATTTTTTGAAAAAGGTTTGCGTTAGCCTATCCAATTACGAATCTTTGCAAAATGGGTAATGGTGAGAAATTAAGTCCGAGGCAAATTCAATTAATCCAAGGGGCGGCGGCAATTTTAATTGAGCAATTATTTTTATCAAAAGAAGAAGCTCTTAATGTTATTTCTGACTCGCTCAAGGAAGAATTAAAAGCAAGCAATGTATCTTTTGAATTCCTAGAAATAGGATCTCTATCCTATCGCCAGGCTTTTATTCGAAAGTTAGTATATAGGGTGGAATCGAAAGTAAATACGTTTAAAAGCTTACCTCCAGAGAGAATCAAAACTGCAATCAATATGTTTGTGAAAATGCTATACTCTAGTTGGACAAATACTGGAAAAGAATAATAACCTTTTTTTCTTTACATAATATCTATATTTTAATCCCCTATACATAAGACACAAATTCAATAGGAAGGTTTAACCGTGAAAAAAATTTCAATAATACTCACTGTAACAATTTTATTTTTAACCTACGCGCTAGTTTCCCAAGATAGCCCAGGTGCATTTCTTGATTTGAAAACTCTCAAGAATAATGAAATTACAACTGACAATAAGAGCCAAGTTATTGACAGAGCAGCTTTTAAAGATAAAGAAAAGTTCCATGAAATGATGAAAACTGCACTCAAAAATAGAAAAAGTGTAATTTTCAAAAATGAAGCAGGTGCTCTCTTTACAAATGGTGAATATAGATTCCACCTACAACCAGAAGAAAGCTCTGCAGCTGTAGCATACATTGAATACCAGCTTGATGGAGGTCCTTTCAATACTTACTCAACTCCAATCGCTCTAGAAAAAGAAGGAACTTACAATCTATCTTACAGAAGCGTTGACGTTTTAGGAAGCATTGAAAAACCACAATCTTATACAATCAATGTTGATACAAAATCTCCTGAATTAGAAGCTAAATTAGTTGGCGAAGGAATTAAACCAGGTGATATTCAATACTACAAACCGGGTGTAAAACTAGAAGTCAAAGCTACTGACGCTGGTGCAGGCGTAAACTTGGTTGTTCTAAATGTGAATGGAGAAGGTAACTTGCCATTAACCGAAGAACAAAGTTTTACAAAAGGTGGAGATTACGAAATCGCAGTTCGTGCATTAGACAATGTTTACAATCTTTCCAAAAAAACTGTTCTAACTTTTTCTATCGACGACAAAAAGCCTACCGTTTCTGGAAAAACAAATCCAAGACCTGTAACAATCGACAACATTACATTCTGTAAAAAAGACTCCTTCGTTGTAATTGATGCAAACGATGCAGAATCTGGAATCGCAAAAGTAGAATACAGCTTAAACACTCCAAGTGATTGGAAAGAATACAAACCTGATACTTTAAAAGTTCCTGAAATTGACACATTCAAAATTTATTTCCGCGCAACTGACGTTTCTGGAAATCTTTCTGATGTTGGAGAATTTACATGCCGAGTTGACTTTAAAGCTCCAAATTCTAAATACAACATCGTAGATCCAGATTCTAAAAAAGAAAGTAAAGCTGAACCTAAAACTGAGTCAAAACCAGAAACTAAAGCTGAACCAGAACCAACCAAATAAGAAACTATAAAAATTTTCTCAGAAAAAGGAAGAGTTTTTTCTCTTCCTTTTTTTTGCTCAACACAAAAGGAATATCTCTTGAAAAAACCTAATCTTATTTTCTTTATTTTAATAATTCTACTCTCTTTCTATTGTAAAAAAAATTCGGAAAAAGCAATTGAATACAGTAATGCCATCGCAAATGAAATGAAACATCTTTCCGATATAGAAGAAGAGATCGCTTTAAAAGATGGACCAGAGTTAGAGTTAGCAATTATAAAATTTAAAAAAGCAGTTCCTGAATCTAAATCTAGAATTGAAAAACTTGGAAAGTTTGAGGATGATGACTCTTTACAAAAAGCTGCAATTGATATGTGCAATTTTTATGAAGAAGTGATTGATGGAAAGTGGAGTGAGAAAGGACAAGAGGCAATTCAAAATAAAGACGAAGAATTGGACAAAGAGCTACAAAAAAAACAAGCAGAATTTGCAGCTAAATATAAATTTGAAACTAAGAAGTAATTTCTTCTCTTTCTTTTTTTCCTACAATTTTACACAGAGTTTTTAGTTTTAATTTTTCTTCTTTTGAAAGAATAGACAACTCTTCATTGATGTATTTTACATGTTCCGGAAAAATATCTTGTATTAGCTGTTTTCCTTTTTCAGTTAGTTCGACCGTAATATAACGTCTGTCCGCCTCTTGCCGAATTCGTTTTACTAATGCCCGTTTTTCGAGATTATCAATAACTGTCGTAATATTGGCAGTAGATTTCAAAATTTTATCGCTGAGTTGTTTTTGGCACATGGATCCCATATGAAAAAGTGCTTCTAAAATTCCAAACTGACTAATGGTAAGGTTATAACTAGATATGCGAGAATTAAGCCTGTTGTTTATTGAGTCGGCTGCTCTTGCTAAACAGATAAATGTATTAAGAGCGAGTATGTCTTCGTTTGAACCTTTATATTTTGTGCCCATTAGTGTATATGATAGATATGTTTTTAGAAAAAGCAAGAAATAAACTTACCGGTACATCGCAAGTCCTACAAATCCAGCCGCGACTGCATCCCAAGAATCATCATGTCCTTTTAATTCTTTTAAACCAAGAATGAGTTTGATTGCTTCTTTGACTTGTTTTTTATCCGCAGTTCCACTTCCAGTTACACCTTTTTTGATTTGGGTAATCGTTGGTTCTAGGATTTTTATTCCGCGCTCGGTGAGTGTAAATAATATTACCCCACGAGCTTCATAAACTTGTGCAACTGTCTTTTGATTTTTAAAAAAGAAAAGCTCTTCTACACTAGCAACTTCTGGTTTGTATTTTTTTAGAAGGTCTTTGAGTTCAATATGAACTAGAAGCAAACTTTCAGGAGATTGGATTTCTGATTTTACTTCAATCGTTCCATAATCAATCAAACTTACTTTTCTAGTTTTGTCATCTCGATCAAGGATAGCATACCCGACTCTATGTGAGCCGGGGTCAATTCCGATTATCCGAGGCAAATTAAATATTAATCGCTTCACCGAGAACATCGGCGGCGGCTTCCATAATTCCTTCGGCGAGAGTTGGATGAGCGTGAATTGTGCCTGCTAGGTTATGCACTGTTAGCTCCATAGATGCCCCAACCATAACTTCGGAAATGAGTTCACTGGCATTCGCACCAATGATATGAGCACCCAAAATCTCTCCGTGTTTTTTGCTTGCGATAATTTTTACCATACCGGACGTAGCTCCAATTGCTTGTGCACGTCCACTTGCGGTAAATGGGAATTTGCCCACTTTGATTTCGTGTCCTAGTTCGAGTGCTTTTTTTTCAGTAAGTCCAAGCGACGCCACCTCAGGATGGCAATAAGTGCAACCCGGAATTAAGTCATAGTTAATTGGAATATATTCAATCTTATGCTCAGTTCCTAAATCAAGCCCAATCGCCTCTGCCGCTTTGATTCCTTCCATAGAAGCGACATGTGCAAGAAGCGGTCCACCTGTACAATCTCCAATTGCATAAATCGTATCAACCGTTGTTCTATAACGGTCATTTACCCCAATAAATCCTTTCTCTAAATGAACTCCTACTTCTTCAAGACGAATTCCTTCTGTGTTTGGAACCAGTCCAATTCCAACAATGACTTTATCGACTTCTAGGTCTTCTACTTCGGATTCATTCGTTTTAGATTTCACCTTGAGCAAAACACTATTAGCCTTAACTTCAAATCCGCTCACTGACTTACCGAGGTATTGTTTGATTCCTCTTTTTTTGAAAGAGTTTTCTAGGACTTTAGAAATTTCCACATCTTCATTTGGGAGTAAGTGATCGAAGTATTCGATGATGTGAACTTCTGATCCCATAGAAGCATAAAAATCCGCAAATTCCACACCAATCGCTCCGGCTCCGATGATTCCTAACTTTTTAGGAGCAGATTGTTCTTGCATTGCTTCGCGGCTAGAAAGAACTACTTTTTTATCAAATAAAATTCCAGGAAATGGTTTTGATCTTGCGCCTGTCGCTACAATGAATCTATCTGAAATAATTTCTGTGATAGGAGTAGAGGATGGATCTAGAACTTGGATTGTATTTTTGTCTTTAAAGATGGCTTTACCGTTAAACACGGTGACTTTATTTTTCTTCATTAGAAATTCAACACCTTTTGCCATCTGATCTGCCACTTTACGAGAGCGGCTAATGACTAACGGAAAATCAGCCTTACTATTCTCCGTAGAAATTCCAAATTCATTTGCGTGTTTGATTTCTTCAAGAAGGTGAGCACTCTGGAGCAAAGCTTTAGTCGGAATACAGCCCCAGTTCAGGCAAATCCCGCCTAACCTCTCCATTTCCACTACCGCAACACTAAACCCAAGCTGAGCCGCCCGAATCGCCGCCACATACCCACCAGGTCCACCGCCAATCACTACCACATTAAATTGTTCAGCCATAAAATCCTCTTTGTTTAACTTAACCTAAAAAAACTTAGTTTTCTTTTCAATAGAAATTTTTGAATTGGAAAGTTTTAGAAGAAATTTTCCAATTAGAAATCTAAGAAAAAATCAACCTTTCTTTCAGGATGATTTGTAAGATCTAGTCTTTTGTTTGCTTTCCAATATTTTTTGATTATTGTCTTTGCATCTAATCCAAGAATAGGATGTTTGACACCACCGGAATGCATAAAGTATTGAGTGTCGGGAATTTGCAAAAGGCGAAAAACTAAGAAGAATGTTCCTTCGATATTTGTTACTATTTTAAAACTTTTATCCAAGAGAGTATATTTTTTATCAGTAAAAATATCAATTATAGTTAATTCTTTGTTATCCTCATCATAGGAAATAAATTCAAATACTGATACAAAGGAAGACTCAATACTTGATTTTATATTTCCTCTGATTGGATTATTCGGTAAGAATGTACTAAAATAGTCTTGGTATATATAAGTTCCTATTTCAGTAAAAGAATCGAATACAAAATGATCTATCATAAAGTCCATTGTATTCGTAAATTTAACAGGATCATTTATTACCGCCTCCCTTGCAAGCAATTGCTCTAACGCATTGCCCAAATATTTATCCGCAATATCTGTATAAATATCGGATAGTTCTTTACGGTAAATCGCATACTGTTCTAAATTATCAATGGATTGTTGATTCATACATTATTCCCTTCCTTAACTTTACTCTTATGAACTCCTTTAATGCCCACAACATTTTCATCTAAATAGTTTAATATAACTATCGAAAGAAAAAATTCTATTTCGTTTAAAGCCCGTTTTTTCAATTAGGATTTTTAATTTCATAAAATCATCAATCAGCCTAAGAGCAGTTGAAACGTTAACCGATAGAGCTTTTGTTATATCTCCCGCGTCTGAGACTGGATTTGTAAATAGAAATTGTAATAGGGATTTTGCTAAAGGTTGTTTTTTTCCGAGGGAAACAATTTTATTTTCCGTTTCCGTTCTTAATGCAATGATATATTTGAATGTCTGGATGGAATTTTCGGAAGTGCTACGTACACCTTCTAAAAAGAATTTTAACCACTGGATTAAATCGTTATGTATTCTGACACGAGTTAAGTTGTCATAATAATACGATTTGTTTTTCTCAAAGTATTCAGAAAGATATAGAGTTGGTTTATGCAATAATTGGTTGCTTACTAAAAAAAGCGTTATGAGCAATCGTCCAATACGACCATTCCCATCAAGAAAAGGATGAATTGTTTCAAATTGGTAATGAGCAATTCCAATTTTTATTAAAGGTGGGACAGGAGTATTTTCATTATTTAGAAATTTTTCCAAATCAGACATTAAATCGTTTACAGAGTCATGATGCGGTGGAATAAAAACTGCGTCTTTCAAACTACTTCCACCAATCCAATTTTGGCTTTGGCGAAACTCACCGGGTAACTTCGATGTGCCGCGCACACCTTGTAAGAGAGTTTTATGTGTTTGTCTTAACAAACGATTACTCAAAGGAAATGTTTTTAGATTCTCGATTGCTTGGTTCATGGACTGGACATAGTTTTGTACTTCCTGCCAATCATCTTTTTTTTCTGGCTGAATGTTTTCTTCTTTTTGAACAGCATCATCTATGTTAGTCTGCGTTCCTTCTATCCGACTACTTTCTGTTCCTTCTTTAAAGACATGCATTTTTATGAAAAAATCAATATCGGGTATCAACTGAGAAAATGCATTTAACTCACCTAATTTAAGACTTGCATCACTTAAAAGCATAATTAATTCGGCATCGTCTATTCGCCAAGGTATATCTACATAGTTTGGCTCAAAACTCTTGTAGTTAAATCTTTGGAGAAGTTTTCCAGATTTAAAATTGCCTATTTTCATTATTAGTTACCTAGTTTCCTGCAAGTATAATTTTTCATATTTGTATTTACTTTGTTTCCTGCAAATATAATTTTTCATATTTGCAGGAAACAAAGCATTGTTCAATTTTGAAATCCTAATAGCTCCTCTGGACGTACTAAATGATTTTTTAAATCGAACTCACGTTAGCTAAGTTTTTAAAATGATTTGACCCAGTCGAATCCAAATAATTCCTATATCCATGAAGTCTGCAATCATTACTGGAGTTAGTTCAGGAATTGGATTAACCATTGCAAAAAAAGTTTTAGCACTTGGCTATAAAGTTTATGGTTTGTCAAGAACAGAGTCAGTAGAATTAAAACAAAATGACAATTTCCAATTTCTAGAATGCGATTTACGAGATGCCAAACAATTACGAAAAAAAATTGACGAAATCCAAAAGTTAGATAAAAACATTCACCTTTTAGTAAACAATGCTGGTTTTGGATTAATCGGGCTTCATGAAGAACTTGACTACTTAAAATTGGAAGAGATAATCCAAGTTAACCTCACTGCACCAATTCTAATCACAAGACTTCTATTAAGACAAATTAAACAAAACCAAGGAACTATAATAAATATCTCTTCAGTAACAGCCAAAAAATCTTCTCCGCTTGCGTCTGCCTACTCTGCGGCTAAGGCTGGTTTAACTCAATTTGGCGAATCTCTATTTGATGAAGTCAGAAAGTCAGGTGTAAAAGTCTGCAATATCCATCCAGATGTAACAAAAACAAATTTTTATAAAGATCTTTCAATCAAAGAAGACTCCGATCCAGATTCCTACCTACTTCCAGAAAGTATCGCCGATGCAGTAGAGATGATTCTAACTCAAAAAAATACTCTAGCAATTACAGACATTACTCTCCAACCACAAAAACACAAAATAGAAAAAAAATCTAAAGCCCATTTCGCATAACGTCTAAATATTCCCGAACGTAAAAAATATATTCCTGGTGGAGTTGGTGATAGGAAAAGTTAGATTCTGCATTTAATTTCATGTAATCAAATTTGTTCATAGTTTTCATAAGACGAGTGAAATTTTTAAAGTAATGGATGTAATATCGGTTTTCAGGATGATCTTGTGAATACTTTAAGAGTGCGCGCAAAATATCATTGATATTGATTTTAGAATTAGTGAGAGTTTGGAAAAATTCTGTTACGAGAAGAGGAGTATAAAAACTATTAATTCCTTTTATTTGACCTTTGACCATACTTTCTTTTTCAAACTTCTCCTCTTCCCATCTAAGAAGAAGTAATTCCATTTGATTTCTAAATAAACTCGCTTTAAATTCATATTGTTTTTTATAGGGAGAATTTTCATAAATTTCTTGAATTCTTTCGTATTCATCAGGTCTATTTTGTTTTGCGTTATTGTAAATAGCGATTGCACTTTGTATAATCGCAAAATTTCTCTTTAATTGAGAGTTTGCGTCGTCTAAAATTGTTCGGTCATTTATTATTTTTTCATGTTTAGTTAGATCAATTAAATCAGAAGAAATATGTGTTATCGTATGGATGATCTCGTTTAAAGGAAGAAGGTAAAGCCCATCTTTTTCTTGGGAAGCTTTGAACTTGCGGATAGCATTCATATACCCGTAAATTGTTTTCTTTCGTTTTTCTTCTTTCCCTTCTAGATAAAGTTTTAGAGCTTCATAGTTTCTAGTAAGTTCAAAACCCGAAGTTAGTTTATCGATTCCTTCTTTATTTTCTGGCTCGAGAGTGGTAAGAATTTTTTCAGACAAACTTTGAATGAGTTCAATAGAATTTTCAGATGTCTCAACTTGAAATTCTGATTTGATTACATCTCCTTGTAGAATTTTTACAGCAATAAAAATCTTCGTCTCCTTTTGAAAATAATATCCACTAATGTAAGTATCAATTCCTGGATTTTCTTTTTCATGTAGAGCAATTATATCTTTGATTAATTTTTCAAACTCAACATCTCCAATACTCTGAGCAAGTTGTAAAGAATTGTAGATGTAATACTTTTCAAATTCTTCATCTACATAACGAAAGTTTTGTGAAAATCCAAGACTTGTAATCGCCGCAGAAGTTAAAACTAATCCTAGAGATTTATCATTTGGATTTTGAGTATTTGTAAATGGAACAATCGAAGTTCTAAAAGTTTTTTTGATTTCGTTAGGTTTAGTTTGCGGAGATTGACAGGAAAGATGAATAAGTAAGATAGATAAAATAAGGATAAAAGCAAAAGAGATAGAGCTCATAATGACTCCTTCGGTCATTTCGAAGTGTTTCATCGTGAGAAATCTATTTTGCAAACATTGTATTGGTTAATCTTCAACAGTGTTTGCCAGATAGACCTCTTACAAAAAGATGTTCGAGGTGACTAGAGTATCACTTATACTCAAACTGCGACTTGAGAGAAAGAACATTCTTTTTAAAGGTCAGATCTTCTTTTATCATTTCTTTAACTCGATTGATTGCACTAATGACAGTAGTATGTTTTGTATTGAAGACCCGTCCGATAACAGTTTTATTCATATTGCATATTTCAAATAGTAAATACATACAAATATGACGTGGAACAATATACTCAGCCTTGCGACTTTTACTTAAAATATCTTTCTTTGATTGCGTATAACGTTCACAAACCGCATCAATGATTTTTTCGTGGCTTACATCAAGGTCTTTGATTTTATGAAGACGATTCTCTAAAATTTCTTTTACTTTTTCATCACTCACGAGCAGTAAGGAAAATGTCTTTTTGTAAAGTTGAATATCATTTAAACAACCGAAAAGTGCCCTAGTGTCTGTTTGAAAATTATCCGAAATAAATTGAATAGATGAATCAGTTAATTGTAGGTTCGCTTCTTTGGATTTTTGTTTTAGAATTCCAATCCGTACCGTTTCATCTGGTGATTGGATCTCGACTTGGCAACCTGTAATAAAACGCGATTTAAGTTTTTCGTTGATAGGCAATTCTGAAATCGGTCTATCAGCCGCGAGGATAATTTGTCTTTTGCGATCAAATAGATAATTAAAAATAGCAAAGAATTCCTCTTGTGTTTTTTCAGCGCTGCTATTTAAATTTTGAATATCATCAATGATAAGTGCTTGGTAAGATTGATACTTTAACTTAAATGCGTCCATTGCTTGCCTATTCTGAACTGTAAAAACAAACTCAGAAAGAAAATCTGCAATAGAAATGTATTTAATTGGCTTATTCGGATACATCTTAGTAAGAGCATTTCCAATTGCATGCAGCAAATACGTCTTACCCACACTTACCTTTCCATGAATATAGATTGGATTTTGAGTTCCTGGGTTTTCAATTGCATCTTTACAAGCCATAAAAGCCATTCGATTACAATCACCAATTACAAACTTCTCTAGAGTGTAATCGGGGTTAAATGGAAATGAATCTTCTTTGAATTTTGTGTCGATGAAATTAGAAATTGGAGTATCGTTCGAATCAGTATGAATTTGAATTTTTAATTTGAATCCACCGATTTTCTCTGCTGCATCAGAAATCAATGATTGATATTTCTTTTCAACGTGATTTTTTATCGTGAGAGAAGGAGCTTTAATGATCAAATTATCTTCTTTGCACTCTACAAAAGAAAGTGGGGAGATAAAAGGTTCAAAATACATAGCTGGAATTTGTTTTGAAACTTCATCTAATATCTTAGGCCAGATTGATTCCAAATTTCCCTCTCTTAAAACACTCATCACTGAAAAACAACATATTCAAAGTATCGAAATTCATAAACAGTAAAATGATTTTTTTGACAAAAAAGTGTACTGAATTTTAAAAAATATTCCGAGTACTATTCATCTGTTTGTCCATAAAATTTTTAATTTTTTTTTGTCAATGGTACAGTTTAGAAAATTAGAATTATTGTTTAATAATATGATTTATAAATATATTAGTACATTCTAATATACTAATATATTTAATTTTCTTATTTTATGTGACTATTCTCGAGTTTTTTGAAAATAAAACATGCTCTAAAAAAAATAATTAAAGTTTTCAATACTCGCATGAAGACTCCAAACTTAGTATTTAAAAAATATTTTTAAAACTAATGTATTTTATATTGACAGTAGTAAAATAAATTTTGATTCTTATTTTTATGGCAGATAAAAAATCTTTCGTTCGTGTCTGGACTTCTTTAGATCCAATCGAAATCAAAAAACATCTGCTCTTAATTGATGATCTTTATGGCTCTTGTGCCAATTGTAAACAACTTGGTTTAAATTATCTCAAAGATAAAGAATGCCCAGGTTGCAAAACTACTTTCAAATATGTAACAACCAACCTAAAAGGTATGGATGATGCAAAAAAAATTTTGAATCGAATCCAAGATATGAATTTAAAATTAATCTTAATCGAAAAAGAAGATTATATTCATGCAACTGCAAAAGATGCAATGAAAGATTTATTTAAAAGCTGATGTCTTCTTCTCCAATTTACCAATCCAAACATAAAATCCGAATTGTAACTTCTACTTCCTTATTCGATGGACATGATGCAAGTATCAATGTAATGCGTAGAATATTGCAAGCAAGTGGTGCCGAAGTTATTCATTTAGGACACAATCGTTCAGCAAAGGAGATTGTAGACTGTGCAATCCAAGAAGACGTGCAGGCAATTGCGATTACCTCTTACCAAGGTGGGCATATCGAATTTTTCAAATACATGTTTGACTTGCTAAAAGAAAAACATTGTGGACATATTCGTATTTTTGGTGGAGGAGGCGGCACGATTCTTCCTTCTGAGATTGTAGAACTTCATTCCTACGGGATAACACGTATTTATTCCCCAGACGATGGTCGTGCAATGGGTCTGCAAGGAATGATCAATGATTTATTGGAAAAATCTGATTTTGCAAACGGGCATATTGGAGATACCAAGGATTATCCGCTAGATAAAGAAATTCTTTTAGGAAAAGCGATTTCTTTATTGGACAATTCACTAGAAATTCCATTTGATCTAAAAAATAAATTACATCTCAAAGAAAATTCTACTACTCCTGTCATTGGTTTAACTGGAACAGGCGGAGCTGGGAAATCTTCTATCACAGATGAACTCATTCGTCGTTTTATAAATGATTTTCCAGAGAAACAAATCGCTATTATCTCCATAGACCCAAGCAAAAAAAAGACAGGCGGTGCACTCCTTGGAGATAGAATTCGTATGAATTCGATTCATCATCCGAATATTTTTATGCGCTCTCTTGCTACTAGAGAAGCAAATCTTTCAGTCAACAAACATATTTCTGAAATTGTAAAGTTGGTTCGTAATTCTTACTTTGATTTGATTTTCATTGAAACGGCTGGAATTGGACAGTCTGATTCTATGATTACCGAAATTGCGGATATTAGCATTTATGCGATGACACCAGAATTTGGAGCGGCAACTCAACTAGAAAAAATTGATATGCTAGACTTTGCAGATTTAGTTGTTATCAATAAGTTTGATCGATTTGGTGCTGAGGATGCACTTCGCTCTGTAGCAAAACAATACCAAAGAAATCACAAACGTTTTGATGAAAAAATCGAGTCAATGCCAGTTTATGGAACGATTGCTTCTCAGTTCAATGATGCGGGTATGAATCGTTTTTATTTGGCTGTCCTTGAGAAGATTGAGGAAAAATTGAAACAGACTTTTTTATCCAAGACATTTTCTGAAACAAAAACGAAACCTGATACAAAGAATTTTTCTCTGAGTATTGTTCCACAAACTAGAACTAGGTATCTTTCGGAAATCGCAAAAGAAGTTGCGGATTACAAAGAGTTTACCCAAGAACAATCCGAAATTGCAAGTAAAATGTATCAACTGAGAGGCTCAATTGAGTTACTTTACCCCGAAATCAAATCTAAAACTCCTTCCAATGATCTATCCTTTCACAAACATATTTCTATAGAAACAAATGAATTTGTATCCTTTGGAATTGGAGAGCTTTTAAAGCTGTATCAATCTTTGGAAGCAAAACTTCATCCTGAATGTAAAAGCATTTTAGAAAACTGGGAAAGCAAAACTTCTAATTACAAATCCGAATACTTTACTTACAAAGTCCGCGACAAAGAAATCAAAGTTGCGAATTTTACAAAGTCCCTTTCGGAATTGGACATTCCTAAAATTTCTTTACCACGATTCAAAGACTGGGGTGATATTCTCAGATGGAATTTACAAGAAAATGTTCCGGGTGAATTCCCATTTACCGCAGGAGTTTATCCTTTCAAACGCTCCGAAGAAGATCCAACTCGTATGTTTGCAGGAGAAGGTGGACCAGAGCGAACGAACAAACGTTTCCATTATATCACCAAGGGGCAAAACACGATTCGCCTCTCCACTGCATTTGATTCCGTAACTTTGTATGGAGAAAATCCAGACAAACGAATGGATATTTACGGAAAAATCGGAAACTCCGGTGTGTCCATTGCTTCCCTCGACGATATTAAAAAACTCTATTCTGGTTTTGATTTATGTAAACCATCTGCTTCTGTCTCGATGACGATCAATGGTCCGGCTCCGATGTTACTTGCATTTTTTATGAATGCAATCATCGACCAACAGTGTGAAATCTATATTCGAGAAAATGCTTTAGTGGAAGAAGTAGAAAAAAAAATTCAAACTATCTACGAAAAAAATTCAGAAAGTCGACCTAGGTACGCAGGCGATTTACCAGAACATCACAATGGTTTGGGTTTATTGCTATTAGGCGTTACGGGAGACCAAGTTCTACCTAAAGAAATTTACGAAAAGATAAAAGCAGATGCAATGTCTAAAGTGCGTGGAACTGTCCAAGCAGATATTTTAAAAGAAGACCAAGCCCAGAATACTTGTATCTTTTCTACTGAGTTTGCTTTAAAACTCATGGGCGATATTCAGGAGTATTTCATTCACAACAAAGTGCGAAATTTTTACTCTGTCTCTATTTCTGGTTATCATATTGCAGAAGCGGGTGCAAATCCGATTACACAACTCGCACTGACTCTTTCGAATGGATTTACTTATATCGAATACTATTTGTCTCGCGGAATGAAGATTGACGACTTTGCGCCTAACTTATCTTTTTTCTTTTCCAACGGAATGGATCCCGAATACAGCGTGATGGGTCGTGTGGCAAGGCGTGTCTGGGCAAAAGCTATCAAGTATAAATACAAAGGCTCCCTTCGTAGCCAACTTTTAAAATACCATATCCAAACATCTGGTAGATCTTTACATGCACAGGAAATTGAATTTAACGATATTCGCACCACCTTACAAGCATTAACCGCACTCTACGATAATTGTAATTCTCTTCATACAAACGCTTTCGACGAAGCAATTACAACTCCGACAGAAGATTCGGTTCGTCGTGCGATGGCAATTCAACTTATCATCAACCGCGAAATGGGACTGGCTAAGAATGAGAATCCGCTACAAGGATGTTTTATCATTGAAGAATTGACTGACTTAGTAGAAGAAAGAGTAATGTTGGAATTCATTCGTATTTCCGAACGTGGTGGAGTTTTGGGTGCAATGGAGACGATGTACCAAAGAAATAAAATCCAAGACGAGTCCCTTCACTATGAACATTTAAAACATTCCGGTGAATTTCCAATCATTGGGGTAAATACTTTTTTAAATAGCAAAGGCTCTCCTACTATTATTCCAGAAGAAGTAATTCGTTCGACCAAAGAAGAGCGTGATTTGCAGATTACAAATATTGAAAACTTACATAAAGCGAAGTCTAGTATTTCTAATGAAAAAATTCTTTCTCTCAAAAAATCTGCCATTCAAAATGAAAATCTATTTGAGCGGCTAATGGATGTTAGTAAGTATTTATCATTAGGACAAATGACACAGGCGCTTTACGAAGTTGGTGGTCAATACAGAAGAAATATGTAATGAAAATCTACGAATTCCAACTCAATACAAGACATTCTGAATTAGATTCCAGCCTTCATATCAATAACGCAAATTATCTACGTTACCTAGAAGAAGCAAGAGTTGCCATGATGAATGAGCAAAATTTTCCAATCTATGCAGTGCATGAAGCAAATGTAGAAATGATTTTGTATAAGTATGTTTGTAATTTCAAACAACAAGTGCGTTATCCGGAAAAGCTCACAGTTAGAAGTAAACAAATTCAAACTAAAAAAGTGCGAGGAGTTTTACGTCAGGAAATATTTCGAGAGGATGGAAGCCTTTGTTTTGAGGCGGATGCGTATTGGGCTTATTTTGCAAAAAGTAAATCACAGGTAAATAAAACCCTAGAATTTACACAAAAATTTGGACAAAACGAATATACCGATATTCCTTTAATTAAATCAGAAAATGATAGTAAGGTTAATGACAATTTGCCTCATCATAAACTTCAAATAGAAGTTCGCCCCTATGAAATAGATTCATTTCAGCATGTAAATAACGCAGTGTATGCAAATTATTTTGAAATTGGAAGATGGGATTTTAGAAGAAAACTTTTTAGTGATATAAATTTTTTTAAGAATCTTAATTTAATTTTTGTTTTGTATAAATCAACTGTGCAATTTGCAAGACCTTCTTTTGTATTTGAAGAATTATTTATTAAGACATGGCTAATAGAACTAACGCCTCTTCGAATTATTTACTGGCAAGAAATACAAGATAAAGATGGAACGATACGCGCAACCTCTAGGTCAGAAGGTTGTGCAGTGAATAACAAAGGGTTTCCCACAAAGTTATCGCCCGAAATTATACTAGCATCTAAATCAATGCTTGTGTTCAAATAAATTTTTTTTTTTTAAACTCAAGTACGTATTTTTTATTGTCGACGTTAGACGTATAGTCGGCCTAAAGTATTAGCCAGACCATTTTACAAAATAAGGTGAATAACAGAATGAAAAATTCATTAGCCAAAATCACTGCTGAAAGAAGTAAATTACTTTCCGCAAAAACTCCAGAACAATATATTACTTTCTCGATTAACAGCAAGTTGCCTCCTGGAAAAAAAGCAACAATTACCTCTGAGTGGTTAGCTAAAACAAATTTTACGTATGAGGATATTTCTTATGCGAGAAATAGAGATCCGTTTTGGAGAAAGAAAAAATCCCAAGGTAGCAAAGAGAGAAATTTAAAAAGAATTCAAGAATTCAATTTTAAAAAACCAGGTGCTACTCCTAAGAAAACTTGGACAACTGCTGAAATGGAAGAGTTATTTGATTTAGATAAAAAATTCGTAGATCGTGATTTAGCAAAAAAATTCAAAACATCTCTACCAGCAATTAATCACATTAGACGTAAGTTCAAAATGGTTAGAGAGATTTTTGAAGTTAAGAAAGAAAAAGCAAACAAGAAAAAAATGGTCGCGTATTCTATGAAAAGCGAAAAACTACTTAGAGAAGAGTTAGCTTCTCTCGGCTAATATTGATTATTCGATTCCCTGCTGAATTTTTCTCATCTCTTCACAGGGAATACTGCTTTTTATTGCCCCAGCTCGAATTTCTTCACAAGAAAATTTTTGAATTTCTAAATAACAGTTTCGAGAAACTTCTTTAATTTTTTGCGGATTTTCTCCTGTCAAAATATAAACTCTACTTTTCTTAGTTTTCTCATTACATTTTTCTGGTTTAACTTCAGACTTTGCATAATTTTGTAAGCCCTTTTTAATTTTAGATAGATCATCTTGTGTTAAACAAGATTCTAATTTCTCACATATGTTATAAGAAATTTCTAAAGATTCTCTGCGCCAATCGGGGTCATTGAACTCAGGCTGTTTTTGTTTTTTACAGTCAAAAAAGAATAAAGTTAAAGTTAAGAATAATAGAATATTTTTTTTCATTAAAAGTCCTGTTAACGTTTACGTATCATAATTTCAATTCGTTCTTGATTTGCTGCATCTTCAGGAGTCTCTGCGGCAGAATTTTTTCTGAATCCAGAAAGCCCCTGAACAGCAATTCTAGATTCGGGAATTCCATATTTCTCACTTAAAAATTTTGCCATAACGGAAGCGCGATAGGAATTATAAGCCCAGTTATTGAGATCCTTTTTATTTTCAATTGTCTCTAAATAAGGAATCTGAACTCGAAGAATAATTTCTATGTTCAAATCTTTTGTTACCTCAGCTAATTTTACAAACAACTCATCTGATTCCTTGGATAATTTAATATTACCCTCTCCCAAAGAAGAAGCAGGTAAGGTTAGCGTTAACTCTTCGTTATTCTGTAAATCAATCAAAACCTTATCTGAGATTAATAACTTTTTGACGCTATACTGAAATCGCTCCCAGAGTCTATAGATTTGTGATTTGGGAACCAGATCTTTGTCTTT
This sequence comes from Leptospiraceae bacterium UBA2033, assembly GCA_002333425.1. Classification (GTDB taxonomy): domain Bacteria; phylum Spirochaetota; class Leptospiria; order Leptospirales; family Leptospiraceae; genus UBA2033. Next base: position 22,060 of record DDBL01000250.1, read on the forward strand.
TATGACTCCAGACGATCCATCCAAAACGAGAGAATCTCCACCTTCATCCAAACCAAATCCTCCGCGGATAACAGAAGATACACTCTTTAACTTTCCTGCATCCACTGTAGAAATTGAATACATAACAATAAAAAGTCCTAAAAGTAGAGTGATCATATCAGCATACGTTAGTAGCCACCTGTCACTTATATCTTTCTCTTCTGGATGTTTGTTTGACTTTCTACGTTTTGATTTTGCTGTGGATTCATTTTGTGTCATTTCATTTTCCAAACTTTGGGAAACAGGTTTTCAAGAACTCATGCTCGGTTTTATCTACTTCACTAAAAAACGATTCAAACAAATCATGATTAACCGGCAAACAAGCATGATACCCATCCTCTATAGTAGCGAATAATGGGTGTATGCCTAAAATTTTTGCCATAAAACGTGCAGGTTTCATCAGCACTGCATTGATAGGTCTATGTGCAAGTTCATAAAATTGACGTAAATTAAGTAACACTATTTCTAATTGCTGAAAACGTTCTTCGGCATGACCCAGTTCAATAAAGTATTCTATATATTTGTCTTGCGTAAGTTCAGTTTCTTCATTCCAATTTTTTTCGAGCATTAAGTAAGCCATTTGCGTATCAAGTTTATCAGTTAGATTATTCAAATCAATTAAACGTTCCATACTTTCTTTGGTTTCTTCTTTGATCATACTTTTTATTTTATCAAAAGAACTAATTGCTAAATCTACCCATTCTGCTTTTGCTTCTAGGTTATAAATTTTATCAAAAAAATAATTCACCATCTGGATAGTATCAGGTCTTTCAAAATAACTATGGTAGGTAATTTTAAATCTTGTGACTTGTGCTTTTACAACCTGTTTTTTGGCGGCGAATATTTGCTCTTTGCTGTAATGAATCATGAATTGTATTCAGTGGAGGAAAATTATCCCTTAATATTACGAACGATTAAATAGAATCAGTATACCTTGGAAATAGATAATTTTGTAAACTTTTTTTTATCACATTCAGGCTAAACTAGGTTGGGAATATTTTGTCCTTATTGTAGTATTTAGAAATCTGATTTATCATGAATTCAATAATTTCATTAGTTTTTGTTTCTGGGTAAACACTTAATTTTTCCATTCTTTCAAACGGATAATGCAAAATATCCGAATTTGATCTAAGTTTTTTCATTTTCTTCAAGTAGTCCGCATTTATTCTAAATGTTCCAATACTTATATCGAAAATTTTATTAGCATCAAGAACGGAAAAAGTTTTTTCGACTAACTCTGTATAAATTTTGCGCCAATCTTTTACATGCAAAATAGGATCAAAACAAATTCGTATTTTCCATCCATCTCGTAAAGCTGATTGAATATCCGTAAGTCTACGATTCAAAGTAGGAGTTTTACTTTCATACTTTTTGATAATTTCATCTGGTGAAATTGTCCAAGCTAAAATTACATTCTCAGGAGGTTGAATTTTTTGTAGAAGGTTATAACGATTACTCTTAGTTCTTACTTCAATTATTAAATTGGAATGTTCTCTCGCAAATTCTATCCATGAACTAGTATACGACACCAAATCTTCAAAAGCAAGTAAGTCAGTCTCGTAGGAAATGCAAAGATAAGTAGGATTATCCGTTAGTAATTTTTTTGTTTCTTCAAAAAAATCTTCTATGTTCACATAAATAACTACATTACCAGAATTAAACATTCCTTGCAGATAACAATATTCACAATTATATACACAATTTAAAATAAGTGTGTTGTAATAAAAATTAGTAAATCCGTAACTATTTACAACTTCTGATCCCTTATAATAGAAATTGTCCTTTTTAACGGCTAATATTAATTTGACTGAATTTTTCTGTTCTTGAAAATTTTGATTAGAACGATTGAATATATTTTTATAATTCTGAATTTTGATTAAAATAGAATTTGGGTACTTTGCTAAAATTTTCGTAGTGGTAGGATAACGGTAAGCATCCTCTTCAATATAAATATGACTAAAACGAATCAAGGCAAATCATTGTAAAACGTTACTTGCATAGAGTTTATCAAAAGCTTAACATCAAAGTGATCATAAGCACCTATATCTCTAACTTGGGAAAGAGTATTTCCACTCAAGGACGCACTCGAAGCAGGAACAATACAGTCAGAAGGAGCAAAACTGCTTCCAAGTAATGGACACGCGATGGATAAACCAGGCAGATTTCCGCCAGAGCCAATATTTCCAGTCGAATTCACAGAACCATAATACGCATAAAATAAATCATCTCTGTCTTTCTTGGCATTAATCTGAGTTAACTTGACATTAGCCGCTCCAGAAATTTTACCGTCAAAATTATCCCAAGCCAAATCGCGTCCACCATCTGTATCAGTTAGAAATCCAGCGATACTTCCTAAAGGACCTCTATCACCTTGAAATTGAGGACTAGCCCATGGAGAGCCATGATAAGGAGTGCCAGTAGTAATTACACGATTGATATAACTTGGTCTACTTGTTCCTTCATAGATTGCAAAACGACTTACCAGACCACCCATAGAATGAGCGAGGATAACAACCGTATTGCTCTCAGCTTGAAAAAGTGAATCCATTTTACTTCGAAATCTTTTTGCATTTGTATCAATTGGATTTGATGTAAGATAATCAAAGGCATATATATCATAAGATTTAGAAAGGACAATTAGATCGAAGGTAGAAGTTTTAATAAAATCAGCCCATCCATTTGTAATGACACGAGCTTTTTGTTCGCCCAAACTGAGAGTTTTAGAATCTCTATCATTATAATCCCATCCATGAACGAGGATTAGCTTTTTTTTCCCGGAAGTCACATGTGAAGAATTTGCTTCGGCTACTAAATCTAAATTTAGTGTGGATCCAACTTTTAAGGCAGGGTTAATGTAAAAAAGTTTTGCCGCAGAATCACCATTATCCGCAAAAGGAATACCAAGGAGATACTGAATCGTCGAAACTTGCAGGGATTTGATTTGTTTTTCTTTCTGAGACTGAGAGTTACGACAAGATATAAAAAATAAAAATAGAACAAGAGTAAGAAAGAAATAATTTTTCATCGCTAATAAAATGAATCATTTGAATGATTTTACAGCTTCTTCTTCACTATCAAAAATTTCTAAATGAGTATCCATTCCAGTCATTTTAAAAACTTTCGCAACCGAACCAACTATATTAACGATCTTTAAACTACCTTGGTATTTTTTGAGTCTGTACATTCCTGTTACAAGAGTGCCGATTCCTGATGAATCCATAAAAGGAACTTTCAGAAGATTTAAGATAATCTGGTATTTACCTTGTTTGATTTTTTCATCTATCATATCTTTTATTTCTTTGGTGTTGTATAGATCAACTTCACCAATTACATCAATTATCTGGATAGAATTATTTTCTCTTTCAATCATTTCCATAGAATTACCGACTAAATTTTCCTCTTGTGTAATGACTCTTAAATATGAATACTAAAATGGCTTTTTTGAGAGTCGCTTTCTGAATAGTAAATGCATTGAATACTTTCTAGCAACTACTAATTTTATCAATTACTTTTAATAACACGATTTGCTTTTGCTACTTGGTATTAGTAAGTTATAGGTATATGATATTTCAAGAAAAATATATTTGCGAGCTAAAAAAAGCCTTGTCCATCTTTCGATAAACAAGGCTTTCGGATTAGATTACTATAACTTAAATAGCGCTAGATCCTCTTTCTCCGTTTCTGATTCGGATAACCTCTTCGATTGGCATGATGAAAATTTTTCCATCACCTATCTTTCCTTCACCAGTTTTGGCAGACTTTAGAATAGCATCTACAGTAGGCTTTACAAACTCGTCGTTGACAGCAATTTCTAGCCTAACTTTTCTAAGTAAATTTACTTGGTATTCATGCCCTCTAAATACTTCCGTTTTTCCTTTTTGTTGACCATAACCCTGAACGTCACTTACAGTCAGTCTATAGATTTCATTTTTTGTCAGCTCTGCCTTAACTTCTTCCAATTTGTGTGGTTGAATGATTGCTACAATTAATTTCATTTAGATTATCTCCTTAAATTCCATATCCATTTTCACCATGGATTTCTTGATCAAGACCATTTATCTCTTTATCTTCATCTATTCTAAATCCAATTGACTTTTCAATTAAAAATGCAAGGATATAAGATAGGATAAATGAATAAGCACCAGTTGCAAGTACGCTTACTAATTGAACTTGAATTTGGTGACCTCTTGTAACTCCTTCTGCTAGGCTAATAGCGAATACACCAGTTAAAATAGCTCCAAATGCACCACCAACACCATGAATACCGAATGCATCAAGAGTATCATCATATCCTAACTTGCCTTTTAGTAAAATTGCTCCATAACAAACCGGTGATACTAAAAATCCCATGATAATTGCGCCAACTGGGTCAACAAAACCAGCAGCAGGAGTAATTACGACTAGGCCAGCGACAATACCGGAAGCCGCACCAAGTGCAGTTGCTTTTTTGGTATGAATCCATTCGATGATTAACCAAGCAGCACCGGCAGCAGCAGGAGCGATTAAGGTTACAACAAATGCACGTGCAGCAAGTCCATTGATTGCCAAACCAGAGCCAGCATTAAAACCAAACCAACCAAACCATAATAGACCAGAACCAAGAAGCGTGTAAGTCATATTATTCGGGTGAGTTAACGTAGCAGGGTCCCCTTTACGTTTGCCAATTACTAAAGCAGCAGCCAAACCAGCAATACCTGAAATTAAGTGCACTACAGTTCCACCAGCAAAATCTAAAGCCCCATCTTTAAAAAGCCATCCATCAGCAGCCCAAACCCAATGTGCGACTGGATCATATACAAGAGTTGCCCAAAGAAAAATAAATACAACATAACCGGAAAGTTTAATTCTTTCAGCAATTGCACCTGAAATCAACGCTGGTGTAATTAGGGCAAACATTCCTTGGAAAAGGAAATGTACAAACTTAGGAATAGTTCCCTCAAGCGTATCAACATCTATACCATTGAGAAATGCTAAACTGAAATCACCGTAAAATGGATTGGTTCCTGAAAAAGCGAAACTATAACCAAACATAGTCCATTGAAGAGTTAATACAATGATAGCAATAAAACTGTGCATCATAGTAGAAAGTACGTTTTTGGACTTAACAATCCCACCATAAAACAAAGCCAAACCTGGAATCATGAAGAATACCAAAGCGGAAGAAACAATCAACCATACGGTATCTGCTTTATCAATTGTAGGCGCAGCCGCTTCCGGTGCACTAGTTGCTTCTTGCCCATTTAGCAAGGTCGGAATTAAAATCGCCATGATAAACAAGACTAGATATTTTAATTTACTTGTTTTTAACATCAAAGAGCCCCCTATTACTGTTAGAATTACACTCTATTCTGATTATTCCTGTTAATTACAGAAGAAATTGAGTAAAGTGCAAAACTTAATTTAATATTATTTTTGTTTATACTCAAGCAAGAAGTATGCCTAATCAAAAATAAACAATTATAAAAATTTAGATATATGCCCTAAGGGGAGCAAGAATTCTTAGAAGCAGGATTATCCGAGAATTGTACGATAAGAGGGAAAAGAGACTTTTGAAAGTAGTGTGTACACATTGCTTATTCTTTTGGCAGAATAGTCCATGCCAAAAATCAATCTAATTTCTTTAGAGTATCCCTTAACCATTTTGCTGATTCTACTCTTCCACCATTTGGAAGTTTTACATAGTATACATTCCCTGTTAAATAGGACTTGGTAGCAATTTGGTCTATAAAATCATTCACAGTTTTAATTCGCTTACCTGCATAATCTAACTTTTTTTGCATATGTTCACGGGCGTCTTTCCCAGTAAATTCCTCACCATTTCGAATGAATTTCAAGTTCGGATCTGATTTTTCCAATTCATTCAGTAAAAATTTAATTTTATCAGACTCAGTAAGAATATGTTTTGATTGAGCATTTAAAAATCCAAACGAAATAAGGCAAACACTAAGAACTAAAAATAGCTTCATACCAACTCCTTAAATACAATTTCCTTTTTCAGATTCAATCCATTTCCTAATCAAGTCAACTCCTTCTTTATGAATTGGACTACTACACTTCTTTCTTCTTGCAATAAAATGAAAAAAAGAGAATTACTCTTCGCTATATAATCCCCAATCTTTTATCGGTGTTTATCAGTGTCCATCGGTGGTAATCTTTAAAAAGTTTTAGTTTCTATTTTAGTTTGTTTAAAACTTTCTGGTAGAACTTGAGACCAGAATTTTTGTTGATGAACTTTTGTAGTTGTTTTACAAAAATATGATCTTCATCTATTCCTTTTATTTTTTCTAAGTATTCTGTTGCCGTATTTGGATCTGTTTTAAGTGCAAAATATTTACCAAGCGCAAAGTTAAATGCTAATACTTCTTGAATATGAAAGGTTGCCTTCTCTGGATATAAAAGTCGAAAGTCAAATTTATCATGCAAAAGTTCTGGAATTTTATCTAATTCTTTAGAGTCGAGGTAAATCTCTATTTGACTCACTTTTCCAAATATGTAATCTGGAAATTTCTTTGCTGTTAAACGAGCGATTTCATTTGCATTTACAAAATCTTCTTCTTCTCGATAAGCATTTTCCAAATAATTGTAAAAGATTTGTATATCGGAATACTCTTCTAACATTTCTTTTAATTTTGAAATTTGGTCTTTTGGATTCTTTTGAACCGAGTAATAAAAATCACAAATTTCATCTCTTAAATCAGACGTAATCTTACGACGTGTATTCAATGAATCCCAATTGATGCTGTAAGACACTGTTGGTATTGCTGGAACTTTTCTGTCCTCTTCAAGAGGAGCACTTACTTCTTCTTCGACTGCTTGCTCTGGCTCAAAACTAGAACCCGGCGTTTTTTTTCTTCTACTGGACTTTCTCATAAATTCATAAATTAGAGAAAACTCAATTTATACAAGTGTTTTTTAGGTTTTGGGATTACCACAGATGAACACCGATGGACACGGATGATGAGATTCGAGATGCTTTGATAAAAAAGAGAGGTTTTATTTTGAACTGTGATTTTTTGTATCTGTTAAGGGGGATCATCTAATGTTAGGAGCAATTTGTGGAGATGTAATTGGATCTGTTTATGAAAGGAACAACGTAAAATCGAAGCAATTTCAATTATTTTCTAAAGACACTCGCTTTACAGATGATACGGTTTTGACTATAGCAATTGCAGATGCAATTTTGCATAAAAAATACTTTGGGGCAACTATTCACCGTTATAGTGTAAATTATCCAAAGGCAGGATTTGGAAGCCGATTTCGAGAGTGGTTTAAATCCAAACATCCAAAGCCTTATGGAAGTTATGGAAATGGATCTGCCATGCGAGTGAGTCCAATAGGTTATGCATACGATACTATTCCAGAAATTATGAGAGTAGCTGAAAAAACTTCTTCGATTTCTCACAATCATCCCGACGCAATTAAAGGAGCACAAGCAATTGCGGTCTCGATTTTCCTTGCGCGAAGCAAAAAATCTAAACCAGAAATAAAATCGTATATTGAAAAAGAATTTGGATACGATTTAAACCGAACGATTGATTCCATCCGACCTATTTATAAATTTGATGTTAGTGCGAAAGGCTCTGTTCCAGAAGCGATTATTGCATTTCTTGAATCGACTGATTACGAAGATGCCATTCGAAATGCAATTTCAATCGGAGGCGACTCTGATACGATAGCTTGTATGTGTGGCGCAATTGCAGAAGCTCACTATGGAGCAATTCCTGCCGATATAGTAACTGAGGTGAAAAAAATCTTGCCAACAGAATTTAAAACGATCATAGACGAATTTTACCTAAAGGTAGTGAAATGAACTTCGGAAAAGTTTTTCTTTTTTTATCTGGATTGTCGCTTGGGTATTTTTTGACGAACCTGAAAGGGACGGTGATGAACGACTATTTGTATTTGTTCATTGGAATAGTTGGGGGATACTTCCTATTTAACTTTATACCTTATTATTTCACTGCGGATGAACCTACGAGTCCGACACTTACTGATTCGGCTGGAGCAATGAGTATGGGTGGCGGGGAAGCGCTAAAGGAAATTACAGTTAAGAAAATTTTTAAGGCTAGTATTTTTGGAGATCCATTAACGCCCGATGAAGTTATATTTGATAAAAAAGGTATTACGTTTAACGTTAAAAATTTCTTCGGTAACACGGAAACTTTTGTATTGTACAGCGATGTATCAGGAGTAGAAATCGTAGAAGGAATTTTACTTTCTACAATCAAAATTAAACCTAAAACACGAAATACGGATATCAGAATCGACAACTTCGCAAAAGCAGACGCAAAGGTTATCAAAAAGTTAATATTAGAAAAACTATAACTATTTTNNAGTATCAAAATATCTTTATCAGACGACTTCAAGATTGATTGTGTTTTGCTAATATCATCCGCATTATTTGCTGGTTTGGATAAAACTGTTACCAGATCGGCAAATGGGTATTTGTCGCCTTCCAAACGATCAACATAATACAATACGTTTACACCTTTTCGCATCCAGAAGTCTGCCCAAAAATAATAATCTAGTGAAACAGAATCAAGGGAAGACTTTGGAAAAAGAGTATTGGAAAATAAAATTGCATTTGGAACCATTCGAAGATCTGCTCTTCTTTGCATACGCGCAAAAGAAATTGTAGAGTTATTCTGACATCTCCACTCAAAATTTTCAATAGAGGAGGAAACACTTCGATTTGATAAATCTTTTGTATTCCAAATATGAAGCCTATCTTCTGAATTAAAAGTTTTTATTCCTTCAAAATATTCTGTGGATAAATACTGTATATCCCCCGAATTAACTTCGCTCCCGTTATCACAGTTTACTGCGACAGGTTGTAAATCTGTTTCTACTTTCTTGTGATTAGATTTTGTAAATCCATAAAAAAGCCTTACATTTAAAAGCGGATTATTCTTCTTAATCGCTTGGTAGAGATCAATTCCAATTGGATTCATAAAAATCTGAACATTAGAAGCTTTATCAATAAAAGGAATAGATGCAAATATCTTATTGTAATATGCGTTAGTTCTGTAGTCTATCGAATTATGAGTATTATAGTTCCACTTATCCCGAACTTCTGGATTATAAGAAATTACATAAATTTTTTCATTGAATGAAAACGCGGCAATAAAAGGATCTTGTAAATCCTTTAGTGAGTTAGGATCAAAAGTCTCCGTCTCGGATACTATTTTTGTGTATTCAGTGTCGCGTAATTTTGAATAGGCGCTTTTAGTATACGGATAATCATTCAAAGGTCGAAACGCTCTATATTGTTTCATTCTTTTTACAACGTCAGGAATTTGTAAGATACTTTTATTTGCGATTACGGGAGATTTAACCCTCAGCTTTTGGTAGTAATACAAAAATTCTAAAAGAGATTGGTAGTTCTTCGTATTAATAAAAAACTGAACTCCGTTTCTAAAAAATGCTTCCGAGTCAAAACGAGAATCTAAAAAGTTTTTTACTCCTAAAATATCATCCGATGGCTCTTCATTTCTCATAGATTGAAGCAGAGAACGATAACTTGCCGCATGATTTCCTCTCTCCCCACCTTGCACACGAGCAAACAACATTCCAGAAGAACGCATCCACTCAGAAGAAAAAACGGGATCAGAGCCGCCCATTATGCCATAACTTTTAGTAAATTGAACCGTTGCTTTTCGATATTTTTTACTTAGAATGCTACAATATCCATTCATTAGAGTTGCTGCGTATTCCACTCGTTTCCAACCTTTACTCTGCGCAATATAGAGAATATCCTCTGAAATTTTTTCAGCCATTTCAGGTTTTTCATTCATCATAATATGTGCGATTCTAAGTCTTATGAATAAACTATCTTCGGTAACTTTTGATTCTGCGTTCAGTTGTTTTAAAGCACGGACTGCATGAACCGCAGACTTTGATTTCCAGAGAGATAACGAAATTAAATTCCTCGCCCCATTGATAGAAATGGAATCGTCATAGAAAGGATTTCGCATTGACTTATTCCAATCTTTCAAATTCAATTCTAAGTAATGACTAAGTGATTGTTTATAATCTTTTCGCAAATACGCAATAGCACCAAGTTTTAGATATAAGTGATTTTTATTTGTTGTCAGGGATGGAATTTTTTTGGACACATAAGCAAGAGTATCCTCAGCAGCAACCAAATCGTCTGTCAACATCTGATAATAGGAAAGCCTCTCATAATCTACAGGTTCAAAACTACCAGTAAGTTTCTGCAAATTGACAATCATTTTCTGAAAATTCACAGCTTCATAAGCAAAACCCAAATAAGCAAGTTTGGTAGGTAAATCATTTGAAAATCTACTCAGAAAACTAATATGACTAAGTTCCGTTTCTTCAAAAAAAGGTGCAATGAGTCTATCTAAATTTAAAAAGTCTCTGTGAGGATAATCACTCGAATCCACCAATTGTTCCAAGTAAATGGAAAGTTTTATCAATCTACAATAACCATACATTGCTTTGCTTCTATTGCAATTCAAGTTTTTAATTGATTCCTTAGTTTCGGCAGTGACTGGAGTCTTTTTAAAATTGCTTTTGAGAAGTTTTGCAATATTTACGTAGAGTGGATTTTCTTCTCGGTAGATTAGGTCATCTAATTTTACGGTCGCATCTGCCACTTCTCCTTTTTCCATTTTCCAAAATATAAGAATTAGATTTGCTAAGGACTCATAATTAGTTCTGTCACTTTTTAGAAGACTCACAAGATTCGTCAAACCGTCCTTATCCCCTCTTGTGATATAATACTCAGAGACAAACAGAGCATATTGGTGAATTTCTTCCGAACTCAGTCTTTGTGGCAAATAACGTACATTATCCCGTGTATCAAATACATTAGTATCATTGATATAAAGAACAGAATGATTTGGTCCTATTTCCCAACCGTTCGAAGGAGTTGCTTGAATGGTTTGAAAAAAGAGAAGAGAGATACAAAAAAAGATGACTTGTTTTAGTTTCATAAGTTTAACTCTAGAGTATATAAAAGTTACTCGCTGATTTGTTTTTTGATTAAATCGACTAAATCCTGCAAACTTTTTTTATCCATCACAAAACTAATATTTCCGGATTGAAATAATTCAGGAAGAGGAGCAGAGCCACCAAGAGAAAGTGCTTTCAAATAATACTCAACAGCCTCTTTTTCATTTTGCAAACTGTTACGCCAAACTTGTAACGCTCCTAATTGAGCAATTCCATATTCGATATAATAAAACGGTGAAGTGTAGACATGTGGATACTGCCAACGAGTTTTTTCAATTTCGTCCAACCCACTCATATCTAAGTATGGTTGAAATTTACGATTTAACTCTTGCCATTTTTTCCCACGTGCTTCGCGTCCATTGTCTTCGGTTGTATAAACCCAATGTTGAAAAGAATCAATCATAGACATAAAAGGAAAAAATTCTACAATTTTAATCAGTTGCTCTCGTTTAACACGTGTTATTTCTTCCGGTTTGTATACATAATGAAAATAAGGTCTACCAAGTAATTCCATTGACATAGATGCAACTTCAGCAAACTCAAGGGGAGAAGAACGATAACTTTTTAGAATTTGTTCCCTTGCTTGAAATGCGTGAAAAGAATGTCCAGCCTCGTGTAGTAGTGTATCAACATCTCTCTTAGAGCCAACTGCATTCATAAAAATAAAAGGAACTCTACGCTCTGAAAGCTCTGTCATATATCCACCGGGAGCTTTTCCCTCTCGGCTAGATAAATCTAAAAGTTTATTTTCTCGCATGTATTTAAAATAAGCGCCAGTCAATGGATGTAAAGAGGAAAAAACCTTCTCGACTTTATCACAAAGTTCGTTGTCATTTTCAAAAGCTTTAATAGCACCATACCCATCTGGATCAACATAAAGATCCCAAGGGCGAAGGCTTGTTATCCCCAACTTACTACACTTTTCTTTTGTCCATTCCGAAATTAGTGGGACAAGTGTTTCCGCAATTCCTTCATGCATGTTCAAACAATCTTGCGGAGTATAATCAAATCTTCCTTTTAAGACAAACGCATAATCTCGATAATTCGCAAATCCTGCATTTCGAGCAGTTTGAGTTCTTACTTTTAGCATTTCATCAAATAAGTCTTCTAATGCGTCCTTATCTTTTAAGTGAACATTTACACGAGCATGGTAGGATTGTTCTCGAATGATTCTATCTTGGTTTTCTTGGAAAATTGCCATTTGTTGAACGGTGTATTTTTTGCCTTCGTAGTCAACCATCCAAGAGCCAGTAATCTTTTGGTAGGTCTGAGATAATTTAGCATCTTGCACAAATAGATCAACATTTTCTTGTCTATATATTTCTTTTTCAGATTTAGTTCTTTTTATAAATAGAGCATAATACTGATTATCCAGCTTATCAATAAAAGGAGAAGATAGAAATTTCTCTTTTAAGGAATTTTCAAATGGATCTGTTATTGGATAAATATTCTCGACAATATGCAGATACTCAGATTCTGCCGCCTTATTCTTAGTATCCACTGTCATATTTACATAAGCAAGCGAGCCTGCTTCGTCCACAACAGCAGCAAGTTCCGACCAGAACTCCAAAAAAGATTCTAAGTCTTGTAAAGATTGAATGTCGTAATCAAGTAAATTTTGGTAAATAGATTTTAATTCATTTTCATTTTTAGGATTAAATTCTTTGGGTAAATACTTTCTGTCATACTTTTTATCAAGAGTTTTCATTCTATGCCTTATTCTAAGTTAATATCTATTTTTTCGGATTCGTTAGAAGAATCTTCTGTCTTCTTGAATCGAAAGGAAATCATATCCACAATGTGTTCGGTGTAATATCTGTCATTCGTATAAGTTTTTGCTATTTCATATAATTGTTTTTCTTCAGGAGGAGATAATTTTTTCTCCATCGAAAGATTGAATAGAGTTAGAAATCCGAGAGCAGAAAGAGCTTTGTTTTCAGATTTGAGATAAGCGAAATATTCTTCTGATTTTATTTTTGGAAAACTTGGAATTAAAGTAGAAAGTAATTCTATCGCGCCGTTAGGAGTATCCTCTTTAAAGTTTTGAATGTACCATTTTACAATTGCGTACGCTTTTTCATTTCCAATATCAATTAGAACATAAAAAATTCCGACCACTAAATTAGTTTTATCATTCCAAATATTGCTATCTTTAATTAAATCCCCAACAATATTCTTAAATAAAAACCAGATAGCTTTTTCGTCCTCTAGAGCTTTTTCTTTTAGCTCTTGGAGTAGGTTTTGAAAATGAAAAGATCCTTCCACTTCTGCTAATTGTTTTAGATACTCGTTTACTTTGTCATTTATAGAATCATCCATTAATAAAAACCTCTTATGTTTTCGCTAAACTTAAATAAATCTGTACGAATGAAATGCAATTAAAAAAACCTCGATGATTTAAGTGAGCTAATCCAAACCTATTTCAGAAAATCTATACTTACTTCTCTTAACAATAAAAATATCATCAATCGCAATAAAATCTTCTTTGTCCTTTGTTTCCTTCTTCGCAACATTGAACTGAATTCCAGTTAACTTTATAGAACTTGCCTTGCCAATAATATAGTCTGATTGAAATACTTTATTACCAATTGGAACTTTAAAACTTTTCCACCCATTATAATTTAAACTCGTAATTAAAATCTTATGTTTTTGAAATTTAGAATCTTGTAGATAAAGAAATAAATCCCCATTTGCTTGATTAGAATAAATATGAAATTCAATTTCGATTAGATAATCTTCTATCCTATATGGTTTAGAAAAAATCAAATCTATTGGAATCCCAGAACCAGACGTAGGTATACGCACAAAAAGACTTGTATTGGAAATTAAGTCAGGTGAAGTTAAATTTTTACTCATTCGGACATCAGGAAGATAATCTGTATTTGCCTGAATTTGAAATGAATCACTATTAAAAATCTTAGATTCAAAGTCCTCCAAAAGAACTCGCTCTTTGTAATTTACTTCTAATTTTTCTTCAGCCCCGAGAGAGATGATTAGAAATAAAAGTAAAACAACAATCGGATTTCTAAGACAAAGAATACTATACATAGAATTTAAGAACAGTGTTGATTTTATTACATTTTAATACAAGAGCAAATATTTCTAGTGTGCCCTACTAGGTTTTTTCAATTTGAATATTACTCGTTTATTTGTCAATCCTTGACATACATGCTTGTATTGTAATATATGGTAAATTAAACAGTTTATAAAACACCTAACTAGGAGACTTTAGATGAAAAACATCATTAAACTCTTTCTCATGCTTACTTTTACAATCGCATTGGTTGCACAGTCCGGTATTAAACCCCTTCCAAGCGACGGAAAAATGGATAAGGCTGAGAAAGCTATCGAAACAATTCCTACGACTTCAGTTGATAGCACAAAAACTGAGTCTAAAACAACCACAACTACCACAACCACTACGACTTCAACTGGATCGGCTACAGATTCAGGCAAAGCAACCTCTACAGAGCCTAAAGCTACTACTACTCAACCACCAGCAACAACCGGTTCTAGAGCAATTGATCCAAATACAGGAAATACACCTGCTCTTTTTATTAACTCAAAAACTGCTTTTGAATTAGTTACTGGTGATGATTTAAGTGGTGTTGATTACATTGAATACAAAATTAATGACGGTGAGTATTCTAGATACACTGTTCCAATTTCTTTAAGCAAAGAAGGTCCAGCTACCATTACTTACAAAGCAACTGACAAAGTAGGAAATAAAGAATTAGCAAAAGTGATCAACTTAATCGTAGACGATACAGCTCCAATGGTTTCTGTAAAATCTTCTGAACCACTTTTTGTAAATGGCAATACTCAATATTCTTCTCCAAAAAACACATACCAACTAATTGCTGAAGACAAATCTTCTGGTGTTAAACAAATTGTATACTCAGTAGACAATGAACCAAAACAAGACTACAAAAATGAGCCTTTAAAACTTGAAAAGCCAGGTTTTCACGTAATTAACTTTTACGCAGTTGACAACGCTGGTAATGTAAGCCAAGAAAATAGCTATATTGTTAACGTTGACGGAATTAAACCAACTGTTGATATTAAAGAATCTATTCCTTACATCGTACTTGGAAACAAAGTTTACGCTAAAAAAGAAACAGTTTTCACTATCACAGCAGCAGATGGTCAAAGTGGAATCAAACAAATTCTAGTAAAAACCGACGGTGCTTCTGATTTCGTACCATACGTTGAACCACTTACCTTTGGAACTTCTGGTGAACACGTTATCGAAGCAAAAGCAATTGATAATGTAGGAAACGAAAGCGATATTAAAAAGATTGTTTTCTCTAACGATATCAAAGCTCCAAGCACTGTAATTAAAGCAGTTTCTAACTAAGAAATTTTTCTTTGCTTTAAGTAGGCGCACGGTTTAGTGCGCCTTTTTTATTTTTACTCATCCCAAATTTTTTTTCATTTTTTGCGCACCTACTTATACTTTTCAAACCTAGTATAAATATGATGACTAAATTTCTAACTTACCTACTTGATTGTGTTTTCCCTTTAAATTGTAGTTTTTGCGGCAAATATGATTTTTTTTCAGCTAAATTATCCATCTGTAAAAATTGTATTAAATCAATGGAAACGGACAAATCGGTTACTAAGTCTTCGCAGTGTAAAACTTGTAAATCGACAATAGATAGTAATGAATGTGAGTATTGTAACTCTCGAAATATATTTTTTTCAAACCTAAACTACTTGCGAATAAAAGGAGATTTAGAAAGACAAATCATTCAAAAAGTGAAATTTGGAAATTCACCACATTTGAGTAATTTCTTTAGAATTGGACTTAGAAAACTTTTGCCCGAACTAAAAAAAGTAACTTACACTGCTATAATAGAAATTCCTTCCAGCAAAAATACTATTCGCAAACGACCAATCCCAGTTTGCCACACTGTAATAAAATTTTTAAAAGAGAAACTTGGAATTAGAATATTGAATCCCTTTAAAAAAAAATCTAAAGAACTACAATCAGGGAAAAACTTTAGAGAAAGATTTATACATGCACAAACAGCATTTGAAATAAAAAAGATTTATCAAAACTCACTTAGCGGTAACTACCTATTAGTCGATGACGTATTTACAACAGGTGCAACAATCAATGAACTCGCTAAATTATTACTTATAAATGGAGCTGATAGAGTAGACGTGCTAGTGCTAGTAAAAGGAAAAAATTAATACTTTATTCTAAAAATTTAAAGTCGTCTTTTACTTCTGGTTTAACCATTTTCTGGTTGTATTTGTCATCTTTACCGGTTAACCAGATATTACCCTTTAATGAGCCTGATTTTTTATATTGGTATTGAATATAGAAATTTGTAATTTTTTTCCAAAATTCTTTTTGTTCTTCGCCTGCTTCTTTCAAGATACATTCACCAGGAACAACTTCAACAGTTCCATAAGTTCCTGTCACTTTCCTTGGATTTGTAAAGGATACTATCGAGTAGTCGCAAATATCATTTTTATTAGAAAGATAGGGAAGCACTTTTAATTTGTATGTATGCAAATCAGGATCTTTGTGAATAGAAAAATATCCTCGTTTATTGTCTGCTGTTTTGACAGAGTTTGGAAGCTTAAAAAACCCATGCATTACTTCTTGCGGTAAAAATTCTTTTTTGGATTTTTCGGTTGGAATATCTTTAGTTGTAGATTCTAAATTAGATGGAGTGATAATCTTTGATTCTTTTTTTGGTGTAGAAGGAGTTGTAATTTCTGTCACACCATCTTTTGAAATAAAAATACTGACATCAGCGCTAACCCACTGCTCGGGCGGTAGTTTTTTGGTAAGTTTTTTGAGCCAAGCCATGTTATTGGGATTGATATTCTTATAAACTGGTTTTGTCCAATACTTAGCTTTGTGTAATTTTTTAATACGATTTCTAGATGCAATGGCTACAACGGTATCTTTTCCTAAAACATCACCAGCCAAAAACTCGTAATCTTTTGTATCGTCTGGAATACGAATTTCTTCATTGAAGACCATATTGTCTTGGTCATCTTCATTTGGATAAAGTAAGTTCAAATTTCCATCACTCTGTAATGTAAGAATGTAAAGATAAGCTGCTTGGGGTAGTTTGACATTGATTTTAATGGATTGCCTAGGACGATAATTTCGATAGTTGGTCTCTAAAGAAATTCCCATATCATTAGAAGAAGGTGAGCTAGCAAATAAAAATACGAAAGGAATAAGGACAAGAAATCGTTTCATCGCTTGAGAATTTCGCAGATTTTTATTTTGTCAACAAAGATAGTTAGAAAAAACGATGACAGAAAAAATAGATTCTAAAGATTGTAAAGGAAAAGATGAGCGAAGAACAAATCCCAAGAGATAATTTTGAGATATTCAGGATTTCATTCATTCACATAACAATTTTAAGTTTTTGTTATGTTTTATTGATGTTCCTATCCCAATTCACAATTGCAACTGTTGCACTACAAAATCGGATTCCCGAAAACATTGTAGATATGAGCGATGAAGAAAAAACAGAAGTGCAAGTTAAAACAGTAAAAGAATTTGAAGTTTTACTTAAAAACAATCCAGAAAAAATTAACGAAGAGTATATAGAAGCAGTTACCAAAACAACTCCAAGTTTACTCTTTTTGCAAAATATACTTTGGTTCATTTGTTTTGTAGTACCAACTTATTTTATTTTCACTAAATTAATTCATGCCAAGATAAATGATCTAAGCGATGAATTAGGGCTAAACCAAATTAGCCGTGGAATTATTGCTGGAATTATTATATTCCTCCTAATGTTAGCGGTTTCTATGATTTTTTCCTTATTCAATTACAAACCCAAAATAAACGAATTTCAAACAAAGTTATTTACAAATCTAAAAGGGAATTACTATTTATTAGCTTGGTCAGTTTATACAATTGGTTTGATAACTGGAATTTTAGAAGAAGTTTTATTTCGTGGATTCTTATTAACCCACTTCGTGAATAGAGGATTTGAAAAAGAAGGTTTGATGATTACCTCTGTTATATTTGGGATGATGCATTTTTCTTTTGATGCGTCTCCTGTAGTCCCTGTTCTATTAACTATTGTTGGAATTTTATTCGGTTCTCTGTATTTACAATCTCGGAATATTTGGATTTCTGTTGGAGCACATGCAACCTACAATTCATTAGGATTGATAACGGCTTATTTTTTAGGAGATAAACTTTTGTGAGAATTTTGAATCTCTTTTTTGTGTATCGTGTTCATTTTATTTTTATCGCATTATGGATATTATCCTCAACATTTGTCATGGCATCGGAGTCTTTTGAAAGTCCAACTTCGGTTGAAGATACTAATTTAAAAGTAGTAAAACTCTTAAATAAAATCACAGACAATTCACTACGTTCAATTGAGTCAACAGGCGGATTCAATTATAGATACAGAAGTGGTCTACTTAGTCCATTTCGTTTTAATGTATATGTAGGAAAACTTTCTAAAAAATCAGAAGACTCTATCGTTAGAATTGAAGCAACGAAAAATGGAGAAGCAAAGTTATTAAAGACAATCATTGAAGGAGAACTCAATAAAAATTCTGCAACGTACAAATTCGAACAAGCACTCGTTCCCAAATACCACTTAGTTTCTCAATCACTAAATATAATTTCACCTGCGGCTAGCGTTTTTTATAATTCGAGTAATTCCCCTTTTTACACAACATCTGACACAGTTATAAAGATGTCGACCTATGTAATGATTGATCTTGCAATCATTGCTCTAGCCGCATTTTACATTAACAATAACAACGTAGGTGAAAAAAGTGTTTATGATGATCTACTTGGAAAACAAGGTCCTAAGAGAGGAATGTTTGATCCTGAAAGTTCTCACGGCGGACTTGTGTTAGCCGCACTCATAATTCCTCGAATTTATAGAAGTGTAGAAGGATTTCATGATACAGCAGCCCAAAATAGGATAGCAGAACTTTCTTATACTTATCGGTTTTAAAAAGACACTATTTAATATGCATATTTGATAAAATCCTTTCCATCTCGTCCATATTATTGTAGCTAATTACGATTTTCCCCTTTCCTATTTTTGAGTTGTGAGAGACTTTTACTTTGGCAGAAAGTTTGTTACGAATTTTGGACTCTACATTTGCGATAGATGGATCTACATTTTCTCGTTTAGTGCTAAGAGTTGTTTTCGTTTCCCAAAGTCCAGCAACATATTCTTCGACTTCCCGAACAGTGAGAGATTTTTCAACGATTTGAACTGCATAAGTTTCTAACTTGCGTTTATCCCCAATTGATAAAAGTGGACGAGCATGACCTTCAGAAAGTTTTCCTGTTTTAATTAATTCTTTCACTGAATCAGGAAGTTGTAAAAGGCGAATCATATTGGAAACGGTAGAACGATTTTTTCCTACACGAGCGGCAACTTCTGTTATCTTCATGGAAAGTTTTTCAGTCAGTTGTTGGTAAGCCATCGCTTCTTCAATGGGATTCAAATCTTCTCTTTGGATATTTTCAATGATAGATACTTCAAGCGTTTCTTTTTCGGAATAATTTCTAACAATCGCAGGGATTTTATGAAACCCAGCTTCTTTACATGCACGAAATCTGCGCTCACCGGATACTAACTCGTAACCGTCAGTAGTGCGGTTAACAACGATTGGCTGAATGAGTCCGTGCTGTTTGATGGTTTCCGAGAGTTCGGAAATGGATTCGGCTGAAAATGTTTTACGAGGTTGGTTGGGATTTAATTTAATTTCAGAAAGCTTAATTTCTTTCAGAGGCGAATTTCCTGACGCTTCTGAATTTTCAGAATTACGATTTCCTGTTGCGCCAATTAAATTTCCAAGTCCTTTACCTAAAACTTTTGGTTTCATTTTTTCTCCTACGTATTTTGTGAAATTACTTCATCAGCCAAAGCACGATAACTTTGTGCACCGATTCCGTCCGGGTCGTAATAATTAATTGGTTTTCCAAAAGAAGGAGCTTCTCCCAATTTGATATTTCGAGGAATCATTGTTTTATAAACTTTCTCTTTGAAATACTCTCTTACATCATTCGCCACTTGATTTGCAAGATTTGTTCGCTTATCGTACATGGTTAAAACTACACCTTCTAATTCGAGAGAAGTATTTAGATTTTCTTGCACCAAGGAGATAATCTTCATTAGCTGCGTAAGTCCCTCAAGAGCAAAGTATTCTGTTTGCAAAGTAATCATCACACTATCAGACGCACAAAGCGCATTTACCGTAAGAACACCAAGGGATGGCGGACAATCAATTATTATAAAATCAAATCTTGGTCTAATTGCAGTGAGGGCTTCCTTTAAACGAAATTCTTTTCGCTCTTCCGACATTAAATCAATCTCTGCTCCACTTAAATTTATATTGGACGGAATCATGGAAAGATTTTCAATTCCTGTTTTTTGAATTGCTTCTAATGCAGAGACATCTCCAATCAAAACTTCGTATGATGTATTTTCGATTTGATTAATATCAAGTCCAAGACCAGAGCCCGCATTACCCTGCGGATCAATGTCTACGAGCAAAACTTTTTTCCCTCGACTAGCGAGAAAAGAACTGAGGTTAATAGATGTGGTTGTTTTTCCAACTCCTCCTTTCTGATTGCTGATCGAAATTATTTTTCCCATGATGTCCTCTTGATTTCTTTGCTTATGGCTTCCCACTTTCTTGGGAAACCTTTTTTAGATTCTGCTATCTTTTTCAATACTTTCACATGCCTGTTTCCTAAAAACTCTAATTCAGGAATATCGAAATCTTTTTCAATTTTTAATCCAAGATTCTCGAGAAACATTTGTTCAAATTTCAAATCATAATTTCTTTTAGCTAAAAATGGAATGAAGGAAGAATTTAATTTTAAGAGTCCATAAATCATTTCGGCTGACCAAGGATATTTAATTGTAGAGCGCATGATGACCAAATCAAACTTTTCCTTAATGTCTTCCACTCTTGCATAAACAAATTTTACTTTTGAGTCTTTGTATTTTTCTGTGTGAAATTTTTCTAAAATTCCAAGTCTTCTCATTTGGGAATCAATCAATGTTATATACGGTGGATTTTTTAAAGTGTAAAAAATATAACCTGGTAAACCGGGACCGGTGCCAATGTCGACCAATCGAGTTTCATGTGAAACTGGGTGCGCGAGAAGAATTTTATAAATGTGAACGACCGACTCTACTATATGGCGATCTAAGATATTTTCTGAGTCAGACTTAGAAAAAAAACCACCGATCTCATTATAATCTTTTAGAAATTGGAAGTAGGATTCTAATTTTTCAAAATCAAAAATTTGGTCAATTTGGGTTACAATATCTGGGAATAATTCTGAAATACGGGTTTGAATTGAGTTGGTATTCATAGAAATAATTTAGCTTTCCTTCTTTTCAAGAATAACTGTTTTTTAAAAGAGTTATTTTTATTTTCCTACTTTTTTGTGGAAATGCGAAAATCTGAGTATAGCTTCGCCTTTAAGAATTTAGAGAAAATACTGTCTCTGAAATAGTTTATAAAATTCTTCTAACCAAACCTCTCTTCATATTGAAATATCCTCCCAAAAAAGAATCTGTCCCCCTCTAAATGTATCTCTCCAGAAAAATCAATCCGCAAAATCGTTGGAATTCCAGCACCCACCAAGAATTCCGAAACAGTCTTTGCTAATTCGACTGAATCTGCTTTTAGTAGAAACACGAAAATGGCGGACATCGAAAGACCGTGGCTAACACGAAGAAGTTGCATTTCGCCCCAATCGGATCCTTTTGCACGAATACCAACTTTCTTTAAGTTTTGATCCTTTTCTTGGTACTTGGTATTCACGTTATTGTAAGAAGGAATCAGTCCATTAACGATATGAATTTTATTACTTCGGAGTAGATAACTCAGATAACCGGCGATGCTTTTATATTTTTTTATCTTCTTTTTGAGGAGAGGAAGAAAATTTTCGGGAATCATAAGCGACGAACTGATTTCAATAAACCACATATCCTTTGATTTATGAATTCTTTGATTATTGCTAAAAGTATTTCCGTCTGAGAAAAGTCCTTTTTTGTTTATAGCTTCTTGTTTTGTATAGAACTCAACTTTCTTTTGGGCTCTTTCTAACATGGCAGATATTTTATTCTGGTTCATTTATATTCTCCTAAAATAATTAGCGCAGAAAGTTCTAGGAATGTGCGGATTTTTTTAGAACTATTACGCCTTTCTTCCTAAAAAAATGGGACTATGTAAAAACAAAACGTTCCTTTACTCCGAGCGACAGGGATCGAGTGGATGAATTTGTGAAAAACTTTGGGCGTTGAGGCTGAGTTAATTTCGAGAAATTCTTTTTCACAAATTCAGGAAGGAGAGCCCGTTCGTAGGAATTGTTTCCCTCTTACTTTTCATTAAACAAAAATAACAGAAAGACAATCCTAAAATTTTTCTTTGAAACAATTCCTACGAGTCGCCCAGAAACTTATGAAAGTGGAACCTTTCAAAAATATTTAGGTCTTAATTTCCAAACAAGGAGATAAGAATGAAATATCTTATAAAAATAACTTCCCTATCGCTCATAGCATTACTCGCGATCATAAACTGCCGTCATCACTCGATGGAACAACGTGCAGAGTGGATCGTCAAAAAAGTTTCTAGCGAGTTAGATTTGGATGACAAACAAAAAACAGAATTGCAAAGAATCAAAAAAGAGATTCTAGATAAACGAAAAGAGTTAGATTTGAAAATGATTCCCGAAGAAATCGTAGACCAGATTCGTCTAACTCAGATTGATGAGTCAAAAGTAAATTCTGCCTTTGAAACAAACGGAGCCAAACGAGACCAAATGAGAATCTTTATGACCAAAAAATTCATAGAATTTCACGCTGTATTAACGCCAGAACAAAGAAATAAATTAGCCGATAGGATTACCAAACTTTTAAAAAAACACAACCATGACTAACTCAGATTTTACAGAAATAGTAAACTCCACCAAATCAATAGTTCTCTCTGCGATTGAAAAAAATCTTGCAGAGAGATTTTTTCATTCTATTGATGACGTTGTTCAGGAGACTTACTTGCGCGCCTACAAAGCTTTGGTCAATGGAAAGTTTAGAGAGGAATCAAAACTTTCTACTTGGCTTTATGCCATTGCGCGAAATGAATCTTTTAGAATGAATGAGAAACTGATGCGGGAAGAACGAAAAATAGAACGAGCGACTTTGAGAATCAAAGAAGAAACTCATTTGGATGATAACATCCAAGACCAACCAAACTTACTTATCAAATACTTAAAACAAATTCCTGAGAAATACAAAACTATCTTACTGCATTATTCAGAAGGTTTTTCCGAAAAAGAAATCGCCGAAAAACTTTCCATCAAACAAGGCACTGTCAAATCACGCGCCTTCAGAGGAAAAGAATTCTTACGAAAAATTGCCTTTATGGGAGAGAAAGAATGAACAACGAAAAATCACATTTACCAGAAATCCAATCTCGAATTGATAGCGATGTATGGAGTCAAAATATCGCAAGAAACGTCTCAAACAAATACGAACGAAAACAAACTCGGAATCAAATCATACTTTCGGTCTCTGCAATTTTCATCATTGGGTTACTTACAACTTTTAGTTATTTTGCTCCTGATGATTTTTCAAATTCCAGCCTTACCGAATTGGAAACCTATCAGTTTTTCTTCTCTGATGACTTCACTTCTCTGTATGACACCATCTACCAAGATGAAAATATTGGTAACTACTCAGTGTGGTTTGCCACAGAGGCACAAAGACACAGAGAATAGAGAATAATGGGATTGCGCTATTTTTACTACTATTCATCGAATTAAAGAGAGCTAGTGAAATATTTGGATTCAACTACCATATTGCAAAAAATAATAACCAAGGCTCAATTACCAAATTAAACATTATATTATGAAATAGATTCTCTTTAAATTTCTCCGTGCCTCTGGGTCTCTGTGGCAATCTTTTTTATACTGAGTAGTTACAAATATTGCTTCATTTCTAGAACCAATTTCCTTCTTTAGAAAATGAGCATCTAAATTAATTTTTGATTTCGTCGATAGAAATATCTATGAAATC
This sequence comes from Leptospiraceae bacterium UBA2033, assembly GCA_002333425.1. Taxonomy (GTDB): domain Bacteria; phylum Spirochaetota; class Leptospiria; order Leptospirales; family Leptospiraceae; genus UBA2033. The sequence continues at coordinate 46,128 of DDBL01000250.1, forward strand.
AAAAATTGTTATCCTTCTTCTTTTTAGCCTTCCGATTTTTTCCTACACTCCAGGCAAATGGTCTTACCTAGATCGTTTTACTCTCGGCTCAGAAAAATCCGGTCCCATCTCTGAAACCGTTAAAAATAGAACAGGTCAAACAGTCTACTCCGCAACCTACGAATACGACGGCGAAGGAAAACTAATTTCTGAAAAATTTCTCAACATGAAAGGAGAGCCAGACGGGGAAATTATCTACACCTACGAAAATGGAAAACTAAAGACAGAAGAACTTTTCGCACCTGATAAAACATCGCAGGAAAAAAAAACATTTCTCTATACTCAGTCAGGCACTTTAAAAGAAATCAACGTTGTTCTTGGAAATGGAAAAGGACTTCTTAGGCATCGCATCATTTCTATTGCGAATGGATTTGTATCTGAATGTGAAACCAAATGGGAAGAAGAAGGAAACCAAGAATCTTTCTCCACCAAAAAAGATCCTCTAGACGAAACAATTTTGATCCAAGAAGTTTTTGATGAAAAGAAAAAGTCTATCGGCTTTATTAAATATTACCACGACGCAAAAGGACGTTTAGAGAAAAGAGAAAACCTTCAAGGTTCATCCAAAAGAATGCAAGTATTAACGTATGATGAATCGGGTAGATTGATTAGTTTTTCGTTTCACGTGAAACAGGATGAGAATTGGGTATTACTGAAAACGCATTATCTTGGTTACAAGTAGGAGTGTTACGCATTCGTTTTTTAACATGACGAACAGGATGTCCGTCTTTTTGTCATCCCCGAGTTCTTTTGTCGGGGATCTGTCGCCAAGGCTGCTCTTGAGATTCCCGACTGAAAATTTCGGGAATGACAGAATACTAGAAACATTCGCTCGCATGGATTTTACTTTTCTACATCTTCTTGTGTCTGCTTCGTTTCTTCTTTTGGTTTGGTATTTATTTTACTCAATAACTTTGACATTCCTTCGGCAATCATGTTCACTGTCATGCTGATTGCCTCTCCATAATTTAGTCCTGTTAAAAGTCTCGCGATCATTTTCTTTAAAGCTAAATCGAAAGGCATTTGGTATTCATTCCAATCTACTTGAAACTTATAATCTATTTTTTTCTTTTCGATGGATTCATCTTGCTTATTTGGGTTACGATTAATTTGTCCGAGTGTGCCTTCGAACTCTGTTTTGTTTTTGTTATGTTTAAAAGAAACATCCAAATCTATTTTGTTTTTCAAAAATCCGACAGAGATTAAATCTAAATTTGCTAACTTTGCCCAAGTCACTCCTTGCACTTGTAAGCTACCTTTTCCATTTTCACAACTAGCCAAAATATCACCGGAATCAATTTTACAATACGCATATTCTGAATCAAAAATAAGTCGAAGCGGGATTCCTAAATCTATCTGCGCATTGTCGATTTCGATATTTTCTATTTTAGAATGATAAAGTGGAAAAACAGTTCTATCTTCAATTTCAATAAATCCTTTTTTTAGGTTTGCGGACTTCAAAACAACTCGACCAATCGGTGGCATGTATTTCATTTTTTGAATCGAAGGAATTCGATTTATATACTTCATCTCAGGCTCAATCAACAGAAAATTATGAATCCGAACTTTTCCTATAAGCAAATAAAATGGATTCATCCAAAAAAAGATTCGTTTGATTTTCAATTTCACGATATCAGTTTTATTAAACCCGCTCGTTTTTAGTTCTAAATCTTTTGCGTAAAAAAGAAAGAATGGAATGATAAAACCAGCGATCGGCATTTTCACCAAGAGATACTTTTTGAAAAAAGTATTTACTATGAGCATTACCATCGGTCCCAAAAGCAAGACCTGAAAGAAGAGAAGAATATAAAGTAAGTAGAACAGAATTTCTGATTTCATAGGCTTTTGAAAAATTAAATTAGAGTAATATCGCAAGACAGAAATGTAAACTCTTTTATGTGGTCCTAGCGGAATGCGGAGACCTTAAAAGATTACCACCGATGCACACCGATAAAAAAACGATAGAAGATACGATGGATTTTATTTGGGATATGGAGTTAAATAATATGCAATTAAACGACGAACGCAATGAAACGGAAAAGAATATCGTAAACCAAAAACCTATCGCTAAGTTATCGGTGTCCTCGGTGTTTATCGGTGGTAATCTTTAAATTCTTATCCGACATAACTTAGAATTAAAAAAGAAAACTTACTTTGTATTATTTTAATTGAAAGAAAGAGGTAACTTTGAAAATTAATATCTATCCAACTTGGTTAAAGTCTTTTTGAAAAACACAGAACACAACAAAGAAGTTTTTGAAATTCAAAACTCAGATATCAACGTCCGCGAAATCATGGCAGACATTGAGTCGAGTTTAAAAAAACGTCCTATCGACAAAAACGAAATCGAACGAATCGCAAAACTAAAACTCTCTGCCGACTCTCCTGCGGGTCATCGTGAATTTGATCCATCTCTCACTGCAAATCTTTTTGAAAAAGGAATCGCTCCCCCTAAGTTTACCAATCCTCGTTTGTGGTTCATTCGCGGACCTCTGAAATGGGCAATCGTTAAATTCACCGAAACCTATTCACTCGTGGACAAAAAACTTTCCGAAAATCGAATCAAAGCTTTTTATTCGGTTTTACACGAATTGATTTTATTAAAAACCAAAAACCAAAGACTTGAAAAAAAGTTAGATGAACTTTACAAACAAGTTGTGGAATTAAGAACAACGACGAGACCAAGTTTTTTTCAAAATGAATACTATGATAACAACCGACCACTAGAAGAAAGTTTTAGCAAAAGTAATTTGCGTATTCTTTCTTTCTTAAAAAAAGACAAACCCACTTTAGTTCTACTTCCTGATTGGGAAAATTTTTTAAATCTACTTAAAGTAAATCGAATTTCCTTTCACGTTCTAGTTCAAAATAAAATCCAGTTCGATTACATCAAAACTCAAATTACAAATGAAGTTACTAATACGAATTCGATTCAGAATTTTTTGGATTATAGAAATTATTCTAACCTAATTCTACATTGCAATGCTTGCCTACTCCCAGCTTGGATTTTGGAAAGCCTGCTTCTCTCTTGGAAGGAAAATGCAGACAGTGGAACTAATTGCTTTATTCGTTTTTCAAATTTCTCTCTCGACTTTCATTCTCCTTTCCAAGAAAATTATTTAACTAGAATTGATTTGGAAAAACTTCTTTCCTATTTAAAAGAGCTAGGTTTTAAAAACATCATCTCTCACTCTGTAGAAAAAGACGAAATGGAACTTATCAGTTTTATTCTTCCATGAAAATCTATCAACATGTTGATGAGTTCAACGATCGAGATGGAATTGGAAATGACATCCGCGGCTTTCAATCTATTTTCCAAAAACTAAATATTCCAAACGCAATTTTAACAAGAGTAAATAATTCTAAAGATGAGTTTGAAATTTATTCTCCACTCAAACACCCGAAACTTTTTTCAGAGGATGTGCACATCCTGCACTTTGGTGGAACAGGTTATCCGTTAGAATTTTTCCAAGAACTTCCTGGCAAAAAAATTCTTCGTTTTCACAACATTACTCCAATTTCCTTCTTTCAGAATTTTATGAGCGAAGATCTTTTTAAAACCTTCGAGCGAAATGAGATCAAATCTAACTTAGAACTTTTCTCTCTTCATCGATCCCTGTCGCATGTTCTATCAGATTCTAATTTCAACCAATCAGAATATTTGAAGCTCATAGGTGAACCAAATAAAACTAAAATGTTCGTAATACCGGTTATTCGCCATTATCCGCTCTTACAAAGAACAAATTTGCCAATGAAAAGAATTGGATTTATTGGAAGATGGGCGCCTAATAAAAAACTAGAAGATTTACTTTTTACTTTGTTCTTTTTACAAAAAATTGATCCATCGTATAGACTTGTTCTAATCGGAAAAAAAAATCCTGCCTTTCAAACCTACAACGACTACCTAACCGAACTCATACAAAAATTGGAGCTTACCGACAAAGTAGAAATCCATGAAAATCTAAATGACGAAAATGTAAAAAAGCAACTTTCGACTTTCGATATTTATCTCTCCCTAAGTGAACATGAAGGTTTTGGAATTCCTATTCTCGAAGCAATGGCTATGGGTGTTCCAGTTCTGGCGTTTTCCTCAAGTGCCGTAGTTGAAACAGTTAAAGACGCAGGTTTACTTTTTACACAAAAAGATTTTCCTCTTCTTGCTGAATTAATTCAAAAAGTAATTTCTTCTCCCGAATTAAGGGCAAGAATTACTGAATCTCAATTCAAACGAGTGAAAGAATTCAATGAATTTCCATTCGCTGAAACTTTGATGAGGATAATCAAAGAATGATTTTTTTGCCAGGGATGGAACCTCGAACTTACGAAGGTGAAGGGCGCGACTAAGCGCAGGGCGGAAAAATCGTGAGAGGTCAATATCATTAAGATAAGGACTGCTCAGTCATTTCGAACAGTCCCATCGTGAGAAATCTATTTTGCAAACATTGGACTAGGTTAATCTTATACAGCGTTTGTAGGATAGACCTCTCACGTTGAAGCTGTTCGAGGTGACCGTGTAAATCTTTTATCGGTGCTCTCGGTGTCCATCGGTGGTAATCTTTAAATTTTATAAATGACATTTTACTCCTATTTCAAATTCTAAGTTAACGTGAGTTCCTACAAAACGAAAAGAATTGTCCAATTTTCGGCAGGCTTTAACCCGGGCGATGCGATTAGTAATGAGATTTTAATGCTCAAAGCATATTTCCAAGAGATTGGTTTTGAGGGAGAAATTTATTCTGAGAATATTGGAAAGAATACAAAAGGACTAGCCAAAAAATTCAAATCTTATAGCGAAAAGGATTTTGATTTTGTAATTTATCATCACTCGATTCATTCTGCCGTTTTAGATTTTGTGGAAAAATTAAAATCCCCCAAGGCTTTACTTTACCACAATGTAACTCCTAGTCACTTTTTTGAACCTTATGACTTGAAGTTAACACACTACCTCAAAAAAGGAAGAGAAGAATTAAAAAGTTTGAATGGAAATTTCCAGCTCTATTTTGCTGATTCTGATTTTAATCGAAAAGAACTTTTAGATTTAGGATTTTCCAACGTCCAAGTTCTTCCTATTATTTATGATTTTGCAAAATTAAAAATAATAGATTCCGCGCCACAAAATGAAAAAAAACAAATCATCTTTGTAGGACGAATTGCTCCGAATAAAAAACAAGATGATTTAATCAAACTCGCAAAAGTTTTGAAAGATTATTTTTTTTCCGATTTTGAAATTCATTTGGTTGGTTACTGCTCAAAAGAATTAGAACTTTTTAAAGAAGAATTAATTTCTCTTATTGGTCTTTTTGGTTTAGAAAATCATGTTTTTTTCTCAGACTTTTTAAGTGATGATTTGCTTGCAGAATACTATCAAAAAGCAGATTTGTTTTTATGTATGAGTGAACACGAAGGATTTTGTGTTCCGCTTCTTGAGTCTATGTTCTATGATGTTCCCATTATCGCGTTTGATGCAGGGGCTGTGAAAGATACTTTAGATGGTGCAGGAATTCTAGTGAAAGAGAAAAACTTTCCAAGTATTTGTGAATGTATTCTGAAAATTTTTTCCGATAGAGATTTTAGAGAGAAAATTCTAATTTCACAACGCGCGAGATTAGATCGATTTCGAAAAGGAAATCATACAAGCATTATCGGTTACGCAATCAAACATTTTACATTATGAAAAAATACTTCATCAAACGTTTTTTACTTTTATTTCCAACTGTTCTTGGGATCACNNGCCGAAGAAATCCAACTTCTAAAAGAGCGGCTACACTTGGATAAACCCGCACCGATTGCCTACCTCTACTGGCTAGGCAATATTATCCGCTTTGATTTAGGAGAGTCTAGGATTAATTACAAAAAAGTAAGTGATTTAATTTTTGAAAAAATGCCAATTTCACTTATGTTTGGGCTGAGTGGATTTTTCATTTCGTATTTGATTTGTATTCCACTTGGAATTTACAAAGGACTTCATCACGGGGAAGCATTTGATCTGGTTACTAGCTTTATCATTTTCTTCACCTACTCTATTCCTATTTTTGCACTTGCCCTTTTACTTTTGTATTTTCTTGCTTCGGGAGAATTCTTTTCGATTTTTCCACTCGGGCATGAAGTCTCTGACAATTATGAGTCCTACACCACTTGGGGGCAAATACTGGATAGACTCCACCACATGTTTCTTCCTGTCCTTTGTTATATATTTCATTCCTTCGCCGTTCAAACTATTCTCATGAAAAATTCTCTCTTGGAAGAAATTAGTAAGGACTATGTAAGAACCGCAGTTGCTAAAGGAATGACATTTCGCGATGCAGTCTTCAAACATGCGTTTCGAAATTCTTTGATTCCAATTGCCACTGGGTTTGGGAGTAATCTTGGTTTGCTATTCGCAGGCTCGCTAATTATCGAGTTGGTATTTAGCATCGACGGCATGGGCTTACTGAGTTTTAACGCTGTGAGGGAAAGGGACACTGATCTCATGATGGGACTTTTACTCGTGCAAAGTATTCTTTCTCTCGCAGGAAATATTGTTTCTGATTTCTGTTATGTATTAATTGACCCAAGGATTAAGTTCGAATGACTCTAAATCCAAATACTCTCAAACGACTAAAAAAATTTCGCGCAAACAAACGGGCTTATTACTCCTTTTTGTTTCTTCTAATCACTTACGTTATATCATTATTTGCCCCTATTCTATCCAATGACACTCCGATACTTGTGTATTATAACAAGTCTTTGTATTTTCCCATTTTCAAATTCTATCCAGATAAAACATTCGGCGGAAAAGAAGATACGATTGCAAATTATAAAAAATTATCTAAGTCGGAAAGCTTTAAGGAAAGCGGCAATTTCTTATTATTCCCTCCAATTCCTTACGGATTTAACGAGAGCAATATGTCCGATCTCCCGTTTGGAGTTTCTCCTCCGACTAAGCCGGACGCGAAACATTGGCTTGGGACTGACGACCGAGGGCGAGATGTATTCACGCGGATTTTTTACGGGTATAGAATTTCGATGAGCTTTAGTTTGATTTTAGTTTTTTTGGAAATTTTAATCGGAACCATCATTGGCGGCTTACAAGGATATTTCGCTGGGATCTTTGATTTGACATTTCAGAGGATAATAGAGATTTTCTCCGCAATTCCTTTTTTGTATTTGATTTTAATTATGGGATCTTTTTTTGGTCGAAGTTTCACAGTGCTTTTGATTACATACGGTGCTGTGAGTTGGATTGGGATTAGTTATTATATGCGAGGGGAATTTTACAAACTCAGACAAGCCCAATTCGTTGAAGCCGCGAAGGCATTCGGTGTTCCGACTTATACAATTATCTTCAAACATATCGTTCCAAATGCTCTTACGCCTATCGTTACCTTTTTACCTTTCATTTTGATTGGGTCTATATCCGTGTTATCCGCACTAGACTTTCTCGGTTATGGAATCCCTGCTCCCAACCCATCTTGGGGAGAATTAATCGGACAAGGGCGTGAAAGACTCAGTGCCTGGTGGCTAATCGCATTTCCCTCTTTCGCTTTGTTTCTTACAATCCAACTTGCCGCCTTTGTGGGAGAAGGTTTACGAGATGCATTTGACGCAAAGGAAAAGGTGACCTTCAAATGAAAAAACTAAACCCAACATCTAAAACTAAAAAGCCAAAGGACGAAACACCAATAGCAAAGTCNNGAAGTTATCACCAAACCAACAAAAATTGAAATTGTAAAACCAGAAATTCTTTCGATCGAAAATCTCTCTTTAACGATTCAAGGCAAACCAGTGTTACCCGTTCTGCAAAATGTATCCTTTACTTTAGAAGAAGGAGAAATTTTGGCTTTAGTTGGAGAATCCGGTAGCGGAAAATCCCTAACAGCCCTTTCGATTACAAAACTTTTACCCGTAAAACAATTCGAATACACAACTGGAAAAATTATTTTCAGTGGAACGAATATTCTAGAAGTCAGTGACGAGAAATTACGCGCCATTCGTGGAAAGGAAATCGCTTACATCTTCCAAGATCCATTTACATCACTCAATCCATTAAAAAAAATCAAAGACCAAATCATTGAGTCTTACAAGATTCATATTTCCGAAAACGAAAAAGAAGCTGTGGATAAGGCAAAGTATCTGCTAAATAAAGTCGGCTTAACTGAGCTAGACGATAGACTCAATTCTTACCCAGGTCAAATGAGCGGTGGAATGTTGCAAAGAATTTGTATCGCCTCTGCTCTCATGTGTGATCCAAAACTTTTGATCGCCGATGAGCCAACTAGCGCACTAGACGTTACCATTCAATCGCAATTGGTTGATTTACTTTTGAAAATCAAAGAAGAAATCTCTATGTCAATCCTATTTATCTCGCATGATATTTCGCTTGTCGCATCTCTTGCGAATCGAATCGCTGTGATGTATGCGGGACAGATTGTTGAAATTGGAGAGACTGATCTTTTGATTGAAAAGCCTAATCATCCTTATACGCAAGCACTTCTTCGTTCTATTCCAAGTGGAATCAAATCGCACCAAAGGCTTGCGGTCATTGATGGAATCGTGCCTTCGCCTGTCAATTATCCAGTGGGTTGTCATTTTTCTACTCGCTGTCCACAGGTAATGGAACGATGTAAACTCGAAAAACCTCTGCTCTATGAGCTAACACAGAATAGACGCTCGGCTTGTTTTTTACAGGAGAAGAAAAAATGATCGAAGTAAAAAATCTCTCTTCTAGTTATACTGTAAATTCAAAAGAGTTTTTTAAGAAGAATATCATTCGTGCTGTAGAAAATGTAGACATTACGATTCCTGACAAACACACTCTCGGTTTAGTCGGAGAATCCGGTTGCGGCAAATCATCATTAGGCAGAACGATACTTCGTTTACAACCTTTCGATTCAGGAAGTATCCATTATAACGGCGTAGAACTCACTACTCTTTCCCAAAAAGAATTACTTCCTTACAGGAAGAATCTGCAAATTATTTTCCAAGACCCTTACTCTTCTTTAAATCCAAGGCTTACTATTTTTGAAATCATCACAGAAGGACTTACGATTCACAAAAAAGTTTCTCGTAGAGAATCTCAAGATCTAGCCGTTGCGATCCTAGAAAAAATGAGTCTCAAATCAGACATACTCACTCGTTATCCGCACGAATTTTCCGGCGGACAGAGGCAGCGAATCGCCATTGCCCGCGCACTAATTTTGAATCCTGAATTTATTGTATGTGATGAAATTGTTTCCGCACTTGATGTATCGAACCAAGCGCAGGTAATCAATCTACTTGCCGATTACAAAAAAGACAAAAATCTTTCTCTACTATTTATTTCACACGATTTAAATATCATCACGCATATTTCAGATGACATCGCCATTATGTATTTGGGAAAAGTTGTAGAAGTAGGAAGTAAAAAAGAAATCATAGAAAAGCCATCTCATCCTTACACAAAATCCCTATTTGCCTCCACTTTCGAATTAGAGAATCGCAAAAAGAAAAGAGTAATTTTATCGGGTGAAATTCCTGGCGTGTTAAATAAACCAACCGGTTGTTACTTCCATACCCGCTGTCCAATCGCACAGGACATTTGTAAGCGAGAAATTCCGCCAGTGAAAGTACTTTCTAAAACTCATACGTCAGCTTGTCATTTTAGTTGATAGGTTTTTTGCCACAGAGACACTGAGGCGCAGAGAGATTTAAAGCAATTTTGTTTTCGTGAAATCAGTCTTGTTATTATGCGATGATTTAGGGTTTTTAATTAGCTCTCTTTGAGATGCCGCATTCGAATAAAAATACTACAGATCCAAGCCCTCCGTGCCTCTGTGGCAAAAAAACCTTGACATATTCATCAAAAGGCTCAATTCTAAGTCATGGCATCCCATGTATTAGAAAGAGAATTCCTCCGAGAAAATTTTGTGCCCATTACGGTAGAAGCATACCATTACCTTGCCGAGAAAAATCTAATTTCTGAAAACTCAGAATTAATAGAAGGAGTCATTGTAAAAAAAATGCCTAAGTCCCCTATTCATTCCGCTTTAATTCGCAAGTTAATTCAGTTTTTTCAAAAAACAATATTGTCTAACTACACTATATCGAGTGAAAATCCATTAACGCTAAATCATTCAGAACCTGAACCGGATTTAGCTATTGTTGATTTTCGCGAAGATTTCTATGCTACGGCTCATCCGAGTTTTGCGCATCTAGTTATTGAAATTTCTCTTTCCACTATCGCATTCGATCGAGACAAAGCGGACATTTATGCCTCAGCCAAAATTCCTGAATACTGGATTTTTAATTTGCAAAACAAAACTCTCGAAGTATTTCAAAATCCATCAAACGACAAATATCAATTAGCCACAGTTCTAACTGCGGCTGATTCTATTCACCCTCTCTTTCAACCTGAAATAATTTTAGATTTGAAAGAATTTTTGTAAAATTCTAATCCATTACCTGAAAGTCAGTGCGACGATTAATTCGATTGGATTCAGGCTCTAAATTATTAATTACTGGCTGTGTAGAGCCTTTTCCGTCTGCAATCATTCTTTTTCTGTCAATTCCTTTTGAATGCAAGTAGGTACGAACTGACTCAGCGCGCTCTAAGGATAATATCTTGTTAAGCGAAACATCGCCCGTTAAATCAGTGTGACCTGTAATTCTAATTTTAGTGTCTGGGTTTTCTCGCAAGAAATCAGCGATTTGATTTAAGATGGGAAATGAATCAGAAAGTAATTCACTAGAATTTGTATCAAAGTGAACACTGTTGAGAGTTAGTTTTTTCTTTTCCTTCAAAGTTTTGTTGATTTCGTCTTTGAGTGTTTCTTTCTTGGGAAGTTCGACAACGTTTGGGATTTCGATGTCTTTTTGTGGGGGGTTGACTTTTGTTTCCTCGATTGGTTTGTCCCTGATTGGTTTTTCATTCAGTGCAACTTTCGGTTCGTCGTCGTCTTTTAAAATAAGAGCGGTATATATGTCGTAATTCTCACTTACATTTTTGCGGCAAAAGTAAAATGCGTTATTCGCTCTATCAATCACCATGTAGGCTTCATCTCCACTAGTATTTATTTCTGGACCTAAATTTTCAGGCTCACTGTAACTTCCATCCTTTTCGATTTTGGAACGATAGATGTCATACCCACCATAACCACCAGCGCGGTTGGATGCGAAGTATATGTATTTGCCGTCTTTAGAAATAACTGCCGCAATATTAGAAGAGCCTTCTTGATTGATCGGAGCAGGAAGTTCTTCTGGCTCTTGGAGATGATTTCCTAAAATTTTTGCTTTCCAAATTTTGGCTTCGCTTGGATTTCCAAACGGATAACGAGTAAAGTAAATATCACTTTCATGTAAGAATGGATTTTCCTCCATTTCCTCTGTGTTAATTTTATCTGAAAGACTTGAGGCTTTTGCCCATTTGCCTCCAACTTGTTCTGCGTAATATAAATCTCGGGATACTCCTAATTTGCCGTTCGGAAGTCTAAATTCAATCGAGCCATCCCGATTGGACGAGAATACAATAAACTTTTCATCTTCAGAAATAAAAGGACTTTGATCGTCATAAGGAGAGTTTAACGCGCGTAATTCGACAGGATTAGTCCATTTTCCATTTACTAGAGTTGATTTATACATGTCCGTATATTTAGAATTATTTCTCTTGGAATAAAAATACATGGTTTTACCATCAGCAGTAAGTGACGGCGCAAACTCTTGCATATCCGTATTGATGTTTCCGGGGATTGGACTTACTTTTACTTCAGGCACGGCATACAAATTAAAACAACAAAGAAATACAAAAATACAACTAGATATATTTAGATAAGACATAAGTAGAATTCTCCCCACAGACAATGTGAAAATTACCTTACATTCATCGGAAAAATAAAAATTAGATTAACGTTTGTAAATAAATTAATTCATTAAATTTTCGTAAGACAATTTTTCGTAAAGAATTGCAGACCCTAAAATCATCTGATCTAAAATATTTGCTAATCCAACCGCCTCTTCTTCTGTAATAACTTTATCCGCCAAAGCATTTTTTAAATCTTCAATAAACTGTAATACTTGTAGCTTGAGGTAATTGTCATACCAATATCGAACGGATTTGATTTTGGCAATTTCTTCCATTTTGAATTTGTGAATAAGTTGGAAGGAATATTCATCTAAAAATTTAACTTCCAATAACTGAGAGTTATTTTGTTTTTTAATGTATTTACTTTCTAAAAATTTTTTCAGAACAACTGCAATCTGGATTATATCTCGCATATTACGAATGATTACAATTTTTTCATTTCCAATTAGTTTTCCGTCATTTTGAACAAAGGCTTCATAAACACCTCCTGTGTGCTTATACTCTTGAATTAATTCAGTGATTAGCTCGTTAAAACTTAGCTTTGTATAACTTGAATTGATATTCCAACGAATAAACAATTCCCCTTCTTCATTGAGTGAAAAATCTTCCATGGACTTATATTTACTCACTAGAATAAAAAGTCAAGTGATGATAAGTCAGTGGGCTTTTTCAAAAAAATACACTTAGGAAAAAAAAGAAATTCACAGAATAAGGGCTTTTAAACTATACTACGAATGGTAGTTTTTGTATGACTCAAAAGAGTAAAGAAACCGTAAAACAAACATCCCCGCAATCCGAACCTCAATCCTTTTTTTCTTCCATTGGTTCCCTTATTTTCATCATTCTTCTAGTTTTTGCGTTTAAATCCTCAATTCTAGATGCAAATAATATTCCATCTGGTTCCATGATTCCAACTTTGAAAATTGGAGATTTTCTATTTGTAAATAAAATGCGCTATTCTATCAGAATGCCATTTACCGAAAAAGAATTGTTCCGATTTGATGACCCAAAACGCGGTGACATAGTCACATTTGACCCACCCAACCGAAACAAGATACGAACTCTACTTGTAGAATTGGGAATGAGTCCTGAGCTGTCCGCCTACATTCGTCCTGCAATCGAGGACAATTATATCGAAAGTAATTCTTCTCCTAGATACTTTGGTCTTGGAAATATGTTCTCCAAAAGATTTGTAAAAAGAGTTGTAGGTTTACCAGGCGATACAATGCGACTTCGTCAAACACAGCAGAAATCTGCTCGCGGTGACATTGTAAGTTATACATTTATCGAATACAAAGAGAAAGGAACAACTAGTTTTAAAAATTATAATCCTGAAGTTCATCCGACAGATAATGAACTATCTGATTTAGATAATGTAAATGCTATCGGCAAATCACTATTTACCGAAACAAAACGGGACTTTAAACATTTTGTAATTGAAGGATCTCATTCCGCCAGTTACGAATTTTTTGAATATTGTTCCAAGAACAACGGAACTTGTAAAATTCCAGATGGTTATTATATGGTGATGGGAGATAATCGAGATGACTCCAGTGATTCTAGATTTTGGGGTCTTGTCAAACGAGAGGATATTCTCGGTAAGGCGCTCGTCATTTATTTCTCAATTAATTGGAAAGACAATACATGTATGTATAAAAACACCATTGGCAATTTAGAATCAGATCCATTCCACGAAGAAAAATACGAAAACGAAGATTTATTCAAAAATTGTCATCCAAGCGAAATCGATCGTTCCATGATGAATGAAAGTCTATTCGGTTGGCTCGATAGGACAATACGTTATCGTATTTGGCGAATGGATATTCGTTGGAAACGAATTGGTCGTATCTTAGAGTGAATCTCTGGGAACTTTCCAGTCTTGGAATGGAATTTGCCTTTATATTTGTAGGCTCAGTACTTCTTGGGAATTATCTAGACGAAAAATTTCAGACTTCTCCTTGGGGAATAATGGTATTTGCCGTTATAGGTTTTTCCTTTGCAATTTACTACATCATCTACCGCGCTAATAAAGTTAATTCAGATGATGAAAATAGCAAACCTAAATGATTCAGATCATCGAAGCAACCTTAACCGATCTAGAAAAAATCATTCCCTTATTTCATAAGTATAGAGAATTTTACCAAGTAGAATACAAACTACAAGAGGTTGAAATTTTTCTTACACAGCGAATCGAAAAAAGTCAATCCAAAATATTTTTCGCTATTGATCGTGATAAGGCTATTGGGTTTACTCAGCTTTATCCGTCGTTTTCTTCTCTTTCACTCAAACCGGTTTGGATTTTAAATGATTTGTATGTCGATGAGAATTTTCGTAAACAAGGTGTAGGCAAAATGCTATTAGACGCTGCAAAAGATTTTGCAATCCAAACAAATAGCAAAGGTCTCACACTAACAACAGGAATCGAAAATGAAACCGCACAAAGTCTATTTGAAAAATTCGGCTTTATTAGAAACGAACATTTCTATGAATACTTTTTGTTTTTCTGAGATGAACTTAATATATTTTTTACCACAGATGAACACGGATTAAATTATTGACGATTTTATTCATTAACCTCAACTTGTAAGGCTATGGCACTTAGCTGGAATGAAATCAAAGAACGAGCAGTTACATTCTCAAAAGAATGGGAAAATACAATTAGTGAAGATGCGGAAGCAAAACCTTTTTTCAAGAGAGACTCTCTTGAACTCCTTTCTCTTATCTTTTCAATTTACAATTCATTTTTATTCCACTCCCGTGAAGTGATTGCCTCTTACTTTTTTCTTTTCTTTTATGTAAAAGAAAAGAAAAAAGTAAGCAAAAAAGAAAAGAAAACCCGCAGCTCAGGCTTTTTCGTTCAAACACTTCGCAATGCTCCTTTAATACATTTTCTAATACGTGGCTAATTCGGAGAATGATTATAAAAAGTTTAATCATGTCAATCCCATAAATCATAAGAATCATAGTTCAGACAATGTATACGAAACGATATTATGAAGACCAAGACCCTGTAAACATAAAAGCCGCCGAGTTAATGGGGAAACTCCATGATAAACTCAAAGACATTGGATATGAAGGTCATCCGTTAGAAGTCTACTTAGTGAGAGTATTATTCTGCTTATTCGCAGAAGATACAACCATTTTTGAAAAACAATTATTCCAGGATTATATTGAGCAAAGAACAAGTGAAGATGGTTCCGATTTAGCAGGAAAACTGCAAGAAATCTTTCAGGTATTGAACACTCCACCGGAAAAACGATTCAAAAACCTGGATGAACAGCTAAATAAATTTCCGTATGTAAATGGAAGACTGTTCGAGGAAGTTTTACCGATTGCAAGTTTCGATTCTAAGATGAGAAAGGCATTGTTAGAATGTTGTTATCTGGATTGGAGCTTAATTTCTCCTGCTATATTTGGTTCGATGTTCCAAGCAGTGATGAATAAAGATGAACGTCGCAATCTAGGCGCGCACTACACTAGTGAAAAAAATATATTAAAACTAATTGAGCCACTTTTTCTTGATGAATTATATGACGAATTTGAATCAGTTAAGGGTAATCGAAATAAGCTGATAGATTTTCATAAAAAATTAGGCAATTTAAAATTCTTAGACCCTGCTTGCGGTTGCGGCAACTTCTTAGTAATCACATACAGAGAATTACGAATTTTAGAAATAGAAATTTTAAAAGTTCTAAGTAAAAAAGAAATGTTTACGAATATCAAAAACGTAGCACTTTTAGACGTAGACCAAATGTATGGAATTGAAATCGAAGAATTTCCTGCTAGAATTGCAGAAGTTGCTATGTGGCTAATCGACCATCAAATGAACCAAAAACTAAGTAAAGAATTTGGAGTTTACTTCCTCCGACTTCCACTACAAAAAGCGGCGAATATTTTACATGGTAATGCGTTACGTGTAGACTGGTCGACCTTACTAAAACCAAGAATTATCGAAACTTATTTTTATGACATGGGCAAAAAGGAAGTAGCCGGCAAAGTAAAAGAGGTTAAGGATGATTATGCGTATATCCTTGGAAATCCACCGTTTATTGGAAAACAACTACAAAATCAAAGACAGAAAGAAGATTTAGAATTAGTGTTCCAAAATATAAAAGGAGCAGGTGTTTTAGATTATGTTTCTGCATGGTATTTAAAAGCTACGCAATATATCCAGAATACAAAAATAAAAGTAGCATTTGTATCTACAAATTCAGTTGCGCAAGGAGAACAAGTAGGAATTCTTTGGAATGAACTTTTTAGTAAATATAAAATCAAAATTCACTTTGCTCATCGCACCTTTAGTTGGAGCAATGAAGCTAAGGGGAATGCCGCAGTTCATGTCGTTATAATTGGATTTGCCAATTTCGATACTTCCAATAAAAAACTTTTTGATTATGAAGACATTAAAGGAGATCCTCATGTGGTTATTGCTAAAAATATCAACCCCTATTTAATTGATGCAAATGACTCTCTTGTATTAAAAAGAAGAACACCTATTTGCAATGTCCCAGAAATTTCTTTTGGGAGTATGCCTAATGATGGCGGTTATTTTTTGTTTACCGATGAAGAGAAAAACGAATTTTTAGAAAAGGAGCCAAGGGCAGAAAAGTTTATAAAACCTCTTTTAAGTAATAAAGAATTTCTAAATGGAACAAATAGATGGTGCTTGTGGTTAATAGATATTAAACCAAATGAACTCAGAGAATTACCTGAAATAATGAAGAGAGTGCAGTCAGTTAAAGATCTTCGAGCGTCCAGTGATCGAGAGGCTACTAAAAAGTTAGCCGCATTTCCTGCTCTATTTGGTGAAAATAGACAACCAAAGTCCACCTTTATTTTAATTCCATTGCATTCATCTGAAAATCGAAGATACATTCCGATGGGTTTTTTTGACAAAGATAGTATAGCGAATAATAGCTGTTCTACTATAGACAATGCCTCTATCTATCACTTTGGTATTTTACAATCAAATATGCATATGGCTTGGGTTAGAAATGTTTGTGGCAGAATTAAAAGTGATTTTCGTTATTCAAATGAAATTGTCTATAATAACTATCCGTGGCCATTAAATCCTACCGAAAAACAAATCAAGGCTATTGAGACATGTGCACAACAAGTATTAGACGCAAGAAAAGAATTTCCTGATAGCTCACTAGCTGATCTGTATGATATAATCGCTATGCCACCCAAACTAATCAAAGCACATCAAGAACTAGACAAAGCAGTTGATGCGGCTTATCGTTCTAAACCGTTCGAGAGTGAAGCCAAACGTATGGAGTTCTTGTTTGAGTTATACGAAAAGTACACAGCAGATTTATTTACAAAGAAGAAAGGAAAAGGAAAATGAGCCTAGAAGCCAACAAACAAATCGTTCGCGATTTTTTTGAGAACATCAACAAAAAAGAAACAGCAAAAGCATTTGAGATACTCAGTGAAGATTTACACTGGTGGATTGTTGGAACTACAAAAGTTTCAGGAAATAAAGACAAACGGCTTATTAGTCTTGGATTTAAAATGATTCATCGTGGATTTGAAGGGTTCCATTTTATTTTGCATGAGATGACTGCTGAGGATAATAGAGTATCTCTCATTGCAGAGTCTAAGGGCAAACACGCAAGCGGAAGATTATACAACAACCACTACCATTTCCTCGTCACCATTGTAGATGGAAAAATCACAAAGGTAAAGGAATACCTCGATACCGAACACGCAACTTGGATCGATAACGGCTAATTCAGAGTATCCGATTCAATCCGTCCATCCGTAAGCGCAATTGTTCTTTGGGCTAACTTTGCGTATCCCATGTCATGCGTTACTATTACAACTGTCGTTCCATAGTCTTTGTTTACTTTTTGAAATAGAGCTAATACTTTTTCTCCATTTACAGAATCCAAATTACCGGTAGGCTCATCTGCAAAGATGTATTCCGGTTGCATAATGAGAGCACGGGCAATAGACACTCGCTGCGACTCCCCGCCGGAAATCTGCCCGGGAAGTTTGTCGACGCAGTGAGATAAAGAAAAGTCTTCCAGAATCTTTCTTGCCTCTGCTTCTTTTGCCTTATGCAAATTGGTTTTACGAGCGGGCATGAGGACATTTTCTAATACGGTAATTTCTGGTAAGAGATAATGAAACTGAAATACAAAGCCCATTTTGAAATTGCGAAATTGGTTCAATTTGTTTTCCGGCATTTCGTGAATACTTTCACCAGAAAATAAAACTTTACCCGAAGTAATTTTATCCAAACCGCTCATTGCGTAGAGTAATGTCGATTTGCCGGAGCCAGACCGACCAGTTATAGAAACAAATTGTCCTTTGGGAATTTTAAAATCAATCGTTTTTAAAACCTCTAAAGGTGGATTTCCAAAAGAACGATTTAATGAAATACATTCAATACCAGAATACATTAAGAACCTCGAATAATATCTATGGGAGAAATTTTTGCAGCAGCACGAGCGGGAATCATACTCGAAATAAGAGAAGCGATAATAGCAAAAACCATTCCCTTGATATAAATGAAAATATTATATGAGATAAGTAAATTAGACATACCTGTTGCCATATTCTTTCCTTTAAAAACTTCAATCGTGCCCAAATACTTACACAAGAAAAAACCAAATATGGAACCAGAAATAGCTCCACTTAATCCAAGAATAATTCCCTGTACGAGAAATAGGACAATAATATCAGACTCCTCATAGCCGATAGAGCGCAAAATAGCTATATCCCTCTTCTTTCCACTGACAACCATATTTAAAATATTGTAAATACCAAAGGATATGATTAACATAATTACAACTGTAATTGTATTACGAATAATATCCTGCATCTTAAAAATCGACATGATACTTTCGTTTGTTTGGTCCCAACTTTCCACTTTGTCTCGAGTGAATTGAGACCAATCCTCCGCGATCTCCTTTGCACGGCTAACATCTGTTAGTCGAACTACTATATCAGAAATTTCACTCGGAGACTCGGTAATTCTCTGGAGAGTTGTAATGGATGTATAACAAATCGAATCATCTATCATTTTATTTCCTGTCTGAATGATTCCGATAATTTTTAGAGGCGAAATTTGTTTTCCGGGAATCCCAACTTGCACTACATCATTTAACATAACCCCCATCTTGGTCTGTAAATTTGCACCGATGATTGCAAGTGAATCTCCTTCCCCAAGATTTTTTAGAGTTCCACCGGCTACTATGTATTTATCTGTATTTGTAATCAAGGCTTGTGTTTCTGGTCGCACACCAATAACCTTTGCGGGAAACAACAATTTACCTCTCAAAAATGTAATCTGTCTCACAAGCTGCGGGGAATAAGCCACAATTTCTGGATCTTTTTGTAATTTTTCATACCACCACTGAATATTATCCAAGCGGCTATTGTCTGTTTTCCCTGACGGTGGTTTAATCCATTTGATAGTCGAATCAGAGAAAAAAATATTGTTAAACATATCCTCCGAAATCAATTCATCTCGTGGAGAAATTCGAATCTGTGCATCATTATTGACTAACTGCTCGATGATATATTCTCTAAATCCAAACATGATACCCGAAAATGCAATGTAACCAGCAGTTCCGATTACAATGGCAATGAAAGTAAGGATAGTCTGCTGTGGTCTAGCTAAAAGTTGCCTAAGTGCTAGAAAAATCATTTTCCTTTACCGATCAAAATTTCATCTTCCTCTAAAATCTGTCCGTCCTGGATTTCAGCCAACTCTCCATTAACCGCACCAATCTTAACATTGAGAGTTTTTGTTTTTCCATCACGGATAATTCTAATTTGTCCACGATGAATTGAATTTACTGGAACAAGCATTGCTTTTTCTCGTCTCGCGACTTCAATGGCTACGTCAGCCGTCATTCCAGGAAGAATTCCCACGGGTAGAGCCTCTGTTTCTAGTCTGACAAGAAATTGTCCGTCAGACGGATAAATCTTTTGGACAGTTCCGTTGATCTTTGTTCCTCTCAAGTTTTCAAAACTCAATTCTGCCTTCTGTCCTTTTTTAATTCTAAGAGCAGACGATTGATCGAGAGAAATTTGAATAAATGTCTTGGTTAAATCCATAACGGTTAACACCGGTATGCCGGGCATTACAGTTTCACCTTTATCGAGATAAATTCGAGTAACCGTCCCACTTATAGGCGATGTAAGGGTAGAGGATTCGGTAACAATTAACTTTTGTCCTTTTTGAACAATGTCGCCTTCGCTTACGAATAACTGCGTTATGCCGGAGGTTATTCCTAATTTTAAAATATATATATCATCTGACTTCACTGTGCCAAGTGCATAAATCGCTTCCACAATTGGACCAACTTTCGGTTTAACAACATTGGGCTTTTTAAAGAAAAAGCCGTATCCTAAGAATATCGCTAGCAAAATTCCAATACCTGCTAGCGCATACATAAATCGTTTACTCATTAGCAAATGCCTCTAGCACTAATCTAAAAAATACACCCTACTATGAAATCTTTTTATTTCTTAAATTGTATAAAACGCCAAAAGAAAATATCTATTTTAAAATTAGAACGGATGAACTCAGTTACAAATCCTACTTCTCCACTAATTTCTTTAGATTGGTAAGACCTTTTTCAAAATCCGGTCCAACCATTCCGTCTAAAAAAGGACCGAATAACCTGCCTATGGGGTAATCTAGATTACCCTCATTTGACCAAATTACTTTTGTACCACTTGGTGTTGGCTCAAGAGTAAGTGTTGCAATAGACTCCATGCTGTTTGGTTCAGTGAAGGCAAGTCGCGATGCTATCGACTTGTTTGGGATAACGGTTATAACTGTTTGATTGCCCTTACCATTGATCTTGCCATCCCATTCCATCCTATGACCGACTTCGCCAACATTGCCCGTGATGGTGACTTTCTGTCCTGGGTCAGAGCTTGCCCAATAACTCCAGTCATTCCACTTAGAAAAATCAGCAATGTAAGGAAAAATTACTTCCGCGGGTTTTGCAATTTCGATCGAACGTTCGATTCGAAAAGTTGGCTTCATAACGGCCAAAACGAACAGCATCAGCGCCACCAGTCCTATCAGGACAAAAACAAATTTCTTAGCCATAAGGTTATCCTTTACTTATTCAACGTGAATTCGATATGACAAATTAAACATCCGTACATCGAATTCACGTTTTAATTTTTACTTACTATTTATATAGTATATTTTTTTGTCAAGGAAGTTCAAATTTTTTCCTTTCCAAAAGAAGAAATTTTGCAAGTGTATACTTATGAGATACTTAAAAATAATTAGTTTACTTTTCATCAGTTTATCCATTTTAACTTGTGCCTCTTCTCCGACAGGAAGAAGCAGAGTTCTTTTAGTGAGCGACCCTGAGATCAACAAGATGGGCGCAGATGCTTTTAAGGATATAAAAGCAAAAACTCCAATTGAATCCGGTGCGCGAGAAAATACATATGTAAAATGTATTGCAAATGCAATCCTTGCTGTTATCGAAGATGATACCGGTGTTCAATCTTGGGAAGTGGTTGTGTTTAAGGATAACAGCGCGAATGCGTTCGCTTTACCTGGCGGCAAAATCGGAGTTCATACTGGAATTCTTCCGGTCGCCAAAACAACCGGACAACTTGCTGCTGTAATGGGTCATGAAGTTGCCCATGTTCTTGCTCGTCATGGTGCGGAGAGAATTTCGGATGCAACTATCATGAACAAAGGTATGGGTGCAGTTGGCGCTGCTTCTGGAAATAATTCGGCTGTAATGGGTGCGATAGGCGCCGGAGCTCAGTTTGGTGTGATGCTTCCATTTTCTCGTAAACATGAAAGTGAAGCTGATATTCTAGGATTAGAATATATGGCAAAAGCTGGATTTGATCCAAAGGAAAGTATTGATCTCTGGAAAAATATGAGTGCAATGGGTGGTTCTAAACCAATGGAGATAATGTCGACTCACCCCTCCGATGAAACTCGAATGAAACAACTAAACGAAAAACTTCCAGATGCAAATAAATTATACGAAGAAGCAAAAGCAAAAGGAAAAAACCCAGGCTGCAAACTTTGAGTATAACTACTCAGTTTGGTTTGCCACAGAGGCACAGAGAGTAATGGGATTGCGCTTTTTTTATTACTATTCGTCGAATTAAAGATAGCTAATGAAATATTTGGATTCAATTTTTATGTTGTAATAGAATAGTAACAA
>DDBL01000098.1 GCA_002333425.1 Leptospiraceae bacterium UBA2033
GATACACCAGGGCACGTAGATTTTAATTACGAAGTTTCTCGTTCTCTCAAAGCTTGCGAAGGAGTTTTGTTAATTGTGGATGCAACGCAAGGAGTGGAAGCACAGACACTTGCGAATTTGTACCTTGCGATGGAAGCAGACTTAAAGATTATCCCTGTAATTAATAAAATAGATTTACCAAGTGCTGACATTCCCAAGTGTATGAAGCTAATAGAGGATAGCCTCGGTTTGGATTCTACGGAAGCAATTTCGATTTCTGCCAAAACTGGGCAGAATGTGCGAGAGGTATTAGAATCCATTTGTAGATTAATACCACCACCAGTGGGTGACGACCAAAAGCCGCTCAAGGCATTGATTTATGATTCTTATTTCGATACCTACATGGGTGTTGTGATTAAAGTAAGAATTGTGGATGGAACCGTCAAAAAGGGCGATCGTATATTTATGATGAGTGGGGGCGGGGATTTCATTGTTACTGATGTGGGGATAAATCGAATTAACCTCATCTCGCAAGATTTTTTAGGTGCTGGGGATGTTGGATATATTGTCGCTGGAATTAAAAAAGTAGCAGATGCAAGAAGTGGGGATACAGTTACTCATTTTGATAAACGAGCTAGTGAAGTTGTAATTGGTTACAAAGAAGCAAAACCAATGGTATTCTCAGGACTTTTTCCAATTTACGGAGAACAGTTTGATGAGCTAGTAGAAGCTATCGAAAAATTAAAGTTAAATGATGCTGCTTTAGTGTATGAAAGAGAAAATTCTCTTGCACTTGGTTTTGGATTTCGTGTGGGTTATCTTGGTTTGCTTCACATGGAGATTGTACAGGAGAGACTGGAAAGAGAGTTTAATCTCGAGTTAATCACAACAGCTCCTTCTGTGAAATATCGAATTACAAATACCAAGGGAGAAGTTTTTGAAATAGATAATCCTTCTAAGTTTCCAGAACCACAATCTATCGAAATGATGGAAGAACCTTTTGTAAAAGCAACCATCTTTACACCCAATGAATATGTGGGTAATATCATGTCATTGGTTATTGAAAAACGTGGAGTTCATCTGGATACAGTTTACTTAGATGAAGACAAAGTTCAGATGATGTATGAAATTCCTCTTGCTGAGTTAATATTTGAGTTCTACGATAAATTAAAATCTTATACAAAGGGTTACGCATCATTAGACTACGAACCTGCGGCTTATAGACAATCTAACTTAGTGAAACTAGATATTTTAGTAAATGGAGAGCCGGTGGATGCTCTTTCGACTATCGTTCACAAATCCAGGGCTGAATCCAGAGGAAGAGCGGTGATTGAGAAGTTACGAGAGCTTATCCCCCGCCAACAGTTTTTGATTGCACTCCAAGCAAGTATTGGAGCACGTATTGTTGCAAGAGAAAGCATTTCTGCAGTCCGAAAGAACGTAACCGCTAAGTGTTACGGTGGAGATATTTCTCGTAAACGCAAACTTCTTGAGAAACAAAAAGAGGGAAAGAAGAGAATGAAACAATTTGGCTCCGTGGAAATTCCCCAAGAAGCCTTCTTAGCAGTTCTTAAAACGGGTGACTAGTTTTGTAGAAAGTCAAACGAATCCATTCCAATGGTTTTGATTCGTTTTTCTAACTCCGCTTGAAATTCAGGAGGAACTAGACTTTTTCTTTCAAAAGGAATAATCTTTTCATCTTTCAAAATTTTATCTCGAATAGATTCGTATCCATTTACAAAAGGAATTTCAATTCGAGAATAAGCACCTTTACCCGACTTACTAATTCGCATTAGCTCTGGTCTGAGTCCTGATTCTTTCAATATGATAATGGAAAAAGCAAGTCCCATGTTTTTTCCTTGTGGATCTTCTGGATGATCTTTGAAATAATCCAATACATTACTGTAATTCATGGCTTGTTTTAAATAACCTCTGAGATATTTTTCTTGATCAAGGGTATTTTCTGAAACATTGTAAACTTTTACATTAAGACCAGTCACTTCATGTTCAAAGACCATGTGGACATACATCTTGTTAGTCTTTAAATAATCTCTATAATTGGCTGAGTTGATTTTGTTGATGCTACTTAAAAAACGAGATTCATTATCTTTAAAAACATTTTCATCATTTAGGTCTAGGTCATTTTGTTTGTAATAGATATATCGCATATTGGATATACAAGTCCAGTTTACAAGTTCTTGTGTGGTACCAAAAATAGCTGGAAGTAATTCGATTTTTTCGTAATGATTTAGAATATTGCGCAGTACAATTTCTAGATTTTTAACAAAATTATCAGTGAGAGTATAACAATTCATTGCTATCGTTTTCCCATCATGGATTCCATCTAGAATAGTATTCTCTGTTAATTTATTCTTCATCCTATCTACCTGACCTAATTGAGTAAGTTTTCCCTAAAAGGCAAAATCATTCAATTAATTTTTTAAAATTAGGGATTAATTCGAGTTAAAATAAATAAAAGTTTCAAAAAGTCTAAGGTCTAAAAGTATACCTCTAAAGGACTGACTCTTGTATTATCTACTCTTAATTTTATTTTTTCCATTTCGACTAATCCGTTATTTGTATTTTTTAACCTTTGGGTTTTTTCATCGAGGCAATCATATCTTGCTTGAAATTCCTACAAAATTTGCATCCTATCGCAAAACATCCATCGTCGAATGGGTCACAGGGAAAGATTCGGAAGTTCTTTTTTTAGATTTCCTAAACGATTTGGATTTAATTGCGAAGAGTTCACAAGTAAAAAAAGTTTCTTTTTTTATAAACGCTGACTTAGAATTTGGAATGGCTGAATTATCTAACTTAGCCTCAATGATAGAGCGTATTAAAGCAAAAGGAATTGAAACAGCAGGCTTTGCTTCGAGTGGTGATATTAAATCTCTCTATTTACTTTCGTTTATGCATAAACGATATAGCTCTTCCTCGAGTGAGTTTATGGTTTTACTTCCCGCAGTAGAAAGTTTTTTCTTTGGAAATTTATTTAAAAAACTTGGAGTAAAGGTAGATAGTTTTGCTTCTGGTCCATACAAATCTTTTGCGGAAAGTTTTAATCGAAATTCCTTCTCGATTCCCGCGAAAGAAAACCTAACGATGCTTATCCGCTCTATTAAAACTCAACTCCTTGATACATTTTATGACAATGCGAAACTAGAAAGTCAGATTCTAAAACGCCCAATACTAACAGCTCCTTATCTAAAAGAGATAGGATTTTTAAATGGATTTTTAGAAGAAGAAAACTTTATTGAAAATTATTGTAACAAAGACTACGAAGAGTTAGACGCAACCGCTTCCAATTCAGTAGACAAAGAGGTAACTCTTTTAGATGTAAAATTCTTTCACAAAAAGAAAAAGTTTCAGTTTTTTCCAAACAAAAAGAAAAAAATTGTTATTCTTCCACTGAAAGGAAATATCGGAATGGGAAAAAAAGAAGAGGATGAAATGAAATCTGATGCCATTCACGCCTATCCAGTATTAGCTGCATTAAAGAGTCTAAGAGAGGATAAGTCTATTAAGGGAGTGATTCTCGAAATAGACTCTCCCGGTGGATCAGCATTTGCGTCTGAACTAATTTACCAAGAAATTCTTAAACTCAAGAAAAAAGTCAAAGTATATGCTTATTTCCAAAATGTAGCAGCCTCTGGCGGTTACTATATAGCATCCGCTTGTGATAAAATTATTTCAAATCCACTTTGTATTACAGGCTCTATTGGAACTGTAATGATTCGACCTAATCTAAAAAAACTTTACAACGACTATGGAATTTCCAAACAACGAATAGAATTTTATCCACTTAGAGAAATTTTTTCCGAATACGGACAATTATCCTCTGAGTCAAAAGAATTTTTAACAGAAGAAATTGCGAGAGTGAACGGACAGTTTTATGAAAGAGTAATGTTATCTCGTAAAAAAACGTTGAAGGAATTAGAAACACTAGCACAAGGAAGAGTTTTTACAGGTAAAAGTTTTTTAGCAAGTAACATGGTTGATTCTACTCAATCTTTTTTAGAGACAGTAGAAGAATTAAAGAAAGACTTGGGGCTAGATCAAGTTCTAATTCAATATCTACCTTCTATTTACAGCTTTAAATCTATGATCCGTGAATTTCGATTTGGACTTTCTTTAGTATTAAATCCCAAATTGATTCTAAAGACAATGAATCGTGATTCAGGGATTCAATTGAAAAGTGAATTGGCGGAGCTAATCGTTAGTAACCTTGTGAAATAGAGATTATTCGTAACTATTCAGTGTATTTTGCCACAGAGGCACAGAGGCACAAAGACACTGAGAGCCTTGGGAATTTCTCTTTGTTTATTTAGGTGAATCAATTTAAAGAGAAACAGGAATTAAATTTGGATTGGATTTTTCATGTTAGCGGAACAAACATAAGCTTGAAATTAGAAAATAAGCATTATTTTGTTAAATCAACTTTCTTGAAATTCCTCTGTGACTCCGTGCCTCGGTGGCAATCTTTTATGCTAAGTAGTTACTATTATTCTATTGTAATGATTTCTATTATAAATTCACCAAATGTATGCTCGTCCGGGGCTAATCTTTGTAATCCGGAGTTTTGAATAAAAAACGCATTACCTGTC
Organism: Leptospiraceae bacterium UBA2033; assembly: GCA_002333425.1. Lineage (GTDB taxonomy): Bacteria > Spirochaetota > Leptospiria > Leptospirales > Leptospiraceae > UBA2033. The sequence continues at coordinate 4,587 of DDBL01000098.1, forward strand.
GCACTCATTGGTTCAATAGCAATAGAACTTCTAGCTTCAGGAGTATATACTTGAAAGTAGGGAAGGGGGAGTTTTGAATCCTTTGAGACTCGAACTTGTAGTAAGGTATTTTCTTTTTTGTCGATGATTCCAAAGAATAAATCTTTTTCAGATCCAGTTAATAAATGATCTAGTTTTAATTTTCCGATTGGTTTGTTTTGATTTATGATTTCGGTGATATTACGTTTTTCTAAATTTTGGTTCGGTAGAAAATTAGCGGTTAATGGTATGTAATCCGTAAGGTTTGTATAAATTTCACAATTTTCTAGATTTGTATTTAGTCGTAAATAAGGATGATATCCATAAGCAAACTCTTGAATGTCATTTGTAGTGTTGTAAAAATCTGTGCGAATTCGTAGGGAATTTTCTTCTAATGTAAAAGATTCAGTAAAATGCGCAAAATTACTGTTTACCTCGATAGGTTCTAGTTTTACAAAATTCTTTTTGATTTCGATTACTTTTCTGGATTTATTAAAAAAGAGTCCGTGAATCGGATGAAATTCTGGATTTGTTGCTAATGGTTCGATGGAAATTTGTTTTTCCTCTACATTAATTTGATTTTTTTCTAATCTATTGACCCAAGGGTACATTAAAAAATTTCCAGATAGGAAAAAATTACCTTCCTTGTTAAAGGGTAGGATAACAGATATTAGTCTTTCAGAAGAATTATTTTTGAGCATTAATTCTTCTATTTGTCCACCTTTTTCTAGATTTAGTTTTAGTCGTGAATTATGATTTTCTAAAAGTACGTTTTGCATAAAATCTTTTCCATTTGATTATGGATATTTTTTAGCGTTTGGTATTAGAATATATTTTCAATACAAAAAAGTGAAATAGATGTAAAAACGGAGCCCAAAAGATAATTCTATTCCCAAATGCCAAAAGAAGTTCCCATTCGTTTTAAAACAGCCTTGTTATCTCTAGTTATTACGTTTGGGAAGACCAAATTTGGCTTTTTAGAAAGAAGGTTCGAAATAAACAAATGCGATATTTTCGACTTTCAAATGTAAATGGCTAAATTTTTTAAAAAAAGTTTAACGCCTTTTTCGGAAAGTCTCCGAAAATACAATTAGATCGAAAAATTTTTATTTTTTATAAAAATTTTTCACTTATCAATATGCCTCGAATTTAAGCGATTTTTATTCGAAAAATTGCATATTTCCTCAAAAACACCCTATTTTCCGCAAATTAATTGTAAGTAAAGATTCTCCGATACATTATTTACAAAAATAAATAAAATCAGACACAAAATTCACACAAAGAAAACAAATTACTGTGGGCAAGGATGCTTACAGTGCTTGTGATCAGTTTCAAGGAGGAAACTTATGATCATCAACCACAATTTATCAGCGATTAACTCGCACAGGGTTTTGAAATTTCAAAACGAAGAAGTTTCAAAGAATATGGGAGTTCTCTCTTCCGGCATGAGAATCAACAGAGCTGCTGACGATGCATCTGGTCTTGCTGTTTCTGAAAAAATGAGAAGCCAAGTATCTGGTCTCAGACAAGCAGAACGTAATACCGAAGACGGTATCTCTATGATTCAAACGACTGAAGGTTATCTAACTGAGACTAACGACATTCTACAAAGAATTCGTGTTCTAGCGATCCAAGCTTCTAACGGTATCTACACACCGCAAGACAGACAAATGATTCAAGTTGAAGTTTCTCAACTTGTTGATGAGATCGACAGAATTGCTTCTCAAGCAGAATTCAATAAAATGAATCTCTTACAAGGTGACTTTGCTCGTGGTTCTAGAGTTGCTTCTATGTGGTATCACGTAGGCGCAAATATGCACCAAAGAGAAAGAGTATACATTGCTACAATGACTGTTAGAGCTCTTGAATTAAAGAGACCTGATGGAACAATGTTATCTCTCTCTACAGCTGATTTAGCTAATGATGCAGTTGGAACTATTGACGATGCACTTTACAAAGTGAACAAACAAAGAGCAAATTTAGGTGCTTACCAAAACAGATTGGAGCATGCATCTAAAGGGCTAATGGTAGCTTATGAAAATATCCAAGCTTCTGAATCAAGGATTAGAGACGCAGACATGGCTGAAGAGTCTGTAGCGTTCACTAAAAACCAGATTCTAACACAGTCTGGAACAGCTATGATGGCTCAAGCTAACGTAAGACCTCAGTCCGTGTTACAACTTCTTAGATAAGATAAAAATTATCTAAACCCATACTAGAGCAGGTTTCTTAGAAATAAGAGCCTGCTCTTTTTGTTTAAAAAACGAAAAAATTAAAATAATGGAATGGGCCAGTCAATGAAGGTTTTGTGCTCGTTAATTGTAGCACAAGCATATTGTCCAATTGCAATTCCGCCAGTTAGAGAGTTACTGCTTAGAGCATTTGCAAAAACGATCATTTTTTCGGCACAAGCATCAACGTCGTCTTTATCATAGAATTTATTATCCCTTAATTTCTGAGTGTTGTATGTGGCAAATGATGTAATTTGGGTTGAACTATTTCCTGTTGAGGATGCTCCAATCAATGCGCCGGTTAAAATTTGATTTTTTGCTTCGGAACCTTTTATTGTAGCTTTGGTCATATTGAGTCCAAGACTGTCTAACAAAACACAATTCGATACCAAGAATAATACTATCAGAGAGAAAATTATTTTTTTCATAATTTTTGTCCTTTTTCCCCTCATCATTTTCCTGTAAAATTTTAGATGAGAGATTTTTTATTTTACTAACTACTTGCTTGACTCAGAGTATACAGACAATTACTTTTTTAAAGGTATCCAAACGGTTTATTCAACACTAAATGATTACAAATAATAAATTTTTCATCGGCTATTGGAAGTTTACAATTCTGATACTATTGTTTCCTCTTCTACCTATCTCATCCGAAGTTCTAAAAAAACCAAGAACTCTAAAAATTCTAGTGGCTGGTGATGTAATGTTCAACTGGGGTTTAAGAGAGACAAGGCAAAAACGAGGAGAATTTGCACCTGTAGAAGGTTTAATTCCTCTATTCCAAGAAGCAGACTTGCGGATGGTGAATCTAGAAACTCCCATCGCGAATTCAGAAGAAGAAATGGATGAAACAAAATCCTACGTGTTCAATGCAAAAATTGAAGATATAAGCCTTTTAAAAAAGATCAATATAGATTTGGTTTTTCTTGGAAACAACCACTCCATGGATTACGGTAAAAAAGGATTGGAAGATACTTTAGAAAATCTAAAAAAAGAAAATATACTTTTTGNNGGAATGGGAAAAAACCTAAAGGAAGCATTTTTACCCAACCAAATTAAAATTCGCAATCAATCCATAAACATAATCTCAGTTAGCAATATCGGAGAATCTCGATTATTCGCAACAGAAACTAAACCTGGAGTTGCTCCACTTCAAATAAACCGCTTAAAAAAAATCCTAAACGAAAAAGAAAACCAAGATAAAATCCAACTACTATCTACACACTGGGGAGTGGAATATAGTCCAGAGCCAACCAAACAACAAATCAAACAAGCTCATGATTTAATCAATCTTGGTTTTTCTGCGGTAATTGGTCATCATCCTCATATTCCACAGGGAATAGAAAAATACAAAGATGGAATTATAATTTATTCACTTGGAAATTTTTTATTTGGAAGTAGGAATCAGTATCTAAATCACAATATAGCTGTTATGTTACACTTTGAAAACCAACAACTTGTATTTTGCGAAATCATTCCTATCTTTGGAAAATTTCAAAACTCAGAACACTTAGTAAGACCTCTTTCTTACCAAGAAGCAGAAAATTTTTTACAAGAATATTCTATTCTTTGCGAAAATTTAAACACAAAAATCGAAATTAAAAATGGACGAGGATATATTTATTTTAGAAAGAGAAAGTTATAGTTTCTAAAACAGAAAGGTTTATCTTAAAATTGCAGATCTATTTTTTAATAGTACTAAGTATTTTAGAATTTCAGATTCATTTTTTTTATCTAGCAAAAATTTTAATCCATAACCATTTGGTTTATCATACATTTTGCCTTTGTTTATCCAACTCACTTGGGCTTTTACTTTTATAGATAAATTTTCAGGATAGAGGATCAATTCACAAATCTGACGTTCTTCTAGTAAATTGATTGGAGCTTCTAGGAATATTCCTTTTTCAGAAAGATTAATAGCTTCTGAGCGTACAAATTTTGTTTCAGTTTTAATATCCACATCAAATCTTACACTGTATCTAGGAGTATAATGAGTCTGAAAAAATTCAGAAAGTATATGTCTATCTTTTTTAGTTTCTGTTTTATACAGAATCCAAAGACCAAGCCTATTTCCTATTAGCCGCTCAACCGAAACAAGTCGTCCTTCTAATTCAAATTTTCCATTGCTGAATAAATCCAGACTCATAAACAAAATCAGGTGCGAACAAGAGTCTGGCAAAAATTCAAAGTCTTCTTCGTATACTCTCAGGTAAATATATTCATTCGAAATCATATTTGTTTCTAAATGATATAATTTACCTGCAATATTTAAACTAATAGGAAGACGCACAAATATGGCTTTATTAGGTAGAAAAAATTTCCTCAAATAATTGAATTTAATCTTTTCTAACTGAACAAAATTCATACTACTAATCTGAAAGTATTTATGCAACTTTGAAACTCAGTATTTATCTAGAAGGTAAACACATAATTTACATCTTCCAATTCAAATCCATTAAACTTAGATGCCGCCGCGATTGTGTAAGCACCGTGGTTGCGGATAATAAGCCAATTCCCACAAACTAACTCCGGTAACATAATCCCATCTGCAATTTTATCCATGCTGTCACAAGTCTGACCAAAAATTACAGATTTATAAACTGGCTCATTTTCAACGGCAGGTTTTCGCAGCTCAAATTGTGGTTTTGCTTTATCAAATACAATATTATTAAAAACACCATAAAGATTTGAATTAATGTAGTAATGAATGATTTTTTCTGAGTCAGAGTTAACAATGATTTTGCGCCCGATTACGTTAGTAACTAACGTTCCACAACTAGTCGCAAAAAATCTTCCAGGTTCAGCGATTACTTCCAAATTAGGAACATCAGAAAAAGATACTTCTAATTGATTATTGATAGCAGCAGCAATTTCAATAAATTTATCTTCTAATTCTTTTGAATCATGTCCTGGAAAACCACCACCTATATCCAGTAAACGCATTTCAAATCCATAAGTTCTAGCAGTATTAAACACTTCTCTTGCAAGAGCAATTGCATCTGTATATGCGGAAGAACTTTCACATTCAGATCCCACATGAAAGCTAACACCGATTATGTTCAGTCCAAGCGTTTTTGCTAAGTCAAATACTTCCGGTAAATTCGCAGTAGGGCAACCAAACTTTGTACCAAATGGCATTCTAGATTTTGAGTCGTCGACTAAAATTCGCAAAACTAATTCCGCATTTGGATGAAACACAGATATTTTTTTTAATTCATCCACGTTGTCGAAAGTCATTTTCTTAATTCCTTCCCCTTCCGCAAAAGTGATATGATTAATTTCTTTTACAGGGTTTGCAAAAATCATTTTATCTGGATCAACTTCTAATTCTCTTACTGTTGAAATTTCGACTTTAGAAGCTACATCAAATCCAACACCTAAATCTACAAGTGTATGAAGCAGTAGTTTATCAGAATTACATTTCACAGCATAAAACATTTTGACATTTGGCATATGACGCATCCAAAGTTTGTATTTTCTGAAAATTGCTCCGATGTCTAAAAGAAAAAAACTACTTAGAGATGCTCTACTTTCAATGACACTTTTAATCACATCTGTCATTTTGTATTCTTCATCATCATACATCCGAATATTGTTCTCATTGATCATCGAGACAAGTCCCGGTACATCGACACCAATTTTTACAATATCTAAATCTTCCGCTCCTTCTTTTAATTCCTTTACAACTTCATTCTCAACTTTGATTGTTTTATTTGCCACGAAATCCTCTTCCTTTTGTTTAATTTTAGTTCCATTACTAATTCAATAGAGACTTCATTTTGAAAAGTAAAAATTCAATTTACTAGCGGAACATTTATTTCCTAAAACGTATAAATTCTGTCATCTGTTTGTTAAATGTTTAACAGAGTTCAAGAGAGTCTATTTCATAAAATNNTCTGTGACTCAGTGCCTCTGTGCCTCTGTGGCAAAACTAACTTTTAGCTAATCGTTAAATTCAAAAAGATTCTTGCTCTTTTTAATTTGTTTTTTATTTTGTGGAAATGCCAAGAATAAGTGTAGTTATACCATCCTTAAACGAAGAAAAATATCTTCCCATTTTACTAGAGTCTTTAAAGAACCAAACTTTTAAGGACTATGAAGTAATCGTAGCAGATGCTGGTTCCAAAGACCAGACCATAGAAATTGCAAAAACTTATGGTGCAAAAGTTGTAGCAGGCGGAATGCCAGGACCAGGTCGAAACCGTGGAGCTGAGGCGGCAACTGGTGAGTTTTTGTTTTTCTTTGATTCAGATGTAGTTCTTCCTACTGACTTCCTCGAGAAAGCAATCACAGAGATGGATGATTTATATATCGACTTAGCGACTTGCGAATTCTTACCGTTATCCGAACTTACAATAGACAAAGCAGTTTTTCAGTTATCTAATTTGATTGTAAAAATGAACCAGAATCTAAATCCAAGAGCGGCTGGATTTTGTATTTTTATCAATCGTCGTCTATTCAAAAGAATTGGTGGATTTGACGAGTCAGTTGTGATAGCTGAGGATCATGATTTGGTTGAACGAGCATCTAAATTCCGTCCTTTAAAGTTTTTGAAATCAACTTCTCTAAGTGTAAGTGTGAGGCGACTCGACAAAGAAGGACGCCTTGCACTTCTCCAAAAATATGTCAAAGTAGAAATGCACCTATTGACAAAAGGTAGCGTAAAAGACGATATCATTGAATACGAATTTGGAAATTTTGATGAGGCAGAAAAATCAAAACGCAAAAAATTGCTAAACGATATTGAAGAAGGAATATTAAAACTAGACAGACAATTCACTAAAACTTCATCCGAATGGAACGAAAAAACATCAGAAGTAGAAGAGAAACTAAAATCTAGCTTCGATAATCTAAACGAATCCATTCGTAATTTTTTTAAATAGAACAGAGATAGTCATTTCACCCAAGCTTTTGGCGCGGGTGAAACTTATTTATTCTCTATTTTTCGGGTAACTATAATAAGCATAATTTGTTTTTTTACTCAAGAAAAGAATAAATAGTTATTATCAAAACAATTATTTTTACTTGTAACTCACTGCTAGTCCACAAAAATAGAGCAGTTAAAACTACCATGAAAGAAATACGTATCCTTCTAATAGAAGATTCTGCAGATGACGAAATACTTCTAAGATTAAAATTAGAAAAAAGTGGTTTTAAACCAGACATTACAAGGCTAATCGACCTAGAAGAAATAAAGAATTTAGCAGTAAAAAAGTCTTGGGATATAATTATCACAGATCATAAATTACCAAACTTTTCTTCTTTAGATGTAATCAAAACTCTAGAAGAAGTAAAAGTCGATATTCCTATCATTATTGTTTCTGGATTAATCACAGAAGATGATGCGGTAGACGCAATGCGAGCCGGTGCAAAAGATTATATCATGAAAGATAATCTAACTCGCCTAACTCCAGTAATTGAAAGAGAACTAAGAGAGACCGATTCCAGAAATGCTCGCAAAATGGCAGAAGAAGCTGTTTACTACATGGCATTTCATGATCCACTTACCGGGCTTGCAAATAGATACGAATTTGAAAGTAAGTTAATTAAAATTTTAGATACTGTCAAGTCAGACATAGAGGCAAAATACTGTTTGCTCTATATTGACCTAGATCAGTTCAAAGTAGTAAACGATACTTGTGGTCATCCTGCCGGAGATGATCTATTGCGCCAAGTTTCCGTTATCCTCAGTCAGAGTTTAAAGAAAGACGGATTTGCAGCACGGATCGGTGGAGATGAATTTACAATCATTCTCGAAAACTACACTCTTGAACAAGCAGGTGAGTTTGCTCAGATGCTTTTACGAAATCTAGCTGAATTTAGATTCAATTGGATGGACAAAATTTTTATCATTGGTGGAAGTATTGGGATAGTCAAGATTAGCTCCAAGATTGCAACGATGAACGAAATTTTGAGTATGGCGGATATGGCTTGTTATGCGGCAAAAGAAGCTGGTAGAAATAGATTTCATGTTTACATTGATGATGACAGGCAAATGACATTTCGAATGCAAGAAATGCAATGGTTTTCTAGACTCAATGAAAGTATAGAATTAGATCAATTTACTCTATTCAAACAACCTATCGTGTCTGTTCCCTATGACAAAGAAACTTCTGTTTTATTTTATGAATTTTTACTTCGTTTAAAAACTACCAATGGAAATTTAATTATGCCAGATGTTTTTATGAGAGCAGCAGAGCGTTATAACATGATGCCATCTCTAGACAGATGGGTTGTCGAAAATGCATTTCGGTATATTTCCAAAAACTTTGGCTCAAGAGAAACACGTAAACAGGAAACTCGTTTTTTTATTAACCTATCTGGTGCCAGTATGAGCGACAATCACTTCGCTGATTTTACATTCCAAAAAATGAAACAATATGGAATTGAGCCAAGTCTTATCTGTTTTGAAATTACAGAAACTGTAGCCATCTCTGATTTTAAAAAAGCAGTTGAATTTATCAAAGAAGTAAGAAGCAGAGGCTCCTACTTTGCCTTAGATGATTTCGGATCTGGAATGTCATCCTTTTCCTATTTAAAAAACTTCACGGTAGACTATGTAAAAATCGACGGTAGCTTTGTTCGGGATATGAAAGATGATCCACTTGACTACGCCATTGTAGAATCTATCAATAAAATTGCACATATTGTTGGTCTTAAAACAATTGCAGAATTCGTAGAAGACCTAAGCACAATGGAAATTTTAGAAAAACTGGGAATCGACTACGCACAAGGTTTTGGCATTGCACGTCCCCATTCTACATAGATTTTAGTTAAATCTGTTCTATTTTTCAACAACTCTAATCTAATTTTTTTTCTTCTATTAAATTGCGGTTAGTAAGGAATTATTTTTTTTAGGATTTCAATTTCCTCCTGCACTTGAGATACCATATTTCCTATTTTTTCTTCTTCAAATGTTTCTTGTGATTCTAGTATTTCTGTTATGTTGGTTAGATTTTCAAAACAAAGAGTGACTGCTGTTCCTTTTAGTTTGTGAGCTGCTGCACTTATTTTGTTAATATTTTTCTGCTTATAACTTTCAAAAAGTTTTAAGAAGTCAGAGTCTATATCTTCTTTTACCTTAGAGATTAGAGTTTGTAAAAATTCTTCATCTCCTTCTAAACGTTCCAGAAGCACTTTTTCATTATAATGCATGTAACTGATGGAAGGTATTTCTTTTTTGTTTTCTGTGGTAATAAGAATATTTTTTGCTAACCATTTCTGAATCGATTTTTCAATGGAAATTTTTACGATAGGTTTCGTTAGGTAGTCGTTCATTCCTGCTAACTCACATTTTTCTCTTTCTCCCTTCAATGTTCCAGCAGTAAGTGCAATGATTGGAATACGAGTATCTGTCTCTATTTCCCTAATGGCTTTTGTTGTTTCGTAACCATTCATTTCCGGCATTTGTATATCCATAAATAGGATGTCTGGTTTTTCAATTTTATATAACTCCAGAGCTACTTTGCCATTATTTGCTTCTACAATAATAGAAGTGGGAAGAATTTGAGTTAGTATTGATTTCAATAAAAATAAGTTTACGGGGTTGTCATCCGCAATTAAAACTTTATAAATTTGATCATCTAAATTGGGGTTAATTGTTATTATCCTAGACTCTTCATTTTCTTTTGTTGTATTTTCTATCTCTTGTTTGGTATTTGCCCAAAGTGTAAAATAGAAATTACTACCTTTTCCTAATTCTGTTTCTAATTCTAATTTTGTATTCATTAAACCTAATAGTTTATTTGAAATACTTAGACCTAAACCAGTTCCACCATACCTACGATTTGTAGATGAGTCTGCTTGTGTAAATGCATTGAATATATTTTTCCGATTTTCTTCCGATATACCTATTCCTGTATCTTTCACAGAGAAAAGGAAATTTGTTTTTTGCTCTTTTTCATTAGTTTCTAAATTCTTTACACTAATTTCTACTACCCCTTTTTCCGTAAACTTAATTGCATTACCTAAGAGGTTAAGAAGCACTTGCCGCAGTCTTATCGGATCAACGAAAAGTAGATTCGGAACATTATCATCAATAGTTACAATTATATCTAAGTATTTTTCTTGAGCTTTGTATTTTGTTATATCTATAACTTGCTCTATTAGAATTGATAGATTTACTTCTAGAATATCTAATTCTAATTTTCCAGCCTCTATCTTAGAAAAATCTAATATATCATTAATTAAATCAAGTAGAGAACTTGCAGATTTGTAAACTGTTGTCATAAATTTTCTTTGTTCATCATCTAGTTTTGTTTTTATGAGTAGATCTGTAAAACCTATGACTCCATTTAAGGGAGTTCTAAGTTCGTGAGTCATGTTTGCTAAAAATTCAGACTTAGCAAGATTAGCCGCTTCTGCTTGTTCTTTTGCTCGGATAAGTTCTAAACTAATTTTTTTGCTTTCCGTAATATCTTTCGCAATTCCAAGAAATCCAGTCACATCGCCATTTTTATCTCGGAGAGTTGTAACAGATAATTCAACTGTTATTCGTGATTTATCTTTTTTAATGTAAGTCCATTCATTTGTGTCAGCTGTGCCTAACTTTGATTTTGCGACAAACACTTCAAAACCTGGTTCGATTTTCGTATTCAATTCCTTACTAAGAATTTCTGCACGTAATATCACTTCATCCAAATCATGCAAAATGGCAGGAGTGGTTATTCCTACAACTTCCTTTGCTTGGTAACCAAGCATTTTCTCGGCTCCTTTATTGAAAGTTTTAAAAATTCCATCGGGAGTCGTCGAAATAATTGAATAATCATTTCCATCTATAATAATACTTTGAAATTTATTTAGATTTTGAATTTCCTCTAAAAATAATATTTCCTTGGTTATATTTTGGAATGTTCCAAAAATTCTTTTGCATATCCCATTTTCAAAATCTGCCTGCCCAATAGCCCTGACCCAAATTTCATTACCCTTAGCCGTAATTAATTGTAATTCAAGTTCATAACCTGTTCCATCATTTATACACCTGTTTACTGCCTCAGAAATTAATTCACGACTATTTCCTACTTTGTAAAAATTTATTGCCGTTTCTATTTGTGGAAGATAATCAAAAGTAACCTCATGGATTTTTTTTGTGACTGAAGACCAGATAATTTTTTGACTAACAACTTCAAATTCCCAGCCACCTACTTGTGCAATATCACTTGTCATTTCAAGCATTTCGCTTGTATGAATCAAATCTTGGGTTTTTTCTTGTATTTTTTTTTCTAGAATTTGGTTTTGTTCTTGGGTAAACAATAACAATGTATTTTGCGCAGATTCTTTTTCAACGCGCATACTATTAATTCTATCTGCAAGTGCAAGGGAAAAGAATATCGTTTCAAGTCCTATTCCAAATAAAACTGCATTTCGATTTATTAGATTGTATTCAATAATGCCATTGATAGTCAAAAAGTAAGAGATAACTCCAAGTATAATCCATACCCAGGCAAAAAGGTAAAATCGCGCAGACTTATCATTTGCCTTTATCCACATGAATAAACTTGTTCCAAATAAAGTTAACATAAAAATAGAAGTAATTGGTTGATAAATGTTTACCAAAGAATTGTGTTTAATTATTTCAAAAAAGTCTAGAAATGGTAAAATGATTAAATAAAATAATATGAAAGTTTGTAGAATTCTTTTTAAAAAAGGTTTGCGATTTAATTTTAAAAAATGAATGCTAAAAAGCCCAACAAAACAAAAAGAAATATTTATCCAAACAAATGGATGGGATAGTAAAAAGTTTTTAATTTCTTCATTTAGAACAGCTAGAAAATATGGATAATTATTTGAATACAATGCAGTTGGCACAGAAGTAAATATATAACAAAGATATAAAATATAAAGTTTGTCCTTAGTTGCAAATAGTAAAAATAAATTATAAATGAACATAGCAAACATGAGACCCAAAAATACAGTGAGTATAGATTGCCTTTGATTATGATTTGCATTTAACGAACTAATGTTACCTATTTGAATAGGCAGTTCTATTGGGCGTAGCGTTTGTATTCTGATATAAACAGTTTTAGTCTCTGCATCCATTCCGATGGGTAACCAGAATAATCCGCTTGAAAAAGCTTTATTCGATTCAGGATGGAGAATTCCTGTTTTGGTGATTAATTCAAACTTTTTTGATTTCTTCGCATAATAGTCAATATACCACAAGTAAGTACTTCCAAGTTCTATCCACGCATCTTTTCCAAATTGATTTTTTATTTTTAATTTCAGCCAAAATGTGCTCTGGGTTGGTTTTCTTAAAAAAATATCTTGATTATTCAATTGAAACTTATTTTCATTATCTAGTTTCAAAATATCTTCAATAGTTAAATTGCCATTTGTATCTTCTAAGAAATAAGTTTTTTTTCCTACAGATAATAAATCATTTTCGGGTTGCAGAAAAATAATATTATCCTCTAAAGAATTTGCAGAGAGTGGAAGTAAAAAAAATAAACAAAAAATTAATAGAAAAAAGGACTGCATTTTTTACTTAATTACCTTTAGTAGATCGTTGATCTTTAATGGTTTCGGAAGAAATTCATATCCTAGATTATTAATTTTATCTTTTATCGAGGACTCATCTTTACTCGAAACAAAAATAATCTTTGGGGATTCATTTCTCTGTTCTGCAAACCCTTGAATTATTTCAGCAACTTGCAATCCATCCATATCAGGCATTGAAATATCTAACAAAACGTAATTTGGGCTTAATTCTCCATATTTCAAAACAGCCTCTTTTCCATTTATTGCAGTTATCACTTCAAATTTGTTTTTCTTTAAAATATATTGCATATATTCAATGACAGCTATATTATCATCAACAATTAGGATTTTTATATTTTCATTGATATGATTTTTGGATTGTTTTGCTAAATCGGAAAGTAAACTATCGCATCGGTTGATATAAACAACAGGAATAGAATCCTCCGGACAAAGCTCTTGGCATTTTGTAAAAATTTTCCTGGACTCTACAAATTTTTCAGAGCGGAATAATTGGATTGCCTCTAATAAATCAGGCATGGTTTTTTTCTTTTTTTCTATTACATCTTTTGTGTCAATGGCAAACACTTCGTATACTCTGACTGCAACAGTTTTTCCTTTTACTGTGACAATATCAATCTCGCGTAAATTTTTTTGATCTTCGGGGGAGAGTTTTTCATAAAAAGAATCTGAGACTAAAATTGGCACGTGAAAAATTTTTGTTAATGCTTCTAAGCGGGAAGCAATATTGACTGTATCTCCAACGACAGTTGTATCCATTCTTTCTTCTGATCCTATAGTGCCTAACGTCATTTTACCAGTATGCATTCCTATCCCGATTCGAAACGTTTCTCGGATTTTCTTTTCTCTGGAAGTATTATATTCTTCTAGGGCTTGCCAAATTTCCACAGCCGCCATAAGTGCGTTAATCGGTGACTGCGGGAAAATCGCCATGATTGCATCTCCTATAAATTTATCTATAAATCCGCTATTAGATTTTATGATAGGGGAAACAACTGAGAGATAAGAATTTAAAAAACGAAGTAAATCTCTTGAATGCATTTTTTCGGAAAGACTTGTAAAATCTCGGATGTCTGAGAAAAATACAGTCATTTCATCTTCCATATAATCCCCCAGTTTTAAATCGGTAATGGATTCTTTTCCCAAAAAAGATAGGAATTCAGACGGGATAAATCTAGCATAGGATTTTGCAATTTGTTCGGTTGTAGTGATTGTATTTTGTTGTGTTTCTATGATTGATTGGCGGACAAATTCTTTTTTTGATTCAGTGACAAAATATAACATAACAAAAAAGAAAGTAGGGAAACAGCTAAGATATTAGTAGAAAAAAACAAAAGTCTCATCCATTTAGGATTCTCTAAAGTTGGATAATAGTAATTTTGCGCTACAGATATAAACGCTAAGCACATATAGGCAATTAACCAGTAAAATGCTTTTTTGTTATTTTGAAATACAAGAGCTCCAAATGGGGCAAGAATAGCCCAAACCATCACGACACCCGAATTGGAAAAACCACCCAAAGTCCATTGTAAACAAAAGGGAAGTGTTATGATTAGAAGTAGTTGAATATTTACAAATACTTTAAAATTTTTGTATTTTGAAAACCAAATGATTGTTAGCCCCACAATAAAGGAATATACGATTGGGAATATTGCGGGGATGTATAGATTTAGCTGAAAATACATAATACCCCAAATGAATCCAGCAATTGTGATTAAAAAAGAAGTAATACATAAAATTCGTTTGTTTAGCTTTTCTTGGACTGAATCGGTTTCGAGTATACCGCAATTGCTAATTTTTTCAAAAAAGGGGTTTATAATCATATATCTAATCTTTTTATTATTGTTAGAATTTTCAATTTTAAAACTACATTTCTTTAGAATATGCCGTATTTTTTTAAGTTAGAATTCAATCAAACAGATACAGAAAATAACCATTTTTTGATCATAGTTTCGATTGTATTTTTTACGATTGGTTTAGAGATATAGTCATCCATACCTGCTTGAAAGCAACTGTCTTTGTCTTCTTTTCTTACACCTGCAGTAAGTGCGATAATCGGAATTCGTTTAGTCGTATTTATTTTTCTTATTTCTTTTGTCGCTTCATATCCATTCATTTCAGGCATTTGAATATCCATCAAAACTAAATCAGGTTCTTGTTTATTAAAAAGCTCAACTGCCTTTTTGCCGTTATCCGCTTCAATAACAGAGGAGTTTGGTAAAATACTTTTTAGAATTGTTCTGGCGAGAAAAAGATTTATCGAGTCATCATCGACTAATAAAATTGTATATACATTTTGTGTTAAACTAGAATTATCCTCTTCTTTAACTTTAACAGAGATAGATTTGTGTATAATTTGTTTCTTTTTAAGTTTAGCTAATGAATTATATAAAAATTGGCTTTTGATTGGTTTTGCAATCATCAATTCTACGTCTAGTTTTTTGGCAACACTATGTATATGTTCATCATCGTATGCACTGTAGAGTAAAATGATACAAAGCTCATTTTTAGTGCGCCCGATTGTATTGCGTATTTTTTCAATTGCGGTCAGACCATCCATTTCAGGCATTTGATAGTCCATTATTACAAGGTCATAAATATTTTTTTTGATTTTTTCTAAAGCTTCTAAACCGTTAGACGCTATGTCTGATTTAATATTTTTTATAGAAAGAAATTCTTGTAAAATAATTTGGTTATTCAAGTTATCATCTACAATTAAAACATTTTGAATGTCTCTTATATCTTCAGTGTCATTTTCTTTTTTTTCATCCGAATCTTCAATTTTTAAACAAAGAACAAAAGAAAAACTACTTCCTTTACCAAGTTCGCTTTCTAAATTAAGACTTGAATTCATTAGGGCTAATAGTCTATTTGAAATAGTTAAACCTAAACCTGTTCCACCATATTTACGAGTAGTAGAGCTGTCTGCCTGTGAGAAAGAATCAAAAATTTTGTGATGATTTTCTTTAGCAATTCCTATTCCAGTATCTCTAACTGAGAATAAAATTTCCGCTTCTTTGGTTTCCATATTTTGTTTTAAAATATCTATTTTGAGTTCCACTTCTCCTTGTTCTGTAAATTTTACTGAGTTCATTAGGAGGTTAATTAATATTTGCCTGAGCCTGACTGAATCTGCCCAAATGAAACGAGGAAGACTAGGAGAGACGTTAAATAGAATTTCGAGACCTTTTTTTTGGGCTTTGAATTGAATTACATCAATTGCTTGTTCGGCTAGTTCAAATAAATCTATTTTTTCAATATTTATGTCTAACTTTCCAGCTTCAATTTTAGAAAAATCTAATATGTCATTGATTAAATCCAAAAGTGCATTGGCTGAAATATTGATTGCCTCCATAAATTTTATTTGGGTATTGTCTAATTTTGTTTTTATTAACAAGTCCGAAAATCCAATTACTCCATTGAGAGGAGTACGAATCTCATGACTCATAACTGCAAGGAATTCTGATTTTGCAATATTTGCGGCTTCTGCTTGGTTGGTTCTTACTACTAACTCTTCTTTACTTTTTTCAAGCGCATACGTCATGTTTTGCGCAATTTCTATTGCTTTGGATTTTGTATTTATGAGCGATAGGGTAAGGGCAAATATGAGTATACTTATCAAACTGCCAGCTACCAAAACGATAAATGCACGATTTACTTTAATTAGCTTCGAGTCTGTCTCTAATTTTGTGAATCTTAGTATCCATTCTTTTCCATAAAAGCTAACTGGAATTACTAATTCTATCGTCGATTTATATATTTCACTTTTGTTTCCAGTATCAAATAGAAGACTTGTATTACTCAGGTCTTTTTCTTCAAAAATTTCAAGTCGCATTCCTTCTTGAAATTTTGTCTCGTTAGATCCCAAAATTCCATGCATCAAATCATTCATACGATAGGGACTATACACCCAACCACGAATAGCCGCTCTTCTTTCACTTGTAGTAATTGTTGGCATTCCTTTTTCATAGTAAGGTGCATACATTAGAGTTCCTACTTGTACGTCTTTTTCTGTTTCTTGAACTAAAACTACTTTGCCAGAAAGAGACACCGTATCATTATCACGAGCGTTTTCCATTGCGTTTCTTCTTGTTGGCTCAGAAAACATATCATATCCAAATGCTCTTAGATTTCTGCCTTCAAATGGTTCAAGGTATATGATAGAAGTGTAGACATCTCTTTTTGTGTCAGGTCTGATTTTGTATTCTGGAAATCCTTCCTTATGCACAGATTGTATGTGAGCGGCTAATTCTGATTTTGGTATGATTTTAGAGAATCCAATTCCTTGAATGCCAGGCAAACTATGAATAGCCTTAGATTCAAAAATATACTGTTGCCATTTTTTTCTAGAAATCGTATCTGAGGTTCTGATAAAAGAAGAGGCACTTCTTAGTATTTGTGCATGGGATTCTAATCTTGCTAAAATTTTAGATTTAAATTCATTGCACAAAAGGGAAAATTCTAGTTTGTCAGCTAAGTTTGCATTATTACTGATTTGATTGGCTAAAAAGAATGTAAATGTGATTCCTACAACTAACAAAAACCATGCTAAATTATAGTATTTCTTCTTGTTAGTTGCTAGCATAATCATTTTATATAATGGGTTTGAATTTGTATTCTGAAAAATTCGTAGTTATATGCAATAATAATTTGTAATGAACTGGAATTTTAAAAGAGGTTTATAATTTGGTATTGCAAAATAAAATGTGATATGCGGTAATCAAAGGGTGAATTGAATTTCAGCAAAAGAAAGGAACTTTTTAGGAAAGCCAAGCAGATAAAACTCTGAGAGGCACAGAGTTTTGGAATTGTATCCTTTTTCACTCTGTGCTACTTTGTGACTTCTCAGAGAAACTCTGTGTTACGAATTTGAGTTTACTTGTTTGGTAACTAATTTAATCTTTTAGCTTTTACATTTTTTTACGAAAAGAAATTTGAACCAATTAATTGCTATGTAAAAATGCTACTCGACTCTTCCCAACAAACCAATAGTAAAGGACAGGAACTGCAAATCGACTTAGAACGGTAGCTGCAATTTCGCCAAACATAAGGCTAATCGCAAGTCCCTCAAAGATTGGATCAAATAACATCACAAAACTTCCTACCACCACTGCCGCAGCAGTTAGTAACATCGGGCGAAACCGAATCACACCTGCACTAATGACAGCTTCTTTTAATTCCATTCCAGCTTTCAGTTGTTCTTCGATGAAGTCTACTAAGATAATGGAGTTACGCACGATTATCCCCGCACCTGCAATAAATCCGATCATAGAAGTAGCTGTAAAATACGCTCCGAGCATTGCATGACCAGGCAGGATTCCGATGAGGCTAATCGGAATTGGCGCCATGATAATTAGTGGAACTGTATAACTTTTAAACCAACCTAGAACTAATATGTAGATCAAAAGCATAACCACGGCAAATGCTCCTCCTAAATCACGGAAAACTTCGTAAGTGATAAACCATTCCCCATCCCATTTGATAACCGGAGATTTTGTGTTCCAAGGAACATCGGCAGTTTGTGTAGGGTAATTGATCTTAGGCGCAAGTTTTAACATTCCGTAAACAGGGGCTTCTTCTGCACCGGATAATTCACTTAATACGTAAGAAACTGGTTTAAGATTTTTTCTATGAAGTACTTCACTGCTAACGTATTTGGGTTCTTTCAAAAGAGATTCCACTGGAGTTACACCGGATTCAAAGGATAGAATTTTACTTCCTTGAAATGGGGATTTTCCAGAGCGAATTTGATTATCCATGGAAAGAGAAACTTGGATTTCTTCAGGAGAGTTGGATTCTGCAAGAGAAACCAAAGGAGACTCTCTAAAAATCAAACTTCCAAGTCCAACTACTTGCATAGAGCGTGCGCCTAGAACTCCGCCTCTATTTTGATCGTATTCGTATACTTTTCTAGTTTTTCCACCTCTCCAAGAATAATCTAAGTCCACTACAGATTTTTCGCTGGCAAAAATTTCTAAAATTTCTTTTGCAACTTTGCGCCTATCGTTTTCAGTTGGTCCATAAACCTCAGCGACCATTGTAGACATCACAGGAGGTCCAGGTGGAATTTCTAATACCTTAGTAACTGCGTTTTTTTCTTTTCCAAATTCTGCAATGATAGGACGAAGTTTTTCGATAATTTTGTGGCTAGATTCTTTTCGTTTGCCCTTATCCGATAGTAGAATTTGTAAATCGTTCATATACTCTTCGTTTCTAAGAAAAGTATGTTTTACCATTCCAGAAAANNGGATAATCAATGATTACCTGAAATTCATTTTTGTTGTCAAAAGGAAGCATTTTTACTTTTACTGCTTTAAAGTAGATAAAACTAAAAGATAGAAGCAGTAGGATAACACTGATTATCCCAAATACAAAAGCAGATTTTTTAGTTCCAAGTAACATTTCAGCAAATGAAATATAAAGTCTATCTAGGAAGCTCACTTTTGATTTGTCCATCGGGTCATTTTCTTCTTTTGGAGAATCATGTGATTCTTTCAAAAGTCGAACGGACGCCCAGGGGGTAACAATGAAAGCCACAAAGAGAGAAAGAATCATCGCAAGACTTGCCCCAACTGGGATTGGTTTCATGTAAGGTCCCATAAGCCCACGCACAAATGCCATTGGTAGGATTGCGCCAATTACAGTGAATGTGGCAAGAATGGTTGGATTTCCTACTTCGGAGACTGCATTTATAGTAGCTTTTAGAATTCCAAGTTCGGGGTTAAGATGGAGATGCCGCTCTACGTTTTCTACCACGACGATAGCATCATCTACTAAAATACCAATCGAGAAGATGAGGGCAAATAATGTTACGCGGTTTAAAGTATATCCCATGAAGTAATAAATCGCGAGAGTCAAAGCAAGAGTAACCGGAATGGCAATTGAAACCACAACAGCCGCTCGAATTCCCATGACGATTGCAATCAGTATTGTTACCGAAAAAGTAGCGATCAGTAAATGTTCTATTAATTCAAACGACTTTTCTTCGGCAGTAGTTCCATAATTTCGCACGATTGACATTTTAATATCGGGAGGAAGTTCTTTTGAAAAAAGTTCAGCTCGTTCTAGTAAATCTTTTGCAAGAACTACAACGTTAGTTCCCTTACGTTTGGCAAATACAATCGACACAGCGTTTCTTACTTCTTCGCCTAATTCTTTGTCGTATAATACGGATAATCTGCTTCTTTCTTCTGCACCTAGTTCAATTTTTGCGATGTCTTTAAGTTTTACAATTACTCCACCACGTTGTCCGATGGCTAGGTTTCCAACTTCTTCTTTGGAGGAAACTCTTCCGCCCACTTCTACTTGGAATTCTTTTTCGCTAGAGAAAGTTTTTCCCATTGGAAAATAAGCGTCACTCATTTTTAAACTCATGGCGACATCCGAAATAGAAACTCCAAAACTGGCAGCTTTGTTTGGATCTACAATCACTCGAACAGTATCCTTTCTACCACCGAGTAATTCTACACGAGATAAATCAGGAGTGCTAGAAAGTTCTCTTGCGAGTGGTGCTACTTTTTTTCTTAAATCGTAATCATCTCGTGTGGTAGAGCTAAAACTCAAAGTCAAAAAAGGAACATCATCAATAGTAAACGAAGTCACCTTGGGCGGAAGGACGTTAGACGGTAAATCTTGCCTAATCTCCATTAGTTTATGGTGGACTTTTACAAGAGAAGGCTCAGTTGGTTCACCCACTTTAAAACGAACAGTGACAAGACTTCCGTGTGCCTGACTTGCGGAGTATACGTATTCAACTCCATCGAGCCCCCAGACAGCTCTCTCAATTGGCTCAGTTACTTTTCTTTCTACCTCACGAGCTTCAAACCCAGGTGCAGGAATTCGAATATCAATCATAGGAACAGAGATTTGAGGCTCTTCTTCCTTGGGAGTGAGAAAGACCGAAAAAATTCCAAGAAAAATACTTACAATGGCTATAACAGGTGTTAGCCGCGAATTTACAAATTTTTCTGCGAGATTACCCGCAAATCCTTTTTCAAATTTATTCATATTTCATTCCTTCTATAGTAGTTTCTGTTAGGGTTAAAAGTCCTGCTCTAGTTTTTAAAAATTCTGATTCAATCGTAGACTTGGCGAGAATAATGTCTGCTTTTCTAGAATACACTTCTGCCAATTGTAATGCGTTGATGGCACCACTAGAAAAAAGCTGTTGGGTAACACCGATTTGCTCTTCCATGAGTTTGCTACTTTCTTGGATCAATTCTAGGTTGCGTTTTAATGCTTTTTCCATTTCGACAAGAGACTTTGCTTTGGTTTCTTCTTGTTTGATTGCTTCTTCTGTTCTTTCTTTTGCGGCTTTGCTGTTTAATTTGGCTTGTTCGATTGTGTCCAAATCTCCTGGAGAATAGAGGTTCATTTGCACATAAAATCCACCGTTAAACGAAGTAGCAGTAGACCTGTCGCCGCGGTAAACGTAGGATTCGCCGTAGAGACCGACTTTGGGTAACACTCTAGCTTTTTCGGCTTCTGCTTGTTCGGTAGCTCCATCCGCGTAGGCTTTCATAGCTTTTACCATGTAGGATTTTTCAGGAGCGGCTACTTTTAAGTATTCGTCAGCGAAGGAATTTGTGCTTTGAGATTTTAAAGCCCAGTTTTCGGGAAGATCACCCGATGAAATTTCTATCGTTCTTTTGATGGATTCAATTCTAGCTGTGGTTTCTTCCTTTAGCCCCTCGATTCTATTTTTCAAAGTTTTAAGTGCAATTCCACCAGAATAGCCAACTGGATTCGCACGGTTTCCTAATTGGTAACGACTTAGGATGGATGTAACGGTTTTATCCAGAGATGCAATTTTTTCTTGTTGTTCTTTTAAGGAGAGTAGGGTTCCGTACATTGCGGCAAAGTTGGCGTATTCGCTTAGAGTAACAAAACGATTTTCGAGTTGTTTTCCTTCTGCTTGTTTTTCATAAGCTTTACTGGCAGCAGCTTTTGCTCCACCTTCATAAATGGCAAAATCTACACCGAGTGTTCCTCTCTGGTAAGTATTTGTTCCGGGGTAATTGAGAGTATCCGGTGCAAACAAGTTTAGAGTATTGTAGTTGGGAGAAGTGTATAGATTGTTATTTGTGTCTATGAAGTTACTTGGTTGGGTTCTCATACTTTTTGTCGCAAAATCTGAATTAGTCGCAGATCTCTGTCCAAGTGTAGAGAAGAAATTTAACGCTGGATCGTTTGTGGTGAAATTTCTAGCGTCTGCGTAAACTCTTGGGAGCCAATGTTTGGACGCCTTATTACTTGCTAGCTTGGCAGATCTTGCTTCGAGAGACAATGCTTTTTGAGAATGGGAGTTTTCTTTGATTTTGTCCCAGATTTTACCAAATTCAAATGTTTGAGTGTCCTGTGCAAAAACCGATAAACTATTTGTTAAAAATAGAATCAACACAAGAAATAGTCTTTTATCCGTTGTTTTTATTGTTTTGTTTTCTTTTATTTCTAATGATTTTTCGTATCGAAAGTCCGTTATCATCGTTTTTATCTCCATATATACCATGGGGGGTATAGTATATTTTAAAATCAAACTTTTTTTAAGTATAAATTAAAAATATTATACCCTGTATAGTATTTATGTAAATGGTAAAATTTATTCTTGAAATTATTTATATTATACCCTGTATGGTATATAAAAGGAGATAGAAATGTTTTTAGCTAAAACTGATAGATGGTATATGGAAAGAACTATTCCGCTACTTGCTGGAATATTTACGATAGTAAGCCTTGGACTTGGAATTTTGGTAAGTCCTTATTGGTTTATTTTAACTGGGCTAGTTGGAGTAAATCAAATGATTTTGTCCTTAACTGGATTTTGTCCAATGACAATTCTTTTGGATAGACTCGGGTGTAAGTCTCGAATTACCCAATAAATTTTCAGAGGAATACATAAGAGTATTAAAAATAGTATGTTAGCTCAGACGAGCTTAGGACTGTGTAAAAGCAAAGAAATATCCCTCACAGAGAGCATTGATTTTATTGATTCTGTGAGAAATCAGGCTTTTACACAGTTAAATTATTTACAGTAAATCCTCCAGATTTTTTAATCCTTTTTAGTAAAATGGAAATTTTTTTCGCACACGTTGTCCGTTTCTCGACCCAGTATTGGT
>DDBL01000201.1 GCA_002333425.1 Leptospiraceae bacterium UBA2033
TTTTAACTTTATCCACAAGTTTGATCGCATCCCCACGTTCTTTTTTTACAACTACTAGCACAATCGAATACAGTCCGTTGACTTTTTCGATGTACTGTTTGTCTTCAAAGTCTTCTTTTACCTTGGCTACATCTTTTAGAGTGATCGCTCTTCCTGCGTCATTGGAACGAATAAAAACTTTTTCAATTTCACTTTCAGTTTCAAATTCTCCCACTGTTCGAACAAGTGCTTCTTTTCCTGAATCGGTAATGGTTCCACCTGGAAAATTGATGTTTTTACCTTTCAGTGCCATTATGATTTGTTGAGTGCTGAGAGAAACTCTATCTAAGGAAAATGGATCAATGTCGATATGCATTTCCGCTTCACGGTATCCACGACGCACTACTCTGCCTACTTCTGAAATATCCAAAAGTAAATCTTCTAACTGTTTTGCTTTTAGTTTGAATTCCTTTTCGGTTAATACTGGTTTGCCGTTCGCATCAGCCTTTACACCTAAATTGATTTCAATGACAGGACTTCTGCTTGAGGTTATCTCTTGTACGATTGGTTTTTTGGAATCCTCTGGCAAATCTTCTGTTCTATCCACAGCAGACTTGATGTCGTCTACAACCTTTTGTGTGTCTTTCACATTTGGGTCAATGGTCACTACGATTCCAGAACGATTTTCAATGGATGTAGATCTATATTCCTTAATTCCATCTACAGATTTTATGCTCTCCTCAATTGGTTTGGTGACCAATTTTTCCACCTCAGAAGGAGACGCCCCTGGGTAAATAGTTGTCACAGTTACAATATCAAAATTGATATTGGGAAAAGCTTCGCGGTTCATGGTAAATGCTTTGAACCCACCGACTAGAATTAACAGAGCTGTTAATAAATTGATTAAAAGACTTTTAGAAATAAAATACTCAATTACCTTGCGCATTCATAACCTCAAAGTCAGTTTCGAAAAAAACCTAGAATTGTCAATATATACCAATTTACAAAAAGAATTTGCGAAAGATTTTTGTAAAAGCTGGATTTGCTAGAGCGGATTTGTTTTAAATAACAACTAGGGACATTTATAAGTAAACCCCAAAAGAGTCATATCATCATGGACTGTGTTATTGGAATAATCGAGGGTTCTATCCACTAAATTTTGAATGATAAAAGGAATTGGACGATCTGGTACTTCTTGAATCCATTCGATAAAAGTATTAAGTCCAATGCGCAAGTTTTGGGAATTGGTAGATTCAAAAAATCCATCCGAAAACAAAAGAAATTTATCCCCTTTTTGTAATTCATACGCATAGTTCTCATAAGTAGGATCGGGAAACAAAATCAAAAATGTGCCAGTTCCATTTAGAAGTATGATTTTACTGTCTCGAATTAAGATCAAAGAATGATGTCCCGCAAAAGAAATGGTGAGATTTTTTGTAACTACTCCGAGTCTTAGATAGACTGAGCTTATGAAATGATTTTTTACGAGACTAGACAAGGACTCGTGCAATTTTACCATTATCTCATTTGGCAAATAGGAAACAGAATCAATCATTTTAAATGCAATCACTGCCATCGCCGAAACTAACGAAGAAGAAATTCCATGTCCTGACACATCACCAGCAAAAATATCTAAATCACCATTTTCCAATTTCTTTGCGACTAAAAAATCCCCACCTACTTTTTCCATGGATTTATAGAAAACTTGAAAATCAAAATTTTCCATTCTGGGAAATTCAAATGAAATAAGTTCGGCTTGTGTGCTGTTGGCAAGACTTAGATCTTCTGAAATTCTTTCATAAAAATCTTCAATGATTTTCATCTTTCTTTGCTGTCATTTATATCATGTAGAATACTTAAATATAAAAACGGATTACCTTCTTTATCCCTTTTAAAAATGGAAACTTGATCAGAGTAATAATAAAATTCTCCATTAGTGGTTTCGAGTCTGTATTCAAAAGTTAACTCTGCATCATCAGAAAGAGATTTTACTCGTAACGGAATTTCTTTTAAAATATCTAGATCATCAGGATGAACAAAATCAAGTATTGAAAGCGTATTATCAATATTAGCCGCATCGGGGATAATTTTATTTAGCCGTTTATTAAAAAATACAATTTGTCCTGTTTCTATATGATAGATAATCACTATGTCATGAGTCGAATTTAAAATCGAGGAAAACAACTTTTCCTTGGATTGAAATTCTTTTAACTCATTTTTAAATCCATTTACTTCATTTTGTATTGTCTCTACTATTAATTCTCTTTTTTTCAAACAAGAACTAATCGTCGCAAACAACTCATCTACATCAAATGGTTTTGTGAGATAATCATCTGCTCCTCTTATCATTCCTTTTCGAATATCTTTTTTCTCTACATTTGCACTTAAAAATATAAAAGGGACGTACATGATTTCTTTATTTTGACGAATTTCGCTTAATACCTGATAGCCGTCCATTTTAGGCATCATGATATCACAGATGATTAGATCAGGTTTTGATTCAATTGCTTTCTCTATTCCAAGTTCTCCCCTATTTACATATTCAACAAAGAAACCTTCTATTGTAAGAACATTCGAAAGAATTTCACAAGTATCTACATCATCATCAATTATCAGAATTTTTTTCATACTAAATTTCCTATACCCATCACTCAACGCTGTACAATTAAGAAAAGTATTTAAAGATTACCACCGATGAACACTGATGAACACCGATAAAGAATTGAGGCTGTCCGACAATTCTTTTTAACCACAGAGAGCACGGAGTTCACAGAGAAAAGAGTCAATAAAAATTACATAGCTTGGCTGACTGACGATAGCGGGTGGAAGCTTGTCGAATGTGACAATACCCTCCGTGGCTGCCTTTTCTTCTGTCCTCGAACACTAATCCAAATAGATTTTAATTTCTATTCTAAGATAAAAAGACTCCTAAAATTACCAATCCCTATTTTCAGAACTCAAAAAAACACAATGAATAAACCCAAAAAAACTCTGTGCCTCAGTGTCTCTGTGGCAAAAATCCATGAGTAATTACGAAAATAGATTTATTTTTAGCTAGATTCAGTATCCTCCGATAAAGAAAGTAGAGATGTTTAATTTTAAAAAAATTAGTACAAAATTTATTACACTAGCTGTTTCTACACTCACACTAGCTATTTCTTTAACTGGTGGAATTAGCTACTTTACAGCACGCTCCTCCATCATCACAAAATTGAAGTCAACAGATTTAATCCAAATCGCCTCTCTAAAAGCCGAACGAGTGGATTCAAGAATTTCTAGGGCAATCGAAACATCTAATTTAATTGCAAATGACCCTACTATCATACGTTGGTTTAAAGAAGGAGAAACAAATTATCTACTCGGTGGACTTGTAAAAGAAAAACTAAATAGTTCAATTACCTCCTCTGAATACACAAATGCATTTGCGGCAAATAAAATTACCCTCCGCTATTGGAAAAATAATTCAGAACAAAGTACGTCTTTAGATGCGGCTAATTCAAATAATGCTTGGTTTTACAAAACACTCAAAACAGAAAAGAAAACTCAAATTAATATAAACTCAGATGGAAAAAAAGACACCTTTGTTTTTATCAACGTCCTAATGGAAGATGTTAAAAATCCAATTGGAATAGCTGGTGTATCCATGAACTTCAATCAAGTTGCAAAAGAGTTTACAGAAACAGATCCAAGTTTTGATGCTAGAGTATGGCTTATAGATCACGCTGGGTTTATTAAAATTACAACGGATGTAAAACATCTAAACGAAAAAATAGGAAGTGTCACTAATAGAGAAATTGAATCTTCAATTTTAAAAGATGCTTCTAAAATTTCTGTTTTAGAATATGAAAGTAATACTAATAGAGGGCTAATCGACATTGTCCACGTACCTTTAGGAGTAAACGATTGGGGAGTTGTATATGAAGTCCCACGTTACAAAATGACTGGCTCTTTAAATACGATCGCAATAGGAACTATTACAGTTTGTATAATTTCTGTTTTATTTGTATTTATTACATTCTATTATGGAACACATTCCATTACTGATCCAATAAAAGTTTTAGTTACAGCTTTAAATTCTATTTCTGCTGGCGAAATTAACCAAAAAATCAAAGTACAATCAAAAGACGAAATTGGAATTCTAGCGGATAATTTTAATTTGTTTACAGAAAGGCTTTTGGCGATTTTAAAAACTGTCAAAGGCAACTCGCAGTTAATCGCAACTTCATCCAATGAGATGTCAAATACCACAAAAATCTATTCTGCAAATGCACAAAACCAAGCTTCTACCATAGAAGAAATTACCGCGTCCATAGAGCAGATATCAGAAAGAGTAGAAGATGTAGCCAATCATACTGACACACAATTTCATAATCTAAATGCACTTTCTGGTAAATTAAAAGATCTTTCTTCGATCATCGAAGACATGAACGAAGTAATTCAAAAAACTCTCGGCAACACAAAAGCAATTTCTATCGAAGCGAATTCAGGGGCAGAAGCTCTAAGTTCAATGAGCACTAGCATGAACCAAATCGTGGATAGCTCCAAAGATATGAAAAATATTATCGAAATCATAAATAGCATTTCTGAAAAAATAAACTTACTTGCTTTAAACGCATCCATAGAAGCAGCAAGAGCAGGAAACGCCGGAAAAGGATTTGCAGTGGTTGCCTTGGAAATTTCTAGACTCGCAGATCAAACTGCATCTAGTTTAAAAGATATTGATACATTAATCAAAAAGAACAACAAACAAATTCTGAGTGGAATTGACACTGTAAATATTATGATGAAAAAAACAGAAAGTATCAATTCAGGTGTAGAAGCGATTGTACAAAAAATGAACTCTATATTCGATTATATGCAAAGACAAATTACTACTAAATTTCTTGTGGAAAAAGAAACAGAAGTTGTAAAAGGAAGAGCAAAAGAAATTCAAGAAATTACAAGAGAACAAAAAATTGCTTTCGATGAAATAGTAAAAGCTATCACCTATATAAATGAAATTTCCCATTCTAATACAGACAGCTCCAATGTAATTGCCGCCAAGTCATTAGAACTTTCTAAAGTAGCGGATTTGCTAAAAGAGAAGGTAGACTTTTTTAAATTGTAATTTTTTACAATATGCTTTTTTTTTGATATATGAAAAATCCCTATTTTGTATCTTTCTACTTTTAGAGGATTTTTATGGATGAAATACTGACCAACGATGAGCTAGATGCACTACTTGATGCAATTTCAAGTTCTACCTCAGAAAAGATTGAAGAAGAAGTAATTGAACCTAAAAAAATCAGAACATACGACTTCAAAAAACCGGACAAATTTTCTCGTGAACATTTAAAATCTTTTCAATATATTTTTGAGACATTTGCAAAATTGGCTTCTCCTGCCCTTTCTCTAAAATATGAATTCCCAATTTTTTTTCACATATCTTCTTTAGACCAACTTAGTTATGAAGAATTTTCCAAATTGATTCCAGACAATTCTACAATAGGAATTGTAAGTCAAAAACCTCTTCTTGGATTTTCCATTTTTGAATTTGAACCGACCTTAACTTTTTCAATGATTGATTTGGTACTTGGCGGAAAAGGAGAATTTCAAACTCAACCTAGAAATTTGACAGACCTAGAATTACCTATCATTCAAAATATAATGCAAAATTTGGTTCTTCTAATGAAGGAAGCATTTCAGAGTGTAATACAAATTAAACCCAACTTAGAAAAAATTGAAACTAATTCTTTTTTTAAACAAAAACTACACTCAAGTGAAATTATTCTACAAGTAAGTATAGATGTAAAAATAAAAGACATTGAAAATTCTATGAATATTTGTATTCCTTATTCCACGTTAGAACCAGTTATACATAAATTCTCCAATAAAAATATCGACTCTATCCAAGATTCCAAAAATCCATCCCAACATGAAAGAATAAAAAAAATTCTAGATTCTTGTTTGATTCGTACCTACTCTGAATTCCAAGCTGGTACAGTTTTTATCCAACCAAATGGAGACAATGAAGATATATTTCATGAGGTTAATATTCATTTAACCCCCGATACTAAATCAAATCATTTCTTTAAAACAATTTTTAGAAATTTTGTTCGCACACCAGAGGTTCTATAATGTCAGAAGAATCACTTTCAAAAAAAGAAATTGAAGCACTTCTTGAAGCAACTTCTAAAAAAGAAGATACACCACTCTTCGACAAAATAAATACGGATCCATTTTCCAGTTTAAACAACGACTATTGGATGCGGGAAGCTTCCATCGAAGTTCTTGAAAATTTAAAAATGGAAAACTTAAAAAATCTTTCCAAACGAATGAATGATAAATTATCCGCTTCAGAGAAAAATCTTTTTAAAGAAATTCTCACTACAATTCTTTCTGAAGTAATTAAATCTAAAAAGTTTTCAGGACTTGAACTCGGAAAAAAAATCAGGTTCGATATTGTACCTGCCAAAAAAATTAGAAAACAATTTAAACCAGGAATGCAATGTTTCTACGGAAATTTTTTGGGAAGAATTCAAGGTATCTATTCCATATTACTCACAAATGACACAACTGTAAAAATTGTAAAAGCACTAGACACAATCGAAAACAAAACAAATGCCAATCACTTAAAACATATCAATGATTGGTTATATTCAGTAGTGTGTTCTTTTATGGAAGCATTAACAACAAAAGTAGGAGAAGTAAAAAGCTCTGAAATGTACCAAGCAATGGTAACAAAATCAGACCAGTTAATTCTGCCTGAGGGTTCTAACTATTTCAAAATAGAATTAGAAATTAATATCGCAAATGAAACATTTAACTTCTATTTATTATTTTCAGTATACAATGCAAAAAATATTTTAAATTATATCATCCAATTAAATCCAAACGTTAAACGAAATATAAAGAACCACCATCGAATTATTAAATCAATTGAATCAAAACTAAATCGATTTATGACAAATCGAGAAACGTACTTGAGTGAAAATGAAGTAGAAGAAATTTCTAATTTTATTAGTAAAAGTTTATCTAAAGAAGAAAAAGGATTTTTACTTACACCAATTAAAGAAAAAATTGAAAAACCAGACATTGAAACAAGCCTCATTAGAGTTGTAATATCTTTATCAAATGAAATAATTGATAGACGATACAAATTAAGTGAAGCAGAAAAAGAACGAAAGGAAAAATTATATTCTTTAATTTCTTCGATTCCCTTTCCTGTCAATATTCGATTTGAAGATGAAATTTTTGATTATAAAACATTCAAAGATAGAACTCATACTAACACAAATATTGAAAAGTTCATTGGAAAAAGGGGAGTTTTGATTTTTTCAAACAAGTCTTTACAGGAAATTGTTTTGAAAAAAGAAAACGAAAAGTTACTTCTTTTTGATCTTACAGACAATATCATTCCCAATAAATATGATTTACATTTAACCAATTCAGAATTGATGAATTTAGAACTAGAGGCAGAAATTGAAATAGGTAAATCAAAATTACCTTTAGACGAGCTAATCAATATTAAACCCGGAAATATTATCGAATTAAATAGAGAAACAAATGAATCTGTATTTTTAGTAATCGAAAATGTGATTTTTGCCAAAACTACAGTAGTTGTAACAAATGAAAAGTTTGGAATTTGGATAGAAGATATAGTTAGTCCAATTGGTAACGGAAATAAAAATCTAGAAATTCTTCACCAAGAATCAATTAAAAGTCAAACAAAAGTTCCAATGGCAGACATCCGAGTAATTTTAAGTAAACTAAAACTTACAATTAAAGATTTATTAACAATGAGCAAAGGTTCTATCATTGAATTAGAAAAATCAATTTTTGAACCAATCCAAATCATTGTGGGTTACGACCTAGTATTCCCTGGAGAAATAATTGCATTAGAAAACAGTAAATTAGGAGTTCGATTTGTGAATAATCTGAGTTATTCGCAAACCCAAACTCCAGACTCCGCAGAGGCTACTAAAGAAAAAGAGGCAGAGCGAGAGCCATATAAACCAGAAAATACAATCGGTTTTCAAGACAAATCTCATACAAATCCGTTTGAATTTTTAGAAAAAGTCGATTCCAATATGATTGTAGGAATTATACAAAGTGAAAATTCCCAAATGATTGCAATGATACTTTCTTTTTTAAACGCAGCAAAGTCTGCCACAATACTTTCTCTCTTAAATGAAGATTTACAAACAGATGTAGTTGCAAAAATTGCAATAGGACAAAAAGCAAACTTTGAAATAGCTAGAGAAGTCGCAAAAGTTTTAGAGAAAAAAATATCTGCCTTAGTTCATGAAAACTATGCAAATGTTCCTGGTTTTGATTCTATCAATAAAATTCTGAATTCAACAGACAAAGCAAATAGGGAAAAATTGATTTCTGCATTAGAGAAAAACTTTCCAGATATTTTTAATATTTTAAAGTCCAATCAATCAGAATAATGTTTATTAGCCGATGAAAATGCGAAATTTATTTCTGCTCTCCACGATCTTTTTATTTTTTCAAAATCTTTATGCGTTTGATCATTATAAAATAAAATTTGTAAGATATAAACTAGAAAATGGATTAACAGTAATTTTACACAAAGATACAAGTAAACCAATCGTTTCAATTGGTGTTATTTACCATGTTGGCTCTAAAAATGAAGATCCAAATAGAACAGGTTTTGCCCATTTTTTTGAACATCTTATGTTTGATGGTTCAAAGAACATTAAACGTGGGGAATTTGATTCCCTTATTTTAAATGCTGGCGGAGAGGCTAATGCTTATACTACTTTCGATTATACTTACTACGAAATGTCACTTCCTTCCAATCAACTTCCACTGGCTCTTTGGATGGAATCAGAAAGACTACTCAACCTAAAAATTACCAGAGAAGGATTAGAAACACAAAGAAAAGTAGTCAAAGAAGAAAGACGAGAAAGGCTCGACAATCAACCTTACGGAAATCTAAGTGAGATTTTATTTTCTACTAGTTTTCAAAAACATCCCTATCGATGGCTTCCCATAGGATCTAATCAATACATTGATTCAGCTACTCTAGAAGAATTCCAAGATTTTTATAAAAAGTTTTATACACCCGAAAATACAGTGCTTGTAATTGCAGGAGATTTTAAAATTCGTTCTGTAAAAAATTTAATTAATACCTATTTTGGTCGAATACCAAAATCACAAATCAAAATAACAAAAGAAAAAACAATTGAACCACCTTTACAAAAAGATAGAGTAAAAACAGTTTATTATAATGTTGAATTTCCTGTGTTTTCTTATTCTTTCTTTGCCCCAGCCTTTGGAACAAATGACTATTATGCGTTCCTATTTTTAAACTCAATTCTTTCTACTGGAGAAAGTTCGAGATTCAATCAAAAACTTAAAATCAAAGAAAACTTAGTTCTAGATGTGGAAACGTCTTTTCAGGCAATGGAAGATTATGGTCTCTATTTTATTACCTGTTATGCCAAAAATGAAGATAGTTATAAAAAAATAGAAACTCATTTAAAAGAAGAAATTATAAAACTTCAAACAACTTTTGTTACCGATAGAGAATTAGAAAAAGTAAAAAATCGAATACAAAGAATGATTCTTGACTCAAATTCTAATCTATCAGGAATAGCGGAAAATCTGGCATTGTCTGAAATGTTTTATGGAAATGCTGGATATATTAATTCAGAATTTGACAAAATTTCGTCAGTGACCAAAGAAGATCTTCAAAGAGTAGCCAAAACCTACCTTACACTTGATAAAAAAATCATCCTTAATTACCTAACCCCCCAAAAAAAATGAAATTGTATTCCCTTTACTATTACATAATTTTTTATTTAGCTTTGCTAATATCTAGTAATATTTTTTCAGAGGATAATTTAGATTTACCTCCAAAAATCAAACAAGTAAAACCAATCCACTTACAAAATTATAAATCGTTTACTTTGCAAAATGGATTAAAAGTATACATAATTGAAAATCATAAACTACCAACCGTTTCATTTTTTATGTATCTCAATTATCTTCCGAATTTAGAACCAAATAAATCTGGACTAGGTGAAATTACAGCAAAACTCATAAAACAGGGAGCAAGAAAAAAAACAAAGTATGAAATAGACGAAGAGCTCGATTTTATGGGGACAGACCTAAACATAGATAATAATGTAGTATTTGCGAATTCTCTAAGTAAATACTCCGAAAAAACTTTAGAGATTATTTCTGATATTCTTTTATCACCTAATTTTGATGAAAATGAGTTTTTAAAAATAAAAGAAGAAATGATTCTTAAAATCCAATCAGAAAAAAACAATCCAGAATCTATTATCGCAAATGTTTCAAAAAAACTACTCTATGGAAACTCCCATCTATATGGAGAAGTTCCAACCGAGAATACAATTAACAAAATTACACTCAATGACTGTATAAAATACCACCAAACCTATTTTAGACCGAACATAACACATCTTGCAATCATGGGTGATATAAATTTGGAAGAAGGAAAGCGGCTAACAGAGAAATATCTCAACTCGTGGAAACAAAAAAAAATACCATCCAAACACAAAAGACATCTAATCAAAAATCGTAAAACAGAAATCTACTTAATGAACAGAAATGAGTCAGTACAGTCTGTAATAAGAATAACGCATAATATTAATTTTCCTCAAAATGATAAAAATATTCATAGTGCGATGGTCATGAATACAATTCTTGGTGGAGGAATGTTTAGGTTATATCAAAATCTACGTGAAAAAAAAGGATACACCTATGGAGTGTATTCTTCTTTGCATCCAGATAAACTTGTGGGAAACTTTTCTGTGGACTTTAGCACAGAAAATTCATCCACACATAAATCTATCAAAGAAGTTTTTTGGGAATTAAACAGAATCCGTAGATTGGAAGTAGAGAAAAAAGAATTACAATTAGCCAAAAATTATCTGATAGGTCAGTTTTCGCTGTCGTTAGAAAATCCTGAGACGATTGCGCTTTTTGCTATTCGCTCTGCCATATACCATTTACCACCAGATTATTTTCAAACCTACATAGAAAAGATAAACCAAGTTTCAATAAAAGACGTAAAAAAAGCGGCGCAAAAATACATAGACCCGACTAATTCGAATATCATTATTGTTGGAAGAAAAAAGGATTTGCTAAGGAAACTAAAAAGCCTCAAAAAATATAAAGTCTTAGAAATAAATGATCAGGGGAAAATAAAAAAGGGATAGTGAATGTCACTATCCCTTTGGGAAAGAATCTTATCTAAAAACGACTCTTATTTTGTTTCTTCGTCGTCGCCAGTTTCTTCAGTTGTAGGCTCTGCTTTTTTGCCTTTACCTTTAGCTTTTGCTTTAGATTTGCCTTTTGCTTTACCTTTAGCTTTTGCTTTAGATTTGCCTTTTGCTTTACCTTTAGCTTTTTTGTCAGCTTTCTCAGTCTTAGCAGGCTTTACTTCCTTAGCTTCTTTTGCATCCTTAGCATCTTTTTTTTCTTCAGTCATTTCTTCTTTTGGTTCAGTTGTATCGTTTTCCTCTTCTTGAGCAAAAACATTAGCTACAGCTAAAAATGAAGTGATAAGAATAAGTATCCCTAATTTTTTTAACATACTTGTCTCCATAAATATATTTAAGTAAAGAATCTTACTATATAAGTTCTTACAACGCCATACTTTATCATATACTTTCTCGTGAAAAGTGAAATAAAGAATACGATTAAAAAATTTCGAGAAAAACTTCCTGTCTTCCATCCAGCAATTGAGGAATTTTTTTTGTATTTCGCTGCGCGTTGATAGAAAAAACAGCGGTTTTTAGATTAAAACTGAGTAAGTCTTTCTGTGGAAGGTAAGCAGAGTAATGAAACTTACTAAGTGCATTTACCAAATACGGATACTCTGCAAAGTCTCCCCTATCAGTATAAATCACAGCTGTATTGGCTAAATAAGATTCGGAGAGAATTCCATAACCCGGTTTAGTTAGCACATAATCACATGCCTTTACTAAACTAGGATAATCTACAGAATTCACATCAATCACCTTTTCTCCCGTAAGCCCCTCGTAACCCGAAACAACAATCCACTCGTTATCTTGTAAATTTCCAAAATCCAACTCTTCTGAAATTCCATAGGCTCCAAAAGAAAATAGAAAATATTTATTCTCAGGTGAAAATTGAACCATCTCCCGAATAGTTTGTCTGTCTAAAGAAGTTTTTCTTCCTACGATTCCGATATTTTTTTTCTTCGGAATAGAGTGCATCGGACAATGAAAAGGAAGTATAAATCCAAATTTACAAAGTGCATATTCTTCTCGTAAAGAATTAGCATATCTTTGAAAATGATGACTTACATTTATATAATTTTGATAAATAAAATCCCATGTAAAATTTCCAACAAAGTAAGAAGGCAAATCTAACTTATCCGCAATTACAAAAGGAAGAGAAGAACTATCAGAAATTACCAAATCAATTTTTTCTTGTTTCAAAAAAGAAATTTCTTGTTCAATGATCTGCTTTTGTATTCTCTCAAATTCAAAAATAGCTTCTAGGGTTTTGGGAACATCCAAACTAATCGAAGTCTGTTGAATCATACCCACATCAACTGCTACATCCCTAAAGATAAGGTTTTCTTTTTTGTCTTTGATAAAATCTTTTCTAGTCGAATTAATAAAAATTCTACTTACTTCTTTTTTTTCGAGTAAATATTTTACAACCTCATAAGAGCGGCTAATATGCCCAAACCCATGCCCACTAACATAATACGCTATATTCAAGGTTCGGATCCGCTCACCATTATTGCCACAGAGGCACAGAGACGCAGAGATTTTAGTGAATTTTTTTCTAATATTATATACAAACCTCTAACGTCTGCGCTTAGTCTTACGATAACATATAACATATTATTAACCTCTGTGACTCAGTGCCTCCGTGGCAAAATCACTTCCCTTGCATTTTTTGTCTTAGAACTTCGTAGACCAAAATTCCACAAGACATTGCAAGATTGAGTGAGTCCGACTCTCCTTGCATAGGAATAGAAACAAGAGTATCGGCGTGTTCTTTTGCATGAGGGGATAATCCGTATTGTTCGTTACCAAAAAGAAGTGCGGTTCTTGTTTTATAGTTTGGTTCTAGGTAACTTTTTTTACCTTCTGGGCTAAGAGCGATTACCTGCACTTTGTATCGTTTAAAATACTCAATTAGTTTTTCGATTTCTGCAATATAAGTGGGAAGAGTAAAAACTGTTCCAGTGCTCGCCCGAATGACATTTGGATTAAAAAGATCAATTCTTGCATCAGTGACAAAGACTGCCGAAACACCTGCCCCATCTGCTGTTCTTAAAATTGTTCCGAGATTTCCTGGCTTTTCCACACCTTCAATAATTAAAAACACACTTCCTTTTTTATCTCCTTCATAATCA
Source organism: Leptospiraceae bacterium UBA2033 (assembly GCA_002333425.1). Taxonomy (GTDB): domain Bacteria; phylum Spirochaetota; class Leptospiria; order Leptospirales; family Leptospiraceae; genus UBA2033. The sequence goes on from DDBL01000201.1 coordinate 13,355, forward strand.
AAACCAAAATCGGGAGTTTCAGCAACAGCCAGAAGCCCGTCTGGTCTATCTCGATAGGAAATTTTTTCAAAGATTTTTCTAGGAAGTTCAATGGTCTTTGTATTGATATTCTTGATTAATTCAGTTTCATTTACACCTAAAAAACATTCTGGGGAAGTATAAAGAGTGTCGAATTTGATTTTTCCAGAAAGATGCGCTTTCGACAATTCTCGAAATCCTTCAATTACAAATTTGCGTTCTCTGTCTCGAAAACGTTTCTCTTTTAATTTTATAACATATTTTACTTTTTCGTTGGAAAAACTGTTGATATTTAATATATTCATTGTATTCATCATAAGAATAAAGATTTACCACCGATGAACACCGATTTTCACCGATACATTTTAAGACAATCCTTATTGTCTTGCATTCGGAGTTTATGAGTTTTTATCGATAGCGAAAACTAGATTGTTTCTCTACTAATTTATCGGACGATTTATGATTACACAAAAAAACTTTATTCCAGAAAACACTAAGACTGCTCGCAAACTTTTCTTTTTTATTCTATCGGTTTTCCCATTATTCCTACTATTCTATTGTAGCACTGCTGACAAAAAATCAGAATTATCTCCCACAGGTGAAATTGTAAGCCACGAAAAAAGAAAAGACTCAATACTTCCTTCTAAACCAAGCGAAAGTGGAAAGAAAAAAGAACATATAAAAGGTGGCTCAAAAACATCTGACGGAGAATTTTCCACCGACGAAGAAAGCCCAAGCCCCACACGAACAAAAGAAAAATCGGAGTCAGGGTTAAAAGCAGGTTTTGCAGACGACAACAAACAATTTAATTTGTTTTTAAATTTCTTAGAAAAATTTAAGGGCACTGCCGCACATTTAGATCTAAATATCAAAGAAAGAATTATTCTCACCGTAAAAGATAAAACAGGTCGGTCTATTCCAAATGCAAATATTTCAATTACTGCGAATAACAAAGTATTAGCCACTGGAACCAGTTATGCCGATGGAAGTTTTTTATTCTTTCCCTCTCTTTATGGAGAAATATTTTCCTACCAAGTCAATGCCTCAAAAGGAAAAGTAAAAACAGAAATTAGCCTTGATAGACAGGGCAGTAGAAATAAAGAAATCATTTTAGATTTAGACCAAACGCAAGATCCTGATTATCCGCTAGATGTTTTATTCGTAATGGATACAACCGGAAGTATGGGAGAAGAAATCCAAAGACTCAAAAGCACAATCGAAATTATCAACTTAAACCTTGCAGGTGAATCCCAAAACAAAGTACAATTTGGAATGGTTTTATACAGAGATAAAAGAGAACAGTACATTACAAAAATAATTCCATTTACTAGCGATTTAGAAAAGTTCAAAAAAGAATTAAACCAAGTCCAAGCTGGAGGTGGCGGTGATTATCCTGAGGATTTACAATCCGCCTTAAAAGACTCAATGAAAGAGTTGGAATGGCGGACAAATGCTATTAGACTCAGTTTTATCATTACAGATGCTCCACCCCATTTGGATTATGGGCAAGACTACACTTATCTTTCCGCGATGAAGGAAGCAAGTGAACGAGGAATTAAACTTTTTTCGATTGGAACTGGTGGACTTGACATTAACGGAGAGTATGTACTTCGTCAAATTTCGCAGTTTACAAATTCTAAATACATTTTTCTAACTTATGGCGAAAAAGGAGAAAGTGAAGGGGGCGCAAGCGGAAGCGTTAGTCATCACACAGGGGCAAATTTCCCAACAGATAAATTAGAAAGCATAGTAATTCGATTCGCAAAAGAAGAAATCCAAGCGGCTAAGGGTAAACCACTTACCTCCGGCGAAGAGTATTTTACCGCAAATAAAATCGACTCAGAAAAAAAAGAAGAGACATTAAATAAACTTTTCGATAAAGCAATTACGCAACTAGTAGATTACTCTACATTTTCCATAAAACAATCTACAACAGTTGGTGTTTTGCCAATAGTTGTTGAGTCAAATCCCTACAAAAAAAATGCAGAATACTTTGCCGAGCAAATGCTTTTAGGTTTTATTAGAAATAAAACCTTTAAAGTAGTGGAGAGAAAGGACTTGCAAAAAGTTCTAGCTGAGTGGAAACTAAATCTACAAGCAGTAGATGAAGCAAATGCGGTTAAGGTTGGTAAGCTACTAGGAGCAAACCTTTTAGTAAATAGCAAACTCTACAAAAAAGATTCGAATTACGAAATTTATATCAAGTTAATCAATACAGAAACAGGAGAAATTCAATCTGCGACTAAGCTTGTCGTAGATTCTAAATTAGGATTGTAAATATGGGAATACTAAATAAAACACAAAAAGTTTCTGAGTCCCCGACAAGACCGGGCGCCAATAAAACAAAAAATAAATTTGATATAGCAGATCTGTATTCAGGTCCAGTAAGTGGAAGTGAACAACAGCAACCGTCCACAAACAGTGAGTCAGGACTCGATGAAAAACTCCGCCAAGCGTATTTCTGGATGATTAATAACGCCATCATTAGCCCGTATTATGACATCGAATACAACAAAGGGGCTAACTCTACTTATTCGATTGGAGATAGCAAAAGTCGAGTGACATTTCCATCTGACCAAAGTTATTCTAGTTTTGTTCTACTTCCCCTTTTGAACTTAGTCACAAGAAGACGTTGTCTCATTATTGGAGGACCCGGACGAGGCAAAACTGCCAGTGCAATTCTAATGGGGGTAATTGCTGGTTATCCACTAAAAGATATTAAGAGAGCAATTCAACATGGGCAGCCCCAGATGACTATTTCAGATTTACTTGGAAATCCAATTCCGTCTGACTTAATGACTGCAAAGGATATGGATGACATAAAAATCTCTTGGCGCAAATGGCTTGGAATGCGAATTAAAATCATTGATGAATACAACCGAATTCCCACACGAACTCAGTCTGCACTTCTTACTGTGCTCGGGGATAATTATGCTGAGATCCTAGATCAGATTTACGAATGTCCTGAAGCAGCATGGTATCTGACGGCTAACGATGACGCGGGTGGTGGAACTTACCAAGTCATTGAAGCGTTACGCGATAGAATTGACATCGTAGTAAAGGCTCTCCATTTTAATTCTCGATTCATTGGCGATTTGCTAACAAGAATCGAACAAGGAATAAAACCTGAAGAGTCAGTTCCAAAGCAAATTATTTTTACGGAAGAGGAAATTTCACAAATCAATAAGGAGATACTCGACGTTACCCTCCCAGAAAAACTTTTACGCAGAATTGAATTTTTCTCCAGTCACTTCGAGTTGTATGAATCAGCAAGTGAACAATTGGAATACAAAACCAAGGACAATGTAAAAATTTCCGGATTAGAATTTCGNNCAGTTTGATGACGTTAGGCATATACTTCCATTCGTGTTTCATGACAAACTAGTGCAAAATCCAGACGCACCTTTTTTTGAACAACCAGGAAATACAGTTTATCGAGTTGACCGAGTAAGTTGGATTCGAAAACTTTTTGATTTGTCCTGTGCTGAATACGACAGACTCGACTTAGACAAACAAGACCCGCTCGAAGAATTAGAAAAGAAATTCGATAGAGGCTTAGACGGAGTAACCGAAAAAGAAGCAGAGGAAGAGTTACGAAAAATTTCTCGTATCATGGAAGATTGGAGTAAAAGTCGAAAACTCTACGGACATGTATTTGATGATGTGTTAAAATTAAAGTATCTCCACCAAAGATATTCCAATTACTTACGATGGCTACAGAACAAATAAAAAATCAGATATTAATCGAATTGTTTAAGTTAAATCGAGAGAAATTAAATTCTCTCTTTAGTTTCTACAAGTTCACCTATCCGGTTATTGAGAAAGAAGTTGTATTCTTTTACATTAGCTTTATCATTGAGCCTGTGATTGAGAAAAATTCTATTAGAGACAAAGAGGTATTATCCGCATTTCTACTTTCTCTCTACGAAAAAATTCTAGAGCTTATCGGGAAAAATTTTTTGGGAAATTCAGGTCGTTATCCGTTCTTTGAGGGTAAATTCATTCAGTGCTTAGAAGACTCAAGTGAATTTCTATTTGAAAATCCAGATTTGTATTTGAGTTCTATTTCCAATGCAATTGTAAACTTAGGAACTGCGGATTTATCCAAATTAGATACTTGGCTTTCTAAATTCCAAAAGCTCAACAAAAAAGCCAAAACTATCCAAGAATTATTCGACGCTGGAAAAATAACAGCCTGGGCGTGTGGAATGGCACAATTCAGACAAAAGGCTCTTGAAATTTGTAAGCACTTAGAAACAGAGCTATTAGAAATCGCATTAGGAATTTCTAATATACGAAGTATCAATCGGGACAATTTTATAACAAGGCTAGAATCTGATCCATGGATGAGTCCCGAAACTGCAATGAAAGAAAATTCTCCTCGGAAAAATTTTCAACTAAAACGAGTCGGAAGTTTTATCGGATTTGGTGGAGAATTTTTAACTCCTCCTAAAGTGGAAATCTTAGACAATGAATTTATCGTGTATGACGCAAAGAATTTTTATGTGTTATTTACTGATATTTTTGGATCACACTTACAAAGAATTTCAGAAGACACCTATTTGACATTAGCCTCCGAAAAAACAAAACCAAGTGCTACAAATTTCATTTTCACAAAGGACGGAATAGTAAAACACAAAACAGATGAACTAGAATACAAACCCCTAGCGAATTATTCCAGTTATGCGGCAAACTCAACCACACTTTGTATAACAAGTCCCTACTCTCATAATCTATTCGTGGTAGGATTAGGATGAGGATATTACCACGGATGCACACAGATGAACACAGATAAAAGATTTAAGATTCTTATTCCCATCCGTGTTTATCTGTGTGCATCCGTGGTGAAATCTTTTAAAGGTCTATGCAATGAGTAAAGATAAACCATTAACGAAAAAGAAATCCGCGCTGGAGTTAAGAGACAAATGGCTTGCGTTATGGCCTGATGCGATTGAAACTTGGAGTAAGTATTTAAAACTTTCCGAGCCAAGGTTTTGTATTACCAAAGAAGAAGAGACTAAGGAACATTTGTCGGCAAGTTTTGCAATGATTCGCCTTGACGATCACGCTGTTGTCATTAGCCTCAGAATGGTCATCGAAAATGGACTAGAAGAATATCCACTTGAAATCATGTGCCACGAAATCGGACACCATGTTTATTGTCCGGCAGACTTAACCGACCACGGCAGAGTAATCGCCCGTATCCGCAGAGGACTTCCTGGATATGAACATCATGCCCCTTTTATTGCAAACCTATATTCGGACTTATTAATAAACGATAAATTAAAACGAGAATATAATCTTCATATTGACAAAGTATACGAAAAAATAGGGCAAAATTCCACCGATAAAATGTGGACTTTTTATATGAGAATTTACGAAATCCTATGGGGGCTAACAAAGACTACCCTCGCAAAAGGTGAAATGGATGCAATCTTAGAAGGTGATGCACAATTAGGAAATCGACTCATTCGAAACTTTTCCAAGGACTGGCTTAATGGTGCCGGAAGATTTGCGGCACTCTGTTTGCCTTATCTCATGGAGAATCAAGGAAATGAAATGAAAAAACTCATGAGTGTCTGGGCGGATGCAACTGAGGCAGGAGCTGGTGCTGGTTTTCCGAGCGGATTAACGGAAGTAGACGAAGGAGAATTAACCGGAGCAAAACACCCATCCCTTGATGAAGCGGATACTACTAGTAAGCCAACGGAAATGACTTCCGAACAAGCCAACTCAAAAGGGCAACATAGAGAACCTTTTGAATATGGGCAAATTCTAAAAGCACTTGGCATGAATATGAGTGATGAGGATATTAAAATTCAATACTACAAAGAAAGGTCTACTCCTCATTTAATTCCGTTTCCCACAAAAGAAAATCCTGTTTCAAAAGAGCCACTCATGGAAGGGGTGGATATATGGGACATTAGCTCTCCCATTGAAAACATAGATTGGTTTCAAACTGCTATGCGAAGTCCAATCGTAATTCCAGGATTTACTACTGTTGAGCAAACGTATGGTTTGGCGGAAGGTTCGCTCCCCGAAAAAGAGCCCGTGGACTTAGACATCTACATTGACTGCTCCGGCTCGATGCCAAATCCAGGATACAATGTCTCTTATTTGGCATTAGCTGGTACAATTATAACGTTATCCGCTCTACGTGTTGGCTCACGCGTGCAGGCAACTCTTTGGAGTGGAGCAAAACAATTCATTACAACCAATGGATTTATTTCAGATGAAAAACAATTACTCAAAATTGTCTGCGGATTTATTGGAGGAGCAACCGCTTTTCCAATTCATATTTTGCGAGAGACTTATTCCAAGCGTAAACCTAATTCCAGAAAAGTCCATATTCTAGTTGTCTCAGATGAGGGAGTAACTACTATGTTTGACAAAGATGAAAAGAAAAATTCGGGCTGGGATATTTCGGAAATGAGTTTGAAGAATTGTGGTGCTGGCGGAACATTTGTTTTGAATTTGTATGGTGATTGGAAAAAAGACAAATCGCTAGTAGCCGCAAATAAACAAGGTTGGGAAATTCATGCTGTAAATAGTTGGGAAGCACTTGTGAAATTCGCTAAAGAATTTAGCAAAAAACAATACGCAGGAGAAACTAATGGACAACGGACCTGATTTATTTTTGCTCCTCCAAAGACTACAAAATTGTCCTTCTGAGTTTTTATTGCCACCTGTTTTAGACGGAGCACCAAAAACTTACTCGGGACAAATTCGTACTGACGCAGTTGTAAATGATTTACTCTTTGCCTTAGGTTTAGAAGCTGATGGAGAAGAAATATACAAATCTTTTCGGTACAGTCATACACAGGCTAATATAAATTATCTACAACTTGTATTAATCACTTCGTATTTATTTTATGATTCTTGGTTTTTATCTGCTGGAACTTATGGAAAAAAAATAAAAAAACTTTTAGCAGAAAAAATTTCGGACTTAGCGAGCATAGTGGAAGCCAAGCAGTTTGTATTAGATTCGGAAAGACGAGAAGAGCTAATTCGATTTTGCCTAAAAGAATTAAATCTAAAACCTGCCGGTGAAACAGATGCCCATGCCAATGACAGGCTAATGAGCGTAAACTCCATTGAGAGAAAACGTGTGATAGAAGAAAGCAAAGCCGCCCAAAAAAGAGCACAGGAACTAAGAGAAGCAATCGCAAGAAGAGAAGCAGAAGAAGCCGCTTCCAAGTGGAACAGAGAATGATACCAGAAGAAATTACATCCCGTTTACCGCTCTTTACACATGAGCATTTAGAACTCTATACAAAGCTACGAGAACACGAACATTCTCCCATTTGGAATTACACTTGTGGAGATAGAATCAATGCAGACGATGTGCTCCTAATTGATTCATTTAAAGAAAATCTTCACACCAAACGAAAAAAAGGAAGTCTAGAAATACCAGAAGAAATTTTAAACTGGATAGAACAAATCAAAGACGATGTAATTCTATTTCGTGAAAACACTAGGGGACTCGATCTACGAAAAGAATTTTCCAAAATCAAATGTATGAAGCGAGAAGACATTGCAAGACATTTGGAAAAAGTAGTCCCACTTAGTGTTTCTCTCGATAGACTCATTGTAAATTCCACATCAGGAACAACGGGGCATCCGATTATCACCCCAAACCATCCAACGGCTATTGGTTGTTATACTCCCCTACTTTTATTTTCATTGGAACGTCATGGTGTAAAGCCTAACTTCACAAAGGATAATGTTGGTTGTATGCTAATTTGTGCTCAGAAGGAAACTGCCGTTTACTCCACAGTAGTCCCTATGTTAAACGGAACTGGATTTGCCAAAATTAATCTCGATTTAAGTTCGTGGAATAAAGAAGAAAGCCGTGTTCGTTACATTGAGGATTTTTCTCCTCAATTTTTAACTGGTGATCCTTTTTCATTCTCCGAAATGCTAAAACTAGATATGAAATATAAACCATCCGCACTTGTGTCTACTTCCATGACAATGAGCACCGCACTTAGGGAAAAATTGATCAAAACCTACAATACAAAGGTAATTGACTATTATTCGCTCAATGAAACAGGACCTATCGCTTATTCTTGTCCGCATAATCCAGAAGAATTTCACATTCTACCAACTGACATCTTTGTTGAAATTACGGATAACGAGGGAAACCCGCTTTCGGAACATACAACTGGAGAAATCACAATCACGGGCGGGCGTAATCCCTATATACCTCTGCTTCGTTACAAAACCGGAGATAGGGCAAAACTCAAACTAGAAACTTGTTCTTGCGGCGACCCGACTCCAAGACTTTACGACATGGAAACAAGAGAGCAGGTTTTATTCTATAACAAGAAAAATCAACTTGTAAATCCTATTGACATTACTCGTATAATGAAACGTTATCCGATATTGCAATATGAATTTAAACAGAAAAAGGATCTAAGTTGCGTTCTTTCTGTGAATAAATTACATGAGTTTACACACCTAGAGAATACTAAATTTCAACAAGAATTAGAATCTTTATTTAGAAACGAAATAGATTTAGAAATAAATTTTGATCTAGATACAAATGGGAAAAAGCCCGTGCCGTATGAAAGTGAAATTGGATTCAATCTATAATCATTTTAAAAATTGTCTGACGTAATAAAGGTCAATTCCTGCGGATAAAAAAATTATCGACAGTAGTCGGTTTTCTAGGAATTTGTTCTTACAAAGGTGTATCAGAATGTTACGTGTAGAAAATTTAACTAGAAAATTTCAAGACAAAGTAGCCGTGAATAACATCTCTTTTTCCGTAAAGCCGGGAGTCATCACGGGACTACTCGGACCAAACGGCGCGGGCAAAACAACGACTATGCGCTTACTCACAGGTTATTTAGAACCAAGTGCGGGAAACATTTATTATGACAGTCAGAATTTCTCCGAAGATCCAATTTCCATTCAAAAAAAGCTGGGTTATCTTCCTGAATCAGCCCCACTCTATCCAGAAATGCTTATCTCCGAATATCTAAACTATATGGCAGATATCCGAGGTGTGGCTAAGAATGATAAGCCGTCAAGAGTAGAGAAGATGGTTGAGGTTTGTGAGCTTTCTTCGCATATCAATACTCCGATTAGTTTTCTCTCGAAAGGTTTTAAACAACGAGTAGCACTTGCGGGAACTCTCATCCACGACCCTGAAATCATTATCTTAGACGAGCCGACGTCAGGGCTTGATCCAAACCAGATTTCGCATATTAGAAGTCTCATTCGTAGTCTAGGAAAGGAAAAAACTCTTATCCTATCTACTCATATTTTACAAGAAGTAGAAGATATTTGTGACGAGGTAATCATCATTAGCCAAGGAAATATTGTGGCTAACTCTTCTGTAAAAAATTTACACTCCGGTCATTCTGTTTCGATTCAGGTCAAAGCAGGGTTTAATCAAGTGAAGCCGCTCTTTACTTCGCAGGATTTTATTTCCGTTGAGGAATTTCCAGAAGGAAGTGAAGGGGATTACAAGGGTTATCTGGTTCATACCAATGAATCAAAACCAGAAGCAGTATTTGCCGCTCTTGCAAAATCGAATCTACCAGTTCGTGAATTAAAAGTATTCAAACGCTCTCTAGAATCCATCTTCGAGGAGCTAACAAGGAAATAACCATGAACAATATCAAAACTATTTTTCGTAAAGAAGCATCCACTTATTTCAACACACCAATAGGCTATATATTCAGTGCGTTTTTTTTGCTTCTAATTTCTTTTTTATTTTTCTATGGTCTCGGAGGAAATTCCTTCTGGGATTTAAAAATCGCAAGCCTAGAACAATTCTTTTCTTGGATTCCAATCCTTTACATCATCTTCATTCCAGCAATCACGATGCGTATCTGGTCGGAAGAAGAAAAATCAGGAACCATGGAAGTGTTGATGACTTTACCGATTCGAGACTATGAAATTGTTGTAGGCAAATTCCTATCTGCCTGGATGTTTTTAATCGTCACTATCCTTTGCACCCTACTCGCTCCCTTAACAGTGCGTATCCTCGGGGACTTGGATTTTGGTTTGGTCTTCATGGGGTATATAGGGACTATCCTCTTGGGTGGAGCTTATATCAGTATAGGACTTGTGATTTCCTCCTTAACTCGAGATCAAATTTCCGCTTTTATCCTTACCCTACTTGCTTGTTTTCTCATGTTCATCATGGGCTACCAACCCATCTTGAAATTCTTTGGAAATTTTCTCGGAGGATTCATTGCATTTCTTTCCTTGTCGCAGCACTTTGAATCTTTTCGAATGGGAGTCTTTGATCCGAGAGATGTTTTGTTTTTTATTTCTTTTATCAAGATTATGATTTTTCTAAATGTATTTGTAATTCGAGGTAAAAAATGATCGAGCTATTCCATAAACTAGATAAGAATTATAAATTTCTTTCCATTAGCACATTTCTTAGTTTCTTTTTGTTTAACTATCTCGTGAGTGATTTTTATTGCCGAAAAGATTTGTCGCGGGAAAATCGTTTTAACCTCACCGATAGCACAGAGAAAGTTTTACAAAATCTTCCAGAGAAACTTTATATCGACGCATTTTATTCATCGGATGTTCCGGGTGAGCACAAAGCCCGTCTTAACCTCACGCGAGAATTAATCAAAGAAATCGCAAGTGTGAATCGTAAAAAAGTAGAGCTTAGATTTCATGATCCAGATTCCAACGAGTCAGATAAAAAGAAAGCAACTGAGGCAGGAATCAAACCAGCACAGCTCAACCAACAAGAGCGCGGTGCACTCGAAATCAAACAAGCCTACTTTGGAATCAAACTCACTGTTGGCTCTAAGTCAACTGTAATTCCTAACGCTTATTTCGCAGAGGCGATCGAATACCAGATTCTTTCCTCTCTAAAGAAAATGCTAAAGAAGAACAATTCTTCTTCAGTTGCGATACTAAAGGCTAACGGCACGTTTAACGCACCGGAGCAAACGCAAGGAATGGGAAAGGACACGTTCGGACTTTTTGTGCATCGAGCATTCGCTCCTGAAAATGGACAAATGCAAGAGATCAATGTAAACCAAGAAAGTATTCCAGAAGAAATCAAAACTCTTCTTTGGGTAGGAGCTCCTGAACTTACGGATAAGGGCAAATACTACATCGACCAGTTTTTAATGCGCGGTGGAAACCTTGTCATCTTCGCAAAGACAATGAACTTTCAAATGGGTCAGCAAAATCAAATGGCGGCTATGATGGGTGGAGGCAACGAAGGATTAGCCCAACCAGATCCAAATGTAGGAAATATCAATGCCTTTTTATCCCATTATGGATTTGAAGTCAAAACTGATATGATCTTAGAGCCAGATGATTCTTATGCGGTGACATCTATTTTCCAACAACTCACCAACCCAAATGCGGAAGCTATTCATTATCCGCTCTGGTTAATCCCCAGAAAAGAAAGTGGGGCAATTCATCCCAAAAGCCAATTTACAAAAAACGCAAGCGCAGTTCTACTTCCTTGGACATCTTCTCTCGAAGTCAAATCTGATAAACAACCAAATGCGACATTTACGAACTTGATTGAAAGTACGAAAAAGGCTGACAAACGCTCTGAGTTCGTAATTGTAAACGAAGAAAAAGTCGCCAAACAACCAATCAACGCGCAAAAGACCAATTTTGTGCTAGGACTTCATGTGGAAGGAAATCTAAAATCTTTCTTCACTTCCGAAACTGTTCCAAAAGAAGTAACAGAAGCTTTTGTCGATAAAACCAAAGAAGGAAAAAAAAGCCAGATCGTAGTTTTCGGAAGCCCTTACTTACTTTCTGACATGCTTGCAAGTAACGATTACATTCAACTCTTTCGGGCTAATCTTGGTTTTGTGCTTAACGTAATCGACATTCTAGGTGGGGATACCGATATGTTATCCCTTAGAACCAAACAAGTCTATACTAAGAATCTAAAGGATGTAAGTAAAACAGAAAAGTTTATCTTTAGTTTTATCAATATTCTACTGCTTCCAGTTGGAATTAGTATATTCGCATTCCTTCGCTTGAAAAAAAGATCTTCTGGTAAAAGGTAAAATTATGAAATCAATATTAGACAATTATACTAAACTGATTGAATTTGTATCAAAAAATATCGCATTTACTCTAACTGCGACTAATATCGTTTTTCTTCTCCTAATTCTAATCATAAAAGATCCACTTGGATTTAGAGCTAATAGTTATGAAAAGGCAGATCCATTTTTGAATGTTAGCAGTTCTCAAGTTACAAAAGTAATTCTAGAAAAAACGAAAGTTTCTGAAACCAAGTTTGAACTTGTTAAAGAAGCAGACGAATGGAGTTTACTTACCAAGGGAAAAAAACTTCCTGCGGATAAAGAGCGAGTTGATTCTCTACTAAAATCAGTTTTCAATGCAAGGAGGTATACGGTTGTTAGCTCCTCAAAAGACAAAGCAAACGAATACGGATTTAACGAAGATGAAATTAAAGTAGAAATTTTTCAAAATGAAACCTCTTTGGGTTATCTCTTGGTAGGCTCAGTGAGTTCCGATGGAGTCAGTTCGCACATCAAGTGGAAAGATTCTGATGACATTTACTTAGTAGAAGAAAATCTGAAAGCTACAACCAATAGAGCTGAATTCAGTTACTTCCTAAATAAAAAAGTATCTCCAACTGGACTTACCTCTGATGAGATAATCGGAATTACCCTCAAAAAAGCGGGAAATGACTACGAAATTAAAAAGACAACTGTCTGGAATTTGGAATCTCCCAAAAAAGGAGAAATTGCAAACGAGGACATGAATACAAGTCTCTCCAAACTTTCTTCTATCACAGGCGACGATTTAGTTGTGGATGAATCTGCATTAGCCGGAGTTGATCCAAATCCCTTTGAACTACGTGTGGATTACAAAAGCAAAGAAGGGATTCCCAAAAGTTACACCTTGTTATCTGCTGGATTTGACAAGAAGTTAAATGCCTATTATGTGCGAAAAAACAACGAGCCTAGCATTTACAAATTAAGCGAGTATTCCATCAAATCTATTTTGGAATTTAAGCCAGAGACTTTGGTTAAAAAATAAATTTAGTGATAACGGATAACGACGATAGTCATATCGTCGTGTTGTTCATGTCCCTTAGTAAAATTGTTCACATGCTCTCGAATATGATGTAACATTTCTTTTGAGGATTGATTTTTACCTGACTCTAGAATTGTTTTGAATAGTTCAAATCCAAGGAGTTCATTTTTTGAATTGTTCGCTTCAATAACTCCATCACTTACAAGGATTATCATGTCTCCTTTTTCAATACTCACTGTGTTCTCTTTATAACCAAATTGAACGCCAATTCCCTGACCAAGTGCAAATCCTTTTGATGAAATCCATTCGACTGTTCCATTTTTTCTTTTTACATAAGGTGGAATACAAGCTGCATTTACAACTTTTACAAACGCATGATTGGTATTAACCCCTATAAGCTCAACCATACAAAGAGCACAGTTCTGCTTTTGTGGTTTTGTAAATGGGACGAGCAAAGTATCCAGATAAGACATTCTTTCAGGAAGTTTCAAATTCAGTTTCATCGAATTATCAATATGCGAAAGACAAGTTGCCATTAAGAGTGCGGCTGATATTCCTTTGCCAGAAACATCTCCAACGGCTACTAGGTGTTTACTGATGAGAGTTCTATCATTTTGCATTCCGTAGTATGTATATAAATCCCCACCCACATTTTTTGCCGACTCGCTAAAACAAGCAAGCTCAAGATTTTTCCATTTAGGAGAATCTGTTGGAAGTAGATTTTTCTGAATTTCCTGTGCTATGAGTAATTCTTTTTGAAGAGTTTCTTTATCGTTACCCGTAATCTTCTTTTTTTGATTTTGCAAATCTTGCCATTTATGCAAAGCCTCTTCTAAATACTTTACTAAGTCAGAAACTTTGTAACCTGATGTGGCTATTCGAAATAATCCATCTCGATTAATTTCATCGATAATAGTTTCTATTTTTCCATTCGAGATTAGAATCGTAATAGCGCCGTTAAATTTTTTCTTTAGTTGTTTGAAATGCTTGTACTCATTTTCATTTTCTTCCCATAAGATTATATCTATGACTTCATCTTTGTATTTCTTTACTGCGTCATCTACATTTGCATATTGGTTTATCTCAAATGAATTTTTAGAAGTTGATTTGATTAGCTCCTTCTTAATTTGATTTACGATACCTTTTGATAAACCGATGATGAGGATATTTGCTTTCATTTAGGCTAATTAGAAAAGTTTCAGGTAAATAGAATGCTTATGCCAACCACTTGTATTCAAGTATTTGTAGAGAGAAAGACTTTGCGAATTCTTCCAGTATTTGAAATGGTTTTGGAACATTGGTTTTTGACAAGAATTAAAAAGACCCTTTTGCCACGGAGGCACAGAGTCACGGAGTTTTTTAAAATGTTTTTAAACTAAAATTCATTACTAAAAACTTGATTAAAAACCAATATCCTGCCTCTGCGCCTCTGTGCCTCGGTGGCAATCCTTCTCCTTTTTTATTGGAATATTTTTACTTTACGAAAATAGCCATAAGCAAAATGGTTAAACTATGAATTTACGATATAATATATTCCCATTTAGTTATAAAAGACTCCTGACGAGAGAAGTAAAAGTTGGAGACGTGGGAATTGGTGGAAAAAATCCAATCCGAATCCAATCCATGACGACCTCCGACACACAAGATACAAAAGCCACCGTAAAACAAATTGTAGATCTAACAGATGTTGGTTGTGAAATCGTAAGAGTAACAGTTCCTTCTATGGCTGACGCCGAAAATTTAATTAATATAAGAACTGAATTAAAAAAACTAAATTGCAGAACTCCCCTTGTGGCTGACATCCATTTTACCCCAACAGTCGCAATGAAAGTAGTTGAATATGTAGAGAAAGTAAGAATCAATCCAGGAAATTTTGCGGATAAGAAGAAGTTTGCGATACGAGAATACACCGATATCGAATACAAAGAAGAACTCTATAGAATTGCAGATACCTTTATTCCTCTTGTAAGACGTTGTAAGGAACTTGGCGTATCCATGCGAATTGGTACGAATCATGGTTCCCTCTCGGATAGAATCATGAACCGTTATGGGGATACTCCTGCTGGAATGTGTGAGTCTGCTTTAGAATTTATTCGAATAGCAGAGTCAGAAGGATACAAAGACATTGTAGTCTCCATGAAATCTTCTAACCCAATTATCATGGTTGAGGCTTACAGGCTATTAGCCTCCAAATTTTTAGAGTATGATATTAATTACCCACTTCACTTGGGTGTTACCGAAGCAGGAAATGGAACAGACGGAAGAATTAAGTCTTCTATTGGAATAGGTTCTTTACTAGAGGATGGGATCGGAGACACAATTAGAGTTTCTCTCACTGAAGATGCAGTTCACGAAATTCCAGTAGCAAAACGTTTGGTTAAAAAATACAATGACTTATTTAAAAAACAATTAGAACGCGAAAAATCTATCCCTGTTCCACATGTTATTACAGTATCGGATAACACCTCTTATTCGGAGTTTCGAAATCCATTTCAATACGAACGTTTTTATAGCTCGGCAGTTCCTATTGGCGATCTTCGCATTGGAGAAAAGTTTCCTATAAGAGTGGAAACAGCACTTGATATTCATACTAGCACAGTAGAGTCAATAGAGAAACTTGTAGAAAAACAAAGTAAAATAAATGAAAATGTAAAACATGAAATTTTTTCTTTTCTTCTGCAAAATGAAAAAGATTTACAAAAACTACTTTTATTTAAAAAAACCACCAAACTTAAAATACCAATCTCAGCCAACTTAGGAGCTTTTGATAGTCGTATATTAGAGCATTCCCATTCCCTTTTACAATTTGACAAAATTGTATTTAACCCATTTCATTACAATTTTCGCTCACAAAATTTTATTCTTTTCTTGAAAAGTTTTCAAGACAGACAAAAAACCTGTGAATTTAAAATTCCTTCAGATGATCTGAGTATTGTCCCAGAGTTAATCAAAGTACTACAAGATAATCGGATAACCAATATTATCTTCTCTTTAGAGACAAATGAAATTTTGATGGATTACAGAAAGTTAGCTTTTCTTTTACAAAATTCAGAGTTTCCTATTTTGCTTTTTGGAAAATTTGAGACGTTAGACGATACACTTTTTGGGGCATCCATTGGAATTGGGGGACTTTTTGTAGATGGGATTGGAGATACAATCCGTTTGGTTTCTGAAAAATCAAATCCAAATGAAATCCTAAATTTGAGTTTTGACATACTACAAGCAACCAGGCTTAGAACGTCTAAAACAGAGTTTATATCTTGTCCCTCCTGTGGCAGAACACTCTTTGACTTACAAGAAACAACAGCTCGTATCAAAAAAAGCACAGGTCACTTAGTCGGAGTAAAAATTGCAATCATGGGATGTATTGTAAATGGTCCGGGTGAAATGGCTGACGCAGACTTTGGTTACGTTGGGGCGGGTCCCGGAAAAGTACATCTCTATTTCGGGAAAGAAATTGTTTCCAAATCCATTCCAAGTGAATTAGCAGATCAAAAACTAATTGAATTAATAAAAGAAAAAGGAATGTGGAAAGAACCATGATTCATTTTTTTATTTCAATCGTAATTTTAGGAATTGCCAGTGTAATCACAAACAAAATTGAAATTCTAAAAAAGTATAGGATTCCTGTTTCGCTTACTTCTTCCCTCATCGTTCTCGCCTTGTTTACGGGAGTGCCTGAATGGAAGTCCCTTCCCATCTACGCAACGTGGAAAACTTGGCCTGGAATTTTTATTGCTCTCATTTTTGCCGCACTCTTTCTTGAACGAAATGAAGGCAAACATATCACTTCTAACTACAAAGAATGGCTCGGAGAAACAGCACTCGTTTGGATTACAATACTGGGGCAGTCTGCTGTTGGTCTTACACTCTGTCTTTTTTTATTCAAACCTTTTTTTGATTTGCCATTAGCCTTTACCTCCGTTTTAGAAACTGGATTTGCTGGGGGACATGGAACTGCTGTTGCGATGAACCAATCATTTATAGACAATGGACTACCTAATGGACAGGAATACGGACTCTTTAGTGCAACTGTTGGTTTGATTCTGGGTATAGTCGGCGGGATAATTCTAATTAGACGCGAAAGAGGAACTGGCTTAGTTATTGAAGAGGAAGATGACAAAGTTCGTCTCGATCCATTAAAAGTAATTATCACTCTTACATTAATTTTTGGTGCATTTTTAATTGGGTCTTTTATGAAAGACAATGTAATTGCTCTATTAGTTTACATTCAAGATGATTCCATTTTTGCCATTTTAAAAAGGCTTGTTCCCTCTCTTCCACTTTTCGTCTATGCACTTATTGGTAGCGTAATTCTAAAAACCTTTTTGAAATTAATCAAACACGAACATCTAATCAACAATGCAGTCATTAATCTTGCGTCTAACGTCTTTATGGAATTATTAATTTTTTCTGGTATCGCAAGTATCGACATGAAAGTAATTTCAGATGCAATCGTCCCACTTGGTATTTTATTTTGTGTTGGATTTCTATGGAATTTATTTTGTCATTATTATGTTCGCACAAAACTTATCAAAGATGAATATTCTTTTGAGTTAAGTCTAATCAACTTCGGAATGGTAAATGGAACCACTGGAATCGGACTCATGCTAATGAAGATGGTTGACCCCGAGTGTAAAACAAAAGCACTCAAAGTTTATGCAGAAGCTGCTCCCTTTACCTCTCCTTTTATTGGTGGCGGAGTATTGACATTATCCCTACCCTACCTGCTAAATATAATCAATCCCTACTTGATTCTTTTTATGTTTATTCTAATCATGCTAATAATGTATTCGGCTGGAATTTGGTCAAAAAATAAGTATTTACAATAAAAGATATCACTTTACTACTTTTGATTTCTAAATACTTCTTTACAAAATTAAGTTTCAAAACTAAGAATAGACAATGAAAATTAATTCTCTATTCTTATCTATAAAATACATATCATTATCCGCTCTAATATTACTTTGTCAATGTGTGACAACTGCAAAAATTCCTGTCGTTGAATCTGCTCCACCTAATTTTTACGAAACGATGAAAGGTGCACGTTCGATTGGAATTTATGTAGATGACATTGCTGACTCTAAATCCGATGACTGGAAAAATACAATTCATACTGGGATTGAACATGCACTAAATGACTTCAACTATTTTAAAATTGTAGATATAAAAAACCGATCACAAAGATTAAAAGAAATGAGTTTTGCACAACAAATGGGGAGCGAACTAAAATCCCTTGGAAATGAACTTTCTATTCAAGGTTTACTCTATCTTAATATCCCCGAGTCACCTAAACATGATTGCCAACTTTCAACTTATTCTAAAGAAGAAACCTACTGTGCCGAAAAAGACAAAGAAGGTAAATGTACAAAACAAGCTACACGAAAAATAATTATGTATGAACAAACTCTGACCTACACTGTATTTGTCAATGCAAAGCTAATCAATACTACAAGTGGACAAACTATAGTAGCCGCAAATACCGATTCTGCTGTTCTAAAAAATTCAGGGGAGTCTTCTTCCGTATCTTGTCCATCGGTCTCCGATGGCTATGCAAGTGCTGTTCAAATTGCATCGGTCAATATCGCAGAAATCATTTCACCCAAAGTGCGACCTTTTTTGATTCCTGTATTTACTTCTGCCATTGGAGTAAATGATGAATCAAAATCTAAGTTAGTGGAATCTTATCTCAAAAGAGGAAACTCTTGGTTAGACGCTAGTTCGCCTAATTTTGATTTTGCGAAGAAAGACTGGGAACTTGCTCTAAATGAATCAAACTATTCCTCTGCCAATGCATTTTGGAATCTAGCTGTTTTTTATTGGCAATCAGGAGAAATCTCAAAAGCAGAAGAATATTTTAATAAAGCCCTAAGTAAAGGTGGAGCAGATTTTTTAGATTCCACTTTAGAAAATCTAAAACTCATTTTTAGAAATAAACGCCGTGATGTAATGAATAAATTCTATGAAGAGAAAAAAAGGCTCCAGTTAGAAAACTCTTAGTTACATTTTTATTAAAGCCAATGTTTTGGATATTGTCTGTGATTTACAAAATTGTTTGTAAAAAGTGCAATGACAAACAAAATCAAAACCCCAGTAAATACTGGAATCAATAAAAACATAGGAGTACAATTTCCCATTACCCCAATGAGTGCAGTCGCTCCACCTGGAGGGTGAAGGGTTCGGGTCATATACATTAAAAAAATCGAAAGCCCGACAGAAATTCCAATGATAAAAAATCCATTTCCAAAGAATTGAACAAGTAGAATTGCGACTAACGCAGAAATCAAATGTCCTCCGATTAAATTACGTGGCTGCGTCAAAGGAGAATCA
This sequence comes from Leptospiraceae bacterium UBA2033, assembly GCA_002333425.1. Lineage (GTDB taxonomy): Bacteria > Spirochaetota > Leptospiria > Leptospirales > Leptospiraceae > UBA2033. Next base: position 32,720 of record DDBL01000201.1, read on the forward strand.
GGTGCACCGAATAGTAAAACGGCTGTAGCTCCAAAAGATCCAATTAACAACGGATAGCCGGTTATTTGAGTTACCCAAAGAATTGCCAAGATAGAAATTGTTCCAGAAATCAAACTCCATATTGCATATTTCCAAGAAAGAGGATAAGATTTAATTCTAAGCGGAGCTTTAAGTTTACGCGGTATTTCGGAAATCCTTTTTTTCATTTTACTTTCCAATTTTTATAGTTTAAGTAATTTTTCAACTGATATGTTCCAATATTAAAGCTTTAGGTATATAAACTTTCCTTTACAAACTTTTCCTAAATCATAAGCTATAACAAACTTACAAAGAATTAACTAAGCGAAACATCGGTGTTAGCGATAGCGATCGGTGGTAATCTTTAAGGAGAAATTTATGGCACGCGGTAATGGCAAAGACATTATACTACAGGCATTTCACTGGAATTTAGTGAAGACAAAAGGCACTGGGACAATGGATTGGAAACACGAATCCTGGTACAAAGTTCTAACAAATATGGCAGACGAAATTGCAGACATAGGGTTTACGATTGTTTACCTCCCTCCTCCTTGGATTGATGACTCTCATTGGGAAAATGAAGGAAAACATGGAGGTGGAGAAGGATATTTTTGGAGAGACTTTGATTTGAATTCCCGCTATGGAAGCAAACAAGAATTAACCGCTCTTATCGCAAAACTTCATTCTCTTGGAATCAAAGTCATAGTAGACTTAGTTACAAATCATCGGGATGGAAGTCGAATGCAACAAGATATTTGGGAACACCCAGGAGAACATTGGAGTATCGGTAGGCGCGATACTGGTGGGACATTCATGGACGGCAAATACGACTTAGCCCTTGATAATCCGAAAGTCAACTCTCGATTTGTCGCTGCCATGGATGAACTAATGTTAGAATGTGGAGTAGATGGTTGGAGATGGGATTATGTGTGGGGATATGCGGTGGAAGACGTTGTGGAATGGATTAAACGAACTAAAGGCGAAGAGTATTTTTCTGTAGGCGAATACTGGCAAAGTTCTCCTTATCTCACAAACGATCCAATGGTAAAAAAATATGGGCAATTTGAATCGGATAGAATCATTGGTTGGGCGCGCGATTCGAAAGGATGTGCGTTTGACATTTGCCTCAAAAGAGAAATTCAAACAGCAGACCCTAGTAATTTAAAGTACGGATTAAATCTTAGAAAAAATCCAGATGAGAGAGCGTCTATCGTTACATTTGTTGACAACCACGATATGGGAGCTTCTCCTTACAGTCATGCAAATGGTTGGGGACAAGAATGTTGGTCCTGCCCTCCTCAGTTTAAGTCATCCGCATATGCATTTATTTTAACAGCACCCGGAACTCCATGTGTGTATTGGCCCGATTGTTTTGATTGGGGACACAAAGAAGAAATCAAACAATTAATTGCTCTTCGAAAAAAAGCTGGAATTGTTTCTAATTCAGATTGGATTGATTTAACAAAACACCATTCAGGATTTGCTGGAATTATTTTAAATGAATTAGGAAAAGAGGCTCTTGCAATTTCGATTGGTTCAAATTTTCACGATCCAGGTTCAGGTTGGACTCGCGGATACGAAAAACCAAGTGAATGGACTGTTTGGATTCGAGAAACATAAAAAATCTCTTTTCAAAAAGAAAACTATAAATTAAATTGAGTTTCTATGATGCATTTAAAAAATTTTGCAAAGTCCCCAACAGTAGAAAAGTCAGCATACGATAATGTTGAAAAAGATTTACAAGAAAGACTTTATATTTTGTTCAGTGAAGCAAGCAAACAAAAATTTGCCACAATCTTAGTATTAGAAGGTTGGGCGGGTTCTGGAAAAGGAGATTTACTCAAGAGTATCACTACTAGACTCGATCCGCGCAAACTCCGCGTTTACTCCCTCGAGAACTCAGAACAAAATAACAAAACGCATCATTTCCTACATGAATACTGGAATCGTCTTCCTCTCTACAGTGAAAATGTAATTTTCGATGGTTCTTGGTATTCCAGAGTGAGTTACGAAAAACAGGAAAAACTCATTAACAAAAGAGAATACCAAGATGCATTCAAATCGATTTTAAATTTTGAAGAAACTCTTCATAATGATAGATACATTATCTTAAAATATTTTTTAAATATTTCTGCGAAAGAACAAAAGAAACGATTTAAAAAAGCAAGTGAAGAAGGAAAAAAATGGATGGTTTCTGAAAGTGATTGGAAACAATTCGAAAACTATTCTAATTATGAACGATTATTTGAAGAATATCTAAATAAAACAGATACACAAATTTGTCCTTGGAATGTTGTGTCTGCAAAAAACAAATACTATTGTAGAATTTTTGTCATGGAATCCATCATCCGTATTTTGGAAGAAAAATTAAATCTAGACTCCAAACAAATGTTATTAGTTCTTAAATCACAGGAACAACAGGCAATCTAATGAACGATAAACTTAAATTTCAAAATGTAAACTTCTCTCAGTCCCTAACAAGTAAAGATTACAAAAAACAAATTGATCAACTACAAGAACGTGCAAGACTTTACTCTCACTATAATTACAAAAAAAAACGTAGTATCATTTTAGTTTTTGAAGGTTGGGATGCTGCTGGTAAAGGTGGAGCTATCAGGCGTCTAACGTCTCGAATTGACCCAAGACTTTACACTGTTAGATCTATAGCTGCTCCAAACGAAGTAGAGCGTAATCGACATTATCTGTGGAGATTTTGGACAAAACTTCCAAGCTTTGGAAGTATTGGAATATTCGATAGATCTTGGTATGGAAGAGTATTAGTCGAAAGAGTGGAAGGATTTGCAAAACAAGAAGAATGGGAAAGATCGTTTGGAGAAATTGTTAATTTTGAAGAAGATCTCACCGACTCAGGTGTTATCATTATTAAATATTGGCTTCATATTTCTCCTGAAGAACAATTAAATCGATTCAACGCAAGAAAAGACGATCCTCTAAAGAGATGGAAATTAACCGAAGAAGATTGGAGAAATAGAGACAAATGGCAATTATACGAAAAAGCTGCTGAAGAAACATTCACCAAAACACACAAACCAAATGCTCCTTGGCATATCATACCGGCAAATGACAAGTATTTTGCACGAACAGAAGTTCTAAGGATTTTCTGTGATAGGCTTGAAAACGAACTAAATATCCCAGCAAAATTTTCGTGAAAATTAAGAACTTATTTCTTTATCTATTCATTTTAAGTTTTGCTTTATGTAAACCAACTATCCAAAAAATAAACGCGCTTGATGGAGTTTTGGATTTATCGGATATTCAATTTTCAGATTCCAATGTATATAAATTGGAAGGGAATTGGGAGTTTTATTGGAATGAATTACTAAATCCAGAAGATTTTTTACAAAAATCAAATCCCAGTTATATTAAAGTCCCGAGGTCATGGAATGGATATAACTGGAATTCTAAAACGATAGACGCAATAGGATACGCAACTTTTCGATTAAAAATCAAATTACCAACAGAAAGCCCGCCACTAGCAATTACTATGAAAGAACAGGGAACAGCTTTCAAAGTGATAGTCAACAAAGAAATGATCAAAGAGTCCGGTAAAGTAGGCAAAGATGAATTATCCTCTATACCAAGAACACTCCCACTTACTATTTTTTTACCCAAATACAAAGACGAAATAGAAATCATCATTTTAATATCAAATTTTCACTATCGAAAAGGTGGAATGTGGAATCCGCCGGTTCTCGGGACACATGAATCTATTTCTAGTTACGTCAAATTAAAACGAGACATGGAACTTTTCCTCGCTGGTGTAATTTTTATTATGATATTTTACCATCTTGGATTATTTTTATTTTATCATATAGATAGATCATCTCTTATCTTCAGTATTTTTTGTTTTACTATTTTTATGCGTCTCATTACAACAGGCTATAGACTATTAGCCGAACAAATTCCTTCGATTCCGTTTGAAGTCTATTGTGGTATTGAGTTTTGGAGTTGGTTTTTTGCAATTCCTATGGGCGTACATTTTATTTGTAAGTTATTCCCAGGAAAACGAAGAATGATATTTGTAAAAATTTTTTACACAATCGCTTTTTTATTTTCTATTAGCCTTTTTTTTCCTTCAAAAATTTTCAGCCAAGTAGCATTTCCTTCTCAAGTAGTAGGTATACTTGAATTTTTCTTCGGTTTTTTTATTATTGTAAAGTCAATGAAAGAAAAACAAGAAGGTTCTTATTTGTTTTTTACCGGTTTTCTCATTTTGTTAGCCGTTATCCTTAATGACTTACTTCACACAAATGAAATTTATAGAGGGGAAGAGTTAGGTCCGTTTGGGATATTAACTTTTATTTTCTTTCAGTCCATCCTAATTTCTAAAAGATTTTTACACGCATTTATAGAAAAAGAAAAGTTAAAAGATTCAATGAACAAAGAACTAGAAGAGAAAGTAAAAATTAGAACCTATGAATTAAATCTCGCAAAAGAAGAAGCTGAAAAAGCAAACCAAGCTCAAAAAGATTTTCTTGCAAATATGAGTCACGAAATCCGTACTCCAATGAATGGAGTTATCGGAATGGCTGAATTACTTATAGATAGCCCTTTAAATGAAGAACAAAAAGATTTAGTAGTAACATTGAAAAATAGCGGCAACAGTTTATTAGTCCTACTAAATGATATATTAGATTATTCTAAAATAGAATCTGGTAAATTAGAATTAGAGTCTCAGGCTTTTAATTTGAGACTTGCAATTAAAGAAACAATCCAACTTTTTATAAGCCAAGCAAAAAAGAAAAATATAGGAATCAGTTTATTTTTATATGAAGATTTTCCGGAAAATTTACTCGGGGATGTAACGCGCCTTAAACAAATTCTATCTAATCTACTAAGTAATGCTATTAAGTTTACAGAAAAGGGAAAAATTGAAATTATAGGTAAAAAATTAAGTGAAACTTTTGATTCAGAATTAATTTCTATTCAAGTAAAAGATACTGGAATTGGAATACCAAAAGAAAAACAATCCCTTCTATTCGAAAGATTCATTCAGGCAAATACATCTAGTACTCGCAAATACGGCGGAACAGGTTTAGGACTTGCCATTTCAAAAAAACTTACGCAGCTAATGGATGGTAAACTCTATTTAGAAAGTGAAGAAAATAAAGGATCAACTTTTACAATTAAACTGTCCTTTAAAAAACTGCCGAACGAAAATATTGTAGCACAAAAAAAAATCGACCCTACTCTAAATTCAAGTCTGAAAAAAAACTTAAAAATTCTAGTAGCAGAGGATGACAAAACCAATCAGAAACTGATAAGTGCAATTCTAAAAAAAATTGGTTACAACGCAAAACTAGTCTCAAATGGAAAAGAGGCAACGCAAATAGTAAAACAAGAAAACTTTCATTTGATCTTTATGGATATCCAAATGCCAGAAATGGATGGTTTGGATGCTACAAAAATTATCATGTTAGATGAAAGCATATTAGAAAAACCATATATAGTTGCTCTAACTGCAAACGCAATCAAAGGAGATAAAGAAAAATACTTAGCAGCAGGAATGTACCACTACTTGAGTAAACCAATTTTGATAGATGAAATACAAAATCTATTAGAAGAACTTGAATTAAAAATTTTTCATAAAAATAATTCTTCAACTTCAGATAATAATTTAGGCGGAGAATAATTTGAAATATCCGCAGATGACGATTCCAATAGAAAAATTAATTCTTGCAAATTCTCAATTANNAAGATTTTCAAATTTCCAAATTCTTTTTTCCATTGAAATTCAAATATCTCATGTGCCTCAAAGTATTTTTTTCGATTATAAAATTGGACTCCATGTTCAAACGCATACTTCCTAGTATCCACTCCCTGATCACTAGACTTTATATAATCTAAAATAGGATTTACTTCTGGATCAAACTTCAAAATTATTAAAATCCTTTTTCGTTAGTTTAGGTATTTCTGATTTTAAGATTGGCAATATGTCCTTCACGTATTCTTCTCTTCTCATTCCAACCAAAACAGAATTAGTAAATGGTAAAAGAGCTATCACAGACGCTTGCGACAAAGTTTTATTCAAAAAAACATTGTCTAATTTTTGGAGCTTACTCAAAAGAGGTTGCATTTTTTCACTAATTCTAGCTTCAACATACTGCTCTAGCTTTTCAATGCCTTCATTTATTAAATCGAGATAAAAAGTATAATAGCTATTAGCCTTATCTAATTTTTCAATACGAGAAAGTAGATCCTTGATTTGCGGTATAACGCTATAATTCAAAGCCTGATGATAATGTTCTTTGCTATTAAATTTATCTCTATATGTTTCAATGACTGATACAAATGTAAAATTTACATTTTCAATTCCAAGAGTTTGAAACATACTCTGTTGAAATTCTTTTAGTTGATTGGTAAAGTTTTCTAGCTTACCTTTGATTAGGTTTAAATCATTTCCTTGGTAAATGGCTAATCTATCCATTCCTCCTTGTTTTTTCATTGCATTTAAAGGACGATTGATAAGAGTAAATAGATTTTTTTTCTGAGCGAGCATGGCGATAGATTCACCACTATTATTTTTTTCAGTAATGAATCCAGTTTCATATAAATTTGCAGGAAATTGAATCAACTTAAATCCAGAACCAAGACCATACATGTTTTGAGAAATCTCTAGAACTTTTGAAAGAGATGTAAATGTATACGCTGACTCTTCTTTTGGAAAAGTATTACTGGAAATCCCATAATAGCGGATAATACCCTCTTGGCGCTTCAACTCCAAAAATGCAAAAGCTTTTTTGATCCGATCGTAGTATTCTGAAATTGCTTTTTCCCGACTCACATTATGATGCTCTGAATCCATGAGAAAATATTCAGGGTTGTGAAGTAACACTGCGTCGATAACAGAAAAACCCAATCGTTTTCTGGCTCTAGTCAGTTGGTCTTCTAAAAAATCTGGACTAATACAGTGAAAGCAATTCGGATCGTAATAAGTTATATCTGGGAAAGCTTTTCCTTGTTTTTCCATCTCCTCTACAAGCTGCAAATTTTTTCCCTGGATGTAACCTATTTTAGTTACAAGAAAAATTTCTTCTCTTTTGATTCTTGACTCATCTATTAATTTTCGAATTATATCTCCAATTAAGGATTCACTAGATCCATCTCCATAATTGCTAGAAGTATCAATTAAGTTAACTCCATTTAAAATGGCTAATTCTAATGCTTTTTCAAAAATAGCATTACCACGAGCAACCCGATAGGATCCAAATCCAATCCTAGAAATTTTGATTCCGTCTAATTCAGTGTAGGCGCTAGCTGCCTCATCATTAAAAAAACGTTTAAAGTATTGAGTTGTATTTTCCTGTTTGCAATATCCTTCGATAAAACTAGACTGGTATAGGTCTTTGAATGGATCCAATTAATTTTCTTCCAATTGTTTAAATAAATCATAATATTTATCTGCAACATCCATGTCCCCTTCTCTGGTGATTTTCATGTTGAAAGGATTGGATTTAATTAGATATGTTTTTACGCCAAATTGTAAAGCCCACGAACAAAGATCAGTTGGATCTTCTTCTAATTTTTCTTTTAGTAAAATATTCAAAAGAGAAGTATGAAGTCCTTGCGGCGTTTTAATCAGATTAATTTCATCTCGATTAAGTATACTTTCTACTTTTCCATCTGAACAGGTTACAACTGTTTCCGAAACGTTATCCGCAATAGTAGCAGAGCCATACATTACAGCAGCATTTGCTACAGCATGTAATTCCGATTTTAAAAAGAAAGGTCTTGCCGAATCATGAAATATAATGATGTCCTTGTCGTCATAATTCAAAGCTTCAAGTCCACGAAGACAACTTTCGTGACGTGTATTCCCACCTGGAACAATTCTATCATTTGCAAGTAAGTACTTTGAGATAGAATTTTCTGTATCTACAATATAGTCTAAATTAGAAACAACTACAATAGATTTAAAAAATCCCCATTCATTAAATGACTTCACTGAATGTTCTAGTAAACTAAGATCACGTAGTTTTGAAAATTGTTTAGGTTTAGATGACTTCATTCTAGAACCTGAACCACCTGATAAAATAATTCCAAAAATATTATTCATTGATTCTTCCTGATTCTTCTAACATAAAACGAATTTCTTCCATATGTCTTACATTCGCAAGTAAATCCTCTACATAAAAAGGAAACCTATAAGACCAATTTTTATCTTCCGGTGTTCCAGGAACATTAATCCGATGTTTATCAGGATGATAGAGCAGATTATTCGGATTAGTCTCATCTGGAAAAAAACTAGGATCCAATAAAAAATCGTGCAAGAGGTTAATAGAGAATAGACTGCTAGTTGAAAAAGCAAACCGCAACATTGCACTAAGAACTTCAGAGGGTTCATTGTGTGTAGATTTTAAATGGATTAATTTTCTAAAACTCCTTTGATCTTCATGTGATACTGTGTTCCACCAATCCAGTGCAATGGAAGTATCATGTACAGATAAAGAGGAAACAGCAAGCTCTCTATATTTGTCTGCAGGAATAAAACTTCCATCCTCAAAAGAACGTGTCCAACGGATAATATCAAGACCAATAATTTTGTTTTCATGAATGCTATCTCGCACAAAAGAGGGAACTGCTCCTAAGTCCTCTGCACAGGCTTGCATTTCAGTATGTTCAAAAAAGAAATTTAGTATTTCTTCTCCGTCTTTTCTCCAAAGAGCTTCATCCTCATGTAAGTGTTTATGGGATAACGGGAATAAAACTCTCTTGACATCTTCGGATAATGTGTAGTAACCTTCTAATTTATAAAAATCCCAGTAAAAAATAAAAGTATCTTTTTTAAATTCATAAATAATTTCTCTTTTTACAAAATCATCCGGATTTAGTCCAACTTCCAAAAACTCTTCTCGTGTAACCCCATACTGCGGATAATAAAAACCAAGTTTCGCTGATTTTGCATCCAGAGGAATCGCCCAAATACGATACATTCCAAGAACATGATCAATTCGATAGAGATGGTAAAAATGCTCTAAGTATTCAAGTCTCTCTTTCCACCATGCATAATTTTGTGCTTTCATTTGATCCCAGTTGATTATAGGAAAATGCCAATTTTGTCCTTCTTCGCTAAAATTATCCGGCGGTGCTCCTGAATTTAAACTCAAATCAAAAAGCTCTCTTCTTGCCCATACATCCGCACTGTTCGATGAGGTTAATATAGGCATATCCCCTTTGAGGTAAACTCCTTCTTGTTCAAACTTCTTTTTTACATCGCGTAATTGTTGATATGCGATATATTGAATCCAAATTACAAAATAAAATTCATCTTCATTTTCTTTTTGAATTTCTTTTTGTAACTCAACCGTATACTCGGAGCCGTATTTCCAATCTTTCCAATGGGCACCATTATTTTTATTGTAGAGAACTTTAAATGCAGCATAAGAAGAAACCCAGAGATGCTGATTCATAAAGTTTTTAATTACTTCTTTTAGAGTTTCGTTAAATATTTTATTGTAATGAATTCGTAAATTTTGGACTTTGAGTTCTCTTACTCGAGACATATTCACATCTAAAGTGATAATCTTTTCCTTGCGACTTCGAATATTAATTCCTAAAGTATATAAAGAAATATAAAGTGGATCAATGGCAAATGCAGAAATAGAACTATAAGGACTTCTTCCAAATCCAAGATCATTCAAAGGAAGTATTTGGATTATTGAAACGCCAGTCTGTCTCCCCCACTGTGCCATAAGTTCAAGCGTATGAAAATCTCCACCCTCGAGAGATTCTTTTGTTAGAAGGGATAACAGTGGAAAAGAAACACCTGCTCTTCTATTTGCGATTATTTTCTTTCTAATAGGAAATGTTTTTTTTTGTAACTCTGTAGAACTCATGAAAGCATCCTGAAAAAAAGCCAGATTTGGTAAACTTAAAAAAACTGTTTTTTTTATTGATTAATTTTAGGGTTATGCCAGTAGTAATTTAGTTGGTTAAAATGTATGAGTCAAAATAAAAAAAATGAACAAATAAATTCTAGTGTAGATACATCCAAAAATTCTAATTTTATCAAATCAAGATTTACGATTCGATTCAAATTGCTTTTAATTATTTCAACCATTATACTATTCTCACTCTCTACCATTATTAGTATTGCTACTTATGTTTTTAAGAATAATGCCAGATCAACAATCGAAGAGAATACTCTTAGTATGACTCTAATACTCACTGACAATCTAAGTTCAAAATTTTTAGCTCTTTCCAAAAATCTAAAACTAGCAGCAGAAAACTTAGTAGAACACGAAGACTCCAAAAGTAAAAATAAAGATTTTAAAAATATCTTTTTTGAAAATGACAGTGATGTTTTATTTCTCGGGGTTTACAGGCAAGAAGGCGAAGATTTAGTTTTAGTTCATAAACTCTATAATAACAAAAAAGAAACAAATGCAGCATCTGAAGAAAATGATTTTATAAGCACAGCAAATGCACTCTCAACCTATTTCAATAAATCATTTGCAGGAGCAACTATCCTTAGAAATGCAAGTCCCATATTCAAAGCTCCCATTCTTGGTATGAGTATTCCATTCAAAGAAGTAGATAACAAAAAAACTATTATAGTAACATTCATACGACTCAATAGTATTTTGGAATCATTTCAAACGGGAGGTATAGCAATTAACTTCCTAGTAGATGAAGAAGGAAACCTACTTGCTCACTCCAATATGGATTATATTACTCAGGGCAAAAATGTAGCTAATTCGCCTATCGTAAAAAGTATGCTTTCTAGTAATGTAAATAATAAATACCAACGTTTTTTAGAAGAGGATAATCTGTATTATCTGGGATCGTTTAAAAAGTTAGGATTTACAAATGGTGGTGTAATCTCTACTGTAAATGAAGATAGAGCTTTTGAAGAAGTTTATAATTTACAGAGAAGAAATATTTATCTCATGATTATAGTTCTTATGTTATCCGTTTTATTCGTATACTTTTATGCAAATAGTTTAACTAACCCAATTTTAAAACTAGTAGATGCATCCCATGAAGTTGAATTAGGAAATTACCATGTGAATTTACCCGTTGGCGCACATGACGAAATTGGCATTTTAACGAATTCATTTAACTCCATGACAAAAGGTCTTGACGAACGCGAAAAAATGAAAGATGCATTCGGTAAATTCGTAAACAAAGACATAGCCGAGTTAGCGATGAAAGGAGAAATTAAACTTGGAGGTGAACGAAAATACTGCGCAATTTTCTTTTCCGACATACGCTCATTTA